>DATLLC010000237.1:0-12476 GCA_035538015.1 Vicinamibacterales bacterium
GCGATGTTCGGGTGTTTCAGGAGGACGGCTTCGAGCTCGGCGGGCGCCACCTGGAACCCGCGTACCTTGATCAGCTCCTTGAGCCGATCGACGATCTCCAGATAACCGTCCTCGTCGACGATGCCGATGTCGCCGGTGTGGAGCCACCCGTCGGCGTCCACGGTACGGGCGGTGGCCTCGGGGTTGTTCAAGTAGCCCTTCATCACCTGGGGCCCGCGCACCCACACCTCTCCGGCCTGGCCCACGCCGAGGTCCGCGCCGGTCTCGGGATCGACGGTCCGGCCCTCGGTGCATGGCATGAGTGGGCCGATCTTGCCGGGCCGTTCGGCGCCGGGCACGGTGTAGTGCGTCGCCGGACTGGCCTCGGTCATCCCATACCCTTGTCGCACCCGTAGGCCGAGCCGCGCCTGGACGGCCTCGGTGAGCGGCGGGCCCAGGGGCGCCGCGCCCGAGAACAGCCACTTCACACCCGAGAGGTCGTACTGGTCGACCAGCGGATGCTTGGCGAGCGCGACGGCGATCGGCGGCACGATGTGCGCGAGCCCGATCGGCCAATCCTGGAGCACGCGCAGGAAGGCCTCGAAATCGAAGCGCGCCATCGTGACGCACGTGGCGCCCCGCAGCAGGCCCAGGTTCATCACCACGACCATGCCGTAGATATGGAAAAAGGGCAGCACGCCAACCAGCGCCCGGATCTCGGCGGTCTCGATGGCATCGATCTGTACGAGGTTGGCAAGCAGGTTGCGATGCGTCAGCATCACGCCTTTCGGCAGGCCGGTGGTCCCCGACGAGTACGGCAACACGACGATGTCGTTGGCCGGGTCGATGGCCACCAGCGGAGGGTCGGCGTCGATGGCCAGGTCGTCCAGCGCGGGCACGCCGTCGACGCGATCGATGGTGACGATCTCGACTGGCTGTTCGACCGCAGACACCCCATCACGCGCGCAGGACAGCAGCGCGCCGGTCGTGACCAGCAGACGAGCGCCTGCGTCACGAAGCTGAAAGGCCACCTCCTGGGCGGTATAGGCGGGGTTGATGGTGGTGAGCACGGCGCCGATTCGCGCGACGGCATGGAACACCACGGCGTACTCCGGCAGGTTGGGCGCGTAGATGCCAATTACCTCGCCCTTGCGGATGCCGTGATGCGCGAGGCCCGCGGCCAGGCGGCGAACGCCCTCGGCCAGTTGGCCGTAGGTGATGGCGTGCCCGGAGGCGGCATCCACCAGCGCGGTACGATCCCGATACGCGCCGATGTCTCCAAACACGAAGTCGGTGAGCGGTACGTTGGGAATCGAGACGGCCGGGAACGGGCTGCGAAAGGGCATTGGGGGTCTCTCCGCTGCAACCGAAAGCCTCGGGATTATCGTTCCCTCGATGCGGCTTGTCGAGCGGCTGTGATCGATGCGGATTCGGTGTAAGGTCCGCAGATGACTTCACGACCCACCCTCCGTGGTCCCCGCTTGGTGCTGGCCCTGGCTTTGGCTGGCGGCGGGTTCCTCGGCTCCATCGCTGTACTGGCGCAGGAGCCGACACTTGGGAGCCCGGGCCAGACGATCTACCGCGCCCGCTGCGCCTCGTGCCACGACGCCGAGGCCGGGTCGCCTGAAGCCACGCGCGCCCCCTCGCGGGCGGCCCTCCGCGAGCGAAGCCGCGACGCCATCGTCGCCGCGCTCTCTACCGGCGGATCGATGGCGCCGATGGCCACCGGCATCACCGCGGTCGAGAAGGCTGCGATTGCGGCCTTCCTGTCGCCGATCGCGTCGCTACCCGCGGATCCGACGCTCGGGCGCTGCGCCACCCAGCCCGCGGCGCTGCCCGATCCGTCGAAGCTGCCGCGGTGGAACGGGTGGGGAAACGATCCGACCAACGCTCGATTCCAACCGGCCGCGGCCGCCGGACTGACCACGCGGAGCGTCCCCAAGCTGACGCTGAAATGGGCGTTCGGCATTCCCGGTGGCACCGCCATGACGGCCCAACCCACCGTGTTTGCCGGCCGCTTGTTCTTTGGCAGTGAGAACGGCACCGTCTATGCCCTGGATGCCACGACCGGCTGCACGTACTGGCAGTTCAAGGCCGATGCCGGCGTCCGGAGCGCGGTGAGCGTCGGGCCGATTGCCGGAACGCGGCCGGTGAAGTACGCCGCGTACTTCGGCGACTTCCGCGCCAACGTCCACGCGGTCGATGCGCTCACCGGCGAGCGGATCTGGTCGCTGAAGGTCGACGATCATGCCGCGGCGCGTATCACCGGCGGGCCGACGCTCGTCGACGGCCGGCTCTACGTGCCGGTATCGTCCCTCGAAGAACTGCCCGGTGCGCGCCCCAATTACCCGTGCTGCACCTTCCGCGGCAGTATCGTCGCCATCGACGCGAACACTGGCAAGCAGCTGTGGAAGACGTACACCATTCCCGAGGCGCCGACGATGGCCGGCAAGAACGCCGCGGGCACGCCGCTCTGGAAGCCGGCCGGCGCCGCGGTCTGGGCCGCGCCCACCGTGGACGTGGGGCGCAAGCTCCTCTACGCCGCGACTGGGAACGCCTATACGGACCCGGCCGCGCCAACGAGCGATGCCGTCATCGCCATGTCACTCGAGACCGGTGCCATCCAATGGGTGTCGCAAGTGACCCCGAAGGACTCGTTCGTGGTGGGCTGCCGGCCGGACAATGACAACTGCCCGGACGATGTCGGTCCGGACTTCGATTTCGGCAACTCGCCCATCCTGCGGAGGCTGGCGAATGGCCGCAGCGTGATCGTCATCGGCCAGAAGTCCGGCGTCGCCTACGGCATGGATCCGGACAAGAAGGGCGCGGTCGTTTGGCAATACCGGGCAGGGCAGGGAAGTGCGCTTGGCGGCATCGAGTGGGGCTCAGCCGCCGACGAGCAGGTGATGTACGTGCCGGTGTCGGACGTGACGCGCGCGGATGCCGGCGGTCTGCACGCCATCGGCGTCGGCAGCGGCGAGCGCATCTGGCACACGCCCGCCCCGGCGCTGACGTGCAAGGGCGGGCTTGGCTGCACCGGCGCGCAGTCGGCCGCCATCAGCGTGATTCCCGGCGTCGTGTTCTCGGGCTCCGTCGATGGCCACATCCGCGCCTACGACACCGGAGACGGCCGGATCATCTGGGACTTCGACACCGTGCGTGACTTCGACACGGTGAACGGCGTCCGTGCGTCCGGCGGATCGATCGACGGCCCCGGCCCGACGATTGCCGGTGGCATGCTGTACACGGGCTCGGGTTACGGCCGCTGGCTGGGCCGGCCCGGCAATGTCCTGCTCGCGTTTGCCGTGCAGTAGCGCGTGCGATCATCGTCCGGCGTGTTCCGTCGCCTTTGCCTGATCGTCGCCTTCGCGCTGGTCGTGCTCGCGCGTGTTGGCGCGCAACAGCAAGCCGCGCGTATCCACGGCACCGTTATCGACGCCGACGGTCGGTCTGTCCCCAGCGCTGCCGTCGAGCTGACCGACCCGCTCGGAGCGGTCCTCCAGCAGTCCACGACTGCTGCCGACGGACGCTTCGTGTTCGCCGGCGTCGCGCCCGGCCGGTTCACCATTCGCACGCGGCCGTCAGGGGCCGCCGAACACGCGGCATCGCTGTCGTTCACCGTTGAGGCCGCGCTGCCGCTCGAGGTGCTCATCCGGCTGCCCCCCCGCGTGTCGGAGGCCGTCCAGGTGGAGGGCGCCATCGATGCGGGCTCTGTTCGCCTGTCGCTGGCCGGCGAATCGCTGGCGTCGGCGCCGGCGCGCATCAGGGGCCGCTCGCTGCAGGACGCGATTGCCACCCTGCCGGGATGGGCGACGGAGGATAACGGCCTCCTCCACACCCGTGGTGTCGATGACGGCTTCCTGTATGTGATCGACGGCGTGCCCGTGTACGAGCGCCTCGACGCGCTCAATGGCAACGCCCCGGACACGCAATCGCTGGCGTCGATCAGCGTCATCACCGGCTATGTGGCTCCGGAGTTCGGCTACAAGGCCGGTGGGGTCATCGAGGTGCAGTCGCTGCCTGCGACCGAACGCTGGCGTGGGACCCTGGACCTCGGTCTCGGCAGTAATGCCACCAGCACGCTCGGCGCTATGGCTGGCGGCAAGCTCGGACAAGGCGTCGGCTTGAGACTCGTGGGCTCTTCCCTCCGGTCCGGCCGGTTTCTCGACCCCGTTCATCCCGACAACCTGCACAACACCGGCTCGCAGGCCACGACGTCAGGCGGCCTCGACTACGACGAAGGCGCACGCGATCGAGTGACCCTCGGGTGGACGATCGGCCGCGCCCGATACGAGGTGCCGAACACCGACGAACAAGAAGCAGCGGGGCAAGACCAGCGGCAGCGGGTGTGGAATGGTTCCGTCACGGGTTCCTGGCAGCGCGTGTGGTCGGACGGCACCGTGATGCACGTTGCCGCCTACCATCGCCGCAGCGGAGTGGAGCTCGAGGGGAGCGAGCTCGATGTGCCGCTCTTCGCCGAATCCGATCGCCAGCTCGCCCGGACCGGCGGGGTCGCCGGAGTGACCCATCAGCGAGGCCGACACCTGTTCAAGGCGGGCATCGAAGGCCAGGCGCTCGATCTCCAGGAAGACTTCGGGTTCTTCGTGACCGATCCGGAGGAAGGCGAGGAAGCCGGCCTGAGCGAGGGAGCCCTCGACCACGACGCCACGAATCCGTTTGCCTTCGCGGATCGGGCCAGGCGAAATCTCTGGTCGGCCTACGTGCAGGACACCTGGCGGCTGGGCGCGCGGGCGACGCTCGGCGCCGGCGTGCGCTTCGACCAGAGCAGGCTCTTATTGGACCGTCACCAATGGAGCCCACGTGCGGGCGCCTCCTTTCAGCTGACGAGCGGGACCATCGTGCGTGCGTCCGCGAGCCGCTTCTTCCAGCCGCCACAACCAGAGTACCTGCTGCTCTCGTCCTCGGAAGCCGCACGCGAACTGTCGCCCTTCGTCACCGACGTGGCCGAGGGAGGCGCTGCCGTGGAACCCGAGCGTCAGTGGGCGTTCGAGGCCGGTCTCGAGCACCAGTTCCAGAGGTGGCGCCTCGACGCCGCGTACTGGAAGCGCAACGGGCGCAGCACTGCCGATCCGAACGTGTTCTTCGGAACGACTGTGGTGTTCCCCAACGCGGTGGCGAAGGGACGGGCTCAGGGATTCGACCTCCGCCTCGAAGTGCCGCGCTGGCGCGGCTGGTCCGGCTATGCCAGCAGCTCTGTCGGGAAGGTCGTTCAGACTGCCCCGATCACCGGCGGGCTGTTCCTCGAGGACGACATCGCGTCGATCGAGCCGGGTGAAGAGTTCCTGCCGGATCACGATCAACGGGTGACGGTAGCCGGAGGGGCGACCTGGGAGCACGGCTCGTCGGGCTTCACCGTTTCCGGGTCGGCCCGCTACGAGAGCGGCACCCCGCTGCAGCGCGACGAGGAAGGTGACGAGGCGCTGGAAGAGCGGCCCGGGGCCGAGCTCGTGGATTTCGATCGCGGCCGCGTGAAGCCGCGCTTCCTGGTTTCGCTGATCGCCACGCTGCCGCTCGTGGACCGCGATCGCGTGGAGGTGCTCCTGCGCGGGTCGGTGCTCAACCTGTTCGACCGCGACTACGCCTACAACTTTGGCAACCCCTTCAGCGGCACCCACTTTGGCGCGCCACGTACTGCCGCACTCACCGTGCAGGCAACGTTCCGATAGTCGCCGACGTCGATTCGATCAGCGCGCCGGCACGAGCGTCAGCCGGTAGCGCGTCTTTGCCTCGACCGCCGGCCGCGTGAACAGCAGCGGGAAGAACTCGTTGCGGCCCCACGTCTCGTGCAGGTTGCCGTAGAAGGGGCTCCCGGGCTGACCGGAGTTACCCGGGCCGATCGTCACCATGGACGCGTCCGGATCCTTGAAGTTGGTCACGAGACGGTAGACCGCGCCAACGGCGTTCACGGTCCCCGCGCCGCCTTGTCGCTCGATGGCCGGCAGATCGTAGGCACTTGCCACCGAGTGCGGAAACTCGCTCCGGTTCATGCGGCCCCAGCGCCAGTCGGCCCAGTTCGCGCCCTGTGCTCTGGTCAGATCGTCGACGGCCCGGCGCAGCCCGGCGATTACCGCGTCGCGCCCGCTCTTGCCCTTGCGTGCGGCCTTGAGGTCCGCCGCGTCCTGCCACGCCATGTAGAGGGCAGCGGGGGCGCTGGTGCGATCCATCACCTGGTCCCAGCCTTCGAGCAGCGCCCGGGCGCGCTCCACGGTCGCGTCGTCGCTGGTCCAGCCGCGGAACAGTCGCTGATCCTCCGCCGCCTCGGTGTTGAACGAGTCGCGCAGCATCCGCAGCATGTCGTCGATCGAGAACGACCGGCCGGTGGTGATCATCTCGACGATGCGCTCGTGGCGGCGGTAGCGGTCGCCGGCGGGGTAATACGCGTAGGGCGGCGCGAAGTCCCGCGGATGCGTGTTGTTGTTCGCGGTGGCGATGTAGCCGCGATCGGGGTTGTACTCGGATGGCAGATCCGTGCGCGGCTCAGGGTCCCACTCGTAGGCGCCCGTTCCGGGCACGGGCAGGCGGCCGCTCCATCCCTTTCGAGCCGGCGCGAAGACGGCGACGCGGAAGGCGATATTGCCGTCCGCGTCCGCACACACCAGGTTCGTCGGCGGCATCGGCATGAAGTTCGCCGCAGTCAGGCAATCGCGTGCCGTCGTTGCCTGATCGAGGCGCAGGCCGCCGAGGTACTCTGCCGTGCCGCGCTCGCTCAGTTGGGAGCGCAAGGCGTAGGCAACGTGGTGCGCGCGATCCTCGTAGAAGATCGGCCCGTGACGGCTGAACCTCAGCTCCACGGTTTGTGAGGGCGCGCCCTTGACGCGGATCTCCTCCGTCACCACCCGAAGCGGTTCCCACTTGCCCTGGAACAGCACCTCGTTGGCGTTGGCCGGGTTGATGGTCTCGACGTAGACGTCCGCTTGATCGGTCTCGGTGGCGGTTCGGCCCCAGGCCACACGCCCGTTGTGGCCGCGGATCACCCCGGGCAGCGGCGCCTCCGTCGCGCCCGCGACGCTCCATCCGCGCGCGTTCAGGTGGAGCAGGTAGCGGTGGGCGGGGTTGGTCACCTGACGATGCGGATCGTCGACCATGATGGCGGTGCCAGTGCCGGTCAACTTGCTGCCGATCGCCCAGTTGTTGCTGCCAGGTGAGGTCTCGGACACGCCCATGTCGATCGAGGCACGGGTGCCGGCAAGGTCACGGTACGCCGGGAGCACCTCGGGTCGGGGGAGGTTGCCGTACATGTCGCCGTCGAGCGCCTTCAGGACGTCGTCGGTGATGAGCGACACGTCCAGGCCGTCCGGCACCGTCAGACGGTCGCCCACGTCAGTTGGTGCACGCCGGTTCGCCTCGGCCAGGCCGAGCGTCGCCACGCTGCGCGCGAGGGCGAGCTCGGCGCGGGCATCCCCGAGCGAGTCGCTCACTCGCGCGCGCTGCAGCAGCTGCTCCGCGGTCCACGGCTCGGGCCGCGTGCCGGTGAGCATGAACTCTACCGGCAGGGTATCGCCGGCCGCGCCGATGAACGCGTTGACGCCGGCGGCGTAGGCCGTGAAGATGCGGCGGCCCTCCTGGTGATACCGCTCCCACTCCGCATCCGAGTAGGGTCCGCGAAACTTGAACAGCCGAATCAGCCGGTCGTGCGGGAGGCCTGCCGGCCCGACCAGCTCCGCGACGCGGCCTTCTCCGGTGCGGCGCCAGAGCTCCATCTGCCACAGTCGATCCTGGGCCACCACGAAACCTTGTGCGAAGAACAGGTCGTCCAGACCCTGCGCGTAGATGTGTGGCACGCCCCACTCGTCGCCGAGGACTTCGACGTCCGTCTTCAGAACCCGGCAACGAGACGCGCCCTTCGATCCGGGCCAGCGACGTCCTGGCCAGCTGCTCCAGCGTCACGGGAGGCGCCGGCTCGCTGGTCCGCGCGCAGCCGCCCTGCACGATGACGCCGATCACTGCGGCGATTCCGATCGAGCGCATGCCTTGCACTCTAGTGGGATGTATGGTCGATTTCCACTGGGGCCGTTCCGTAGGAACGGCCCGGAATTGCTCCCCGAGCCCGCCGCAGGACGCGATGGAAATCGCTGAGACGCTCCACTAGCAGGGTCGCGGAACGGCGATCTCAGCGTGTGTAGCCGCCAGGCTCGGTCGGCCCCATCTTGTAGGCGAGCGCTCGCGCCTGATCGGACGGCAGAAACCGGGCGCCGAAGCCCTGCGTGGGATCGACATAGACCACCTCCGCGGGGACAGTGAAGCGCGTCTCTTCGAAGAGAACCGAAATCGTGACGGCGGTGCCCGGAGGCGGCGCCCCCGGGCTGTCGACGAAACATCCGCCCGGGTTGAGATAGGTGATGCGACAGTCGTGATGGCCATCGGCGCCGCTCCAGGACCCGTCGAACGGCCCGGGCTGACGCACGTACTGGCGCTTCGCGCTCATGGCCGGGATGATACTGCACCCGCTCGCCCCGGAGCGCACCGCTCGCATCTGAGCGCACCTGTCGGACCTGTCGTACACTCCGCCGACATATGCCTCGCCTCTCTCGTTGCTGGTCCCTGGCCCTTGGTAGCGTTGGCATCATGCTGGCCGGCGGAGTACTGGTGCTCGGCGCGCAGCAGGCACACGACCTCCCGCTGGCGCCGCACCACGTGCACTGGGGCTACTACGACGCGGCCGTCAAGCCGGTGTTGACGATAGCCTCCGGCGATCGCGTGCGGGTGGAGACCATGGTGGCCCGCGGCCTCGAGCGGCTGCGGCTGGCCGGGGTGCCCGACGTCGAGATCCCGGACGCGCTGAAGGCAGTGGAGGCGGGTGTCAAGGTGCGCGGCCCAGGCACTCATCCGCTGACCGGTCCCATCTTCGTGAACGGCGCGGAGCCCGGTGACTCTCTCGAGGTGCGGATCGGTTCCATCGACTACCTGCACCCGTACGGGGTCATCGGCTTTCTTCCAGGTGGAGGCACCCTGCCGGCCGAGTTCCCATACGCCTATCTCAAGCTGGTACGGTTCGATCCTGGCGGCCGTACCGCCACGTTCGCTCCCGGCGTGAAGGTGCCGCTGCGACCCTTCTTCGGCTCGATTGGTGTCGCGCCGCCGGCTCTCTCCGGGCGTGTGTCGAGCGGACCACCCGGATTTCATGTTGGCAATCTCGACATCAAGGAGGTGGGCGCCGGAAGCACTGTGTACCTGCCGGTGCACGTGAGCGGCGCCCTGCTGTCGATCGGCGATGGTCACGCCGCCCAGGGGGACGGCGAAGTGTCGGGGACCGCCATCGAGACCTCGCTGGCGACCACGCTGCAGATCGTCGTCCACAAGAGGAAGGCCCTTCGCTACGCCCGTATCGAGACCGCGACCCATGTGATCACGGTGGGCCTCGACGTCGATCTCGACGAGGCCGCGCGCATCGCCACGCGCGAGATGATCGAATATCTCGTCGCGGAAAAGGGGCTGTCGCGCGACGACGCGTACGTGCTCTGCTCCGCGGCGGTGGATCTGCGCGTCAGCCAGACGGTGGACGACACCAAGGGCGTTCACGCGATGCTGGCCAAGGCGCTGTTCCCATAGCCACTGCTTCGAAGACTCGCGAACACGAGCACGAAGGGCACGACGCGGCGGCTGACGACAGCGCATGTGACGGCGGATACAATGGATCGGATGAAGACCTTCGCACCCGCTCGCCAGATCGCCCTTCTGCTTGTCCTGCCGGTCGTGGCAGCCGCGTGCCAGTCCAGGCCTGCCGCGCCTCCCCCTCCCTCGCCCGACGCCTGGGCCGTCGTGGACGGGCGCGAGATCAAGCGGGACGATGTCGAGAAGGCCTATCGGCGGAGCTCCCAGACCAACGCGACGCAGTCCGAGGACGAGGCGACGGTGGCCAAGCTCAGTGTCCTCAACGACCTCGTCGTCCAGGACATTCTGTTGAACAAGGCCCGGGAGCTGAAAATCGAGGTCGCCGACACGGAGCTCGATCAGGCCTATGCGGAGGCGCGCAAGGACATTCCGGAGGAACAGTTTCAACAGGAGTTGAACCGCCGCAATCTCACGGCGGCCGACATGCGCGACGGCCTGCGGCGCGAGCTGATGGCCCAGAAAGTGATCGAGCGCGAAGTGTCGTCCAAGATCACCATTACCGACCAGGACATCGCCGACTTCCACAAAGCCAACATCGCGCAGTTCAATCGTCCCGAGGACACTTATCGGATTGCCCAGATCGTGATCACTCCCACCCGCGAGCCGCAGCGGACGAACCGGAGCGGCAACGACGCCGGCACGCCGCAGGAGGCCGCCAGCAAGGCGCAGGCGATGATGGCGAGGCTGAAGCAGGGCGCGCAGTTCGCCGAGCTGGCCGCCGACTTCTCCGAGGATCCCCAGTCGGCGCAGCGTGGCGGTGACCTCGGCTTCGTGCCGCTGTCGGCCCTGCAGAAGACACCGCCCCCTCTGCGCGACGCCGTCCTGAAGGCGAATCCGGGCACCGTCACGATGGTGAACATGGGTGGCACCCACACCCTCGTGCTGCTCGTGGCAAAGGAGCCCGCCGGCCAGCGCGATCCCAGCATGCCCGAAGTGAAGCAGGGCATCACCAACACGCTGAAGGGCCGCAAGGAGCAGCTCCTGCAGGCTGCCTACATCAGCTCGCTGCGCAACGACGTGGTCGTGGTCAACGTCCTGGCGCAGAGGCTCCTGGAGTCGCAGGGGAAGATGCCGAGCCTGGCCCCCGCCGCGCCCGGCAAACCCTGAGCCCGGAGCCGACCTGCCCCATAATGGGCGGGCGTCCTCACCCGCGGAGCTGCGACTGCCCACCGATCCCCTTGCCGTGCTCGCGGTGGCGTCCCTGCTGATCGCCGCCATCTCCTGGTCGAGCCCCCGCTGGACCCTGGCGCTGCTACTGGCGGCGCTGCCCTTCGCAACCCATCATCCCAGCACCGCTCAGACGGTCCTGCTGGTCGTCCTGACTGCAGTCTTCCAGACGTCCTACGTCCTTCGCACGCGGCCGTCGCCGAGGTCGAGCTGGCGGGCCATTGCCACTCAGCCACTCCTCCTGCTCTCGTCGCTGTTCGTCGCCGCCGCACTGCTCAGTCTCAGCACGCTGCCGCTGGCCAGCATCGCGCACGAACACGCCCAGCTCTTCGGACAGGCGCAGTCCGCGCGCGAACTCGCATTGCTGGCGTTGAACTGGCTGCTGCTCTCCGAGGGACACCGCGAGTTTTCGATTAACGCGGCTGCCCTGACCTTCGAGGGCTTCGTGCTGGCGTTGATTGTCTGGCGTGAGGCCCGCGCCTCGCGCGTCATGGCGGTGCGGATGGCAGCGGCCGTCGTGGTGGGCACGACCGTGTCGATCGGCCTGGGGCTGCTCGAGGTCGGCGGTGGCGTGAGCCTTCAGCCGTTGCGCCGCGAGGACGTAGGCTCGGTGGTGCTCCGGGCCGGCACGCTGCAGTCCGTGGCCGGCAACCCGGGTTGGTTTTCGCAGTATCTGGTGTATGCGCTGCCCTACGCGCTCGTCCTGCTGGCGGGCTCGTCCGCCACCCGTCTGCGGCTTGCCGCGCTCACGATCCTGACGGGGGTGACGGCCTTCGCCCTGTTGATCACCTTCCAACGGGGCGGCTGGGTGGCGGGGACCATCGTCCTCGTCTACCTCGCGATCGTGACGTCAGGCGTGCTGGCCCGAGATGTCGACGCGGGCCCGGCGGGACGACGCCGGCCGTGGCGTGGCGCGCTCTATGCGACCGCAGTCATCCTGGTGGTGTCGGCCTTGTTCTCGGTGTGGGTGGCACGGATGAACCCGGCCGGCGAGGCGTTCGACCGGTCGGCCTATCTCGCGCGACTGAAATCAATCGCCAGCGGAGACCGGTTGCCGTACGCGTTCGCCGGACTCCGCATCGCGTCGCTTCACCCGGTGATGGGCGCCGGCCACGAGTCATTCGCGTATCGCTATGGCATCTATTTCGACCGGCCTGGAGGCCCGTTCTACCGCTCCGGCATCCGTGTGCCGGATCCCGCGAGCGCCCACGATGTGTACCTGCAGACGTGGGCCGGCACGGGCACCGTCGGCCTGGAGCTGCTCCTGTCGATCTTCGTAACGGCGGCCGTCACGGCCATACGCGCGCGCCGAGCACCGGGGGTGGGCCGCGTGCAGCTCGTAGTCGTGACAGCCGCGTTCGGCTCATTGCTCGGAATGGCGTGCTACGGGCTCGTGCAGGAGATCTTCTACGTGCACGCCCTGCGGCTCCTGTTCTTCGTCGCCGTAGCGTTGATCGCGGCGGCGGGCGGCGACCTCGTCCGCTGGCCGCCCCGGGTGGGATTCCTGCTGTGGACAACGCTGGCGGCTACTTTTGCCGGTCATCTCGTCTACGAGTACATCTCGCCCGGCCCCGACCGGCTGCTGCAGTCGGGTGAGCCGACGGGCTTGTACGCCGAGGCACCGGCGTTCAAGGGCTTGCGCTGGAGCGCCGACCAGGCCACGTGGCCGGTGCCTGCCAGCGCATCCAGATACGCCT
>DATLLC010000238.1:0-5527 GCA_035538015.1 Vicinamibacterales bacterium
GATCAGCGGTCTCCCGGCGTGCGTCGGCGTCCGCGGAGGTTGCGGCGACGGCCGCGAGCGCTTGCGCCATTCTCGAGTGGAGACGGTCGATCTGGTGAAGGCGGTCGATTGGGCGACCGGGGGCTCGCGGATTCCTTGACCTGGCGCCGATCGGGCAGCCGGCCGCTCTCCCGCGCCGCGGGGCGTCGGTCGGCGCCGGGGCCGGGTGACGGCGGACCCACGGCCGGGGATCGTCGGGTCGAATCGACGCTCGCCGATCGGGAATCGGGAATCGCCACCCGATCGCTCAGTCGTTCACCCGGCAATTCCGTGGCCGCGCCCTTGGGCAGCCGGGCCACCACGAGCTCGGCCGCTTCGATCACGCGACGGCGCCGCGCCCACCAGCCGGGCGTAGGCTCGGGGGCTCTGGTCGAGGGTTCGCGCCTCAGCCTGTCAAGCATGTCCGTGTACTTGCGCTCGATGACCGGCCAGCTGTAATGCTGCTGGAAATACTGGCGGCCGTTGTGGCCGAGCGCTGAAGCCAGCGTCGGCGTGCCATCGAGCGTCCGCAGGGTCTCGAAAAACTCGTTGAATCCCTGGTAGAACAGGCCGGCGTTGCTGCGAAGGCACTGGCCGTGCAGCACATCGCACGCGGCGTTGGCGAGCACCGGCCGCCCAAGCGCCCAGGCTTCGAGCGCCACCATCGACAGGCTTTCGAAATACGACGGCATGATCAGGAGCTCGGACGCCGCGATCGCGTCGAACTTGTCCTCGTCGGTGACAAAGCCGAGATGGTGGATACGCGGGTGCTTCGGAATCGAAATCACCGGCGTGCCAATCAGCACCAGGTGGACGCCGTCGACCAGGGCCGACGAGTACACCTCGAAGAACTCGAACAGCTCCTTGCAGCCCTTGTTCTCGTCGATGCGGCCGACGTAGATGGCGAAGCGATCGCGGAGGCCGAATTTCTGGCGGAACCGGGCCGGGTCGGGCCGCTCCGGGATGTCGGAGCCGATGCCAACGACCACGCCGGGCACGTCCTGGTTGCCCGAAACGGCGTGGATGAGGGAGCGCTCCTCGTAGGAGTTGTACATCAGCGCGCGAACGCCGCGGAAGATCGGCTGGAACATGGCCAGGCCGAGGGCGCCATCCCGCTCGGCAGTGGGAACGAGAATGGCCTTCTCGGGCACTGCCCGCACGCCGTGGAACGCGTGGTAGTAGCGGAAGCTGAAGAAGATGAAGAAGTCGTAGGTGCCGGCGTGCTGCCGGATGTAGTCGATCAGCGCGGGGCTGGTCGGGCCTTCCGCTTCGAGCCACGACAGCTCGTCGCCGAGCGAGTGCGTGGCGGTGAACACTTGCGTCGACCAGCTCGCGAACTCCTTTGGTTCGCGCTCGCGCGAGACGGGGAAGCGTCGCACCGCGACGCCATGAACGGCCTCCACTCCCTCCGGACGCTCGTTGCGCCAGCTGATGTAGTCCGTCGCACAGGTCGTCAGCACCTCGACCTCGACGTGCCGCGCCAGATGTTCGGCGACGTACCGGGCATGCAGCTCGGCCCCGCCGTTGATGTCGGCGCCGTAGCGCTGAACGACGACTGCGACCTTCACTGCTCGTCAGACGAAGGGGGCGTGTCGCGGTCGGCGTCAGCCGCGTCCATCCCATCGGTTTCAGCGTCGCTGTCGCCGGCGGTATCGGCATCCGGCTCCACGGCGGCGCCGCTCTCCGGCGAGGCACCCGCGAAGCCCTCCCGCTGTCCGCGGCGGCCTCGGCGCCGGCGACGGCGGCGGCGCGCCAGGCCCTCGCTCTCGACTCGAGGCGCAACTCCGCCCGCCTCGGTGTCCAGGCCCTCGGCCACGACGCCCTCGGTGGCGGCCCCGGCGGCGGCTTCGGGCAGCGGTTCCCGTCGCTCGCGCGGACGCATCGCCTCGGGGCGGTACTGCACCACGCCTTCGAGGGCGCGGACCCGGCGCTCGCTGAAATCCAGCCGGCTGGAGAGCGATTCCACGCGCATCCGGAGGTTCTTCACCTCGATGCTCATCCGAGTCGTCTCGAGGACCAGGTTGTGGAGCACTTCGTAGTAAAGCGAATTCCACTCTGCCCGCTCGACCCGCCGTGTGGCGTCCCGCTTCAGCATGTCGACATTGAACTGCGCCTGGGTGTGGAGCACCTGGTTGAGCGTGTTCGGGTTGAAGAACAGCTTCAGGATGGGCAGCAGCAGCCTGCGAATGAATCGCAGCGGGGCCCGGTGCGAGGCGAACAACGTCTGGTCGTCGAAGGTGTATGGCGCCTGGAACGCTTCGGGCCCGACGTTGATGGCAGGGCGACTGCGGCGGAACTGTTCGAGCAGGTCGGACCGCAGGTTCTTCGGATCCAGAAACTTCTCGAGCCGCACCGTGGCGAGCTCTCGAATCTGTTCCTCGGTGTAGTCCACTCCGCGCTTTTCCGCGATGCGCCCGCGGATCTGCGTCATGATCTGCTCGACGTCCACCGACTCGGATCGGATGTTGAAATCGGCCATGGAACTCCTCACGCCGCCGATCGCGGCGGCTGGTGCCGGCGGCGGCTGGCAAACTCGGGTGCTTCCTTGAGACACGTTCCCAGGATGCCGAGCGACTGGACAAATGCGCGCAGGCCCGTCCGCGTGACCGCGGCGGATGCGTCGCCCACCTCCGCAAAGCCATTTGCGTCGGGCGTCAGCCGTTCCCAGTTCTCGAACAGGCGTCCCCAGGGACTGCCGAGCACCTGTTTCATCTGGCCCTCCGCGACGAACGGATACCAGAAACTGTCGTGGTAGAGCACGCTGGCGAGGTAGGCCCACGGCGCCAGCACGGTCCTGAGCGACCACTCGATGGGCTTGCGGAGCGGCCCCCAGTAGATCTGGTGTTGCATGCGCGCCGCGAACGTCATCTTCTGGAAGGGGCCTACGAAGTGCCAGGACTCCGCGGCCGCGGTGGTGTCGCCGACTATCTGGATCTCGCGGGGATCCCCGCAGCCCAGCCCCGCGTCGTGTGCGAGTCGGATGTACTTGATGGCGAGGGGATCGAAGCCCATCAGCTGCGCGGCGACGGCGTCGATCGCCACTTGATCGCGGCTGGCGAGGATCACGTTCTTCACGTGCGGCACCATGCAGCGGGGACCGGGCCCGTCGCCCGCGAACGTGCCGTCCATCACCGCGAAGACCCCGCGGTGGATCTTCTGCTGGATCATCAGCAGGTCGACAAGCGTCTCGTGGATCACCGGATGGGTCCAGTGCCGCCGTTCGTTGAGCAGGCCTCCGAACGCGTTCTTCATCGCGCCCGTGGTGGTGGTAAAGACGTGGGTCTTGACGGTCGGCAGGTGGATGATGCTCTCGCCGATGAAGCGGCGCGGAATCATGAACCCGTCGGGATAGACGTCGTTCAGGCAGAGGAACCGCTTCGTGAGGTCTCCGACCGCGTCGCGCACGTGGATCCAGGGTTCGTCGCCCTCGTACAGGTGGATGTTCCGCAGCCCGTGGGCCTCGACGACGTTCAGCTGCTTGTTCTCGCGTTCCCCGAGGTGCGCGTCGATGACGACCGTGCGGTTGTGGCAGGCGTGGATGCGCTCCCGGGCATAGCCATCCGCCAGCAGCGCCCGGGTGACGCCGTCGAGTTGCCACGGCGTCGTGGACGAGCCCGGAAAGAAGAAGTGCCAGGAGATGTTGACCTTGAGCGCGGTGTCGACGTCCTTCGGCAGGACGTCCTGGTAGCCGGCCAGGTTCATCAGCGCGTGATAGTCCCGAAGGACCGTCGCCGGCGACGTTCTCAGTATCGCGACCGTCGATCGTGCCATGAGCGGGTCATGACCCGAACGGCCGATAGATGATGGCGACTACCGTGAGGCCCCACAGCGCGACGCACGCGAGCAGCGGCCGATCCTTCAGCAGCATCGCCGATGGATTCCCGCCGCCGTCCTTGCGATGGACGATGTACAGGTATCGGAAGATGCCGTAAATCGGGAACGGCACAGTCAGCACCAACCACCGGGTGCCGAACCGCTCGGCCGTGTCGGAGCTCAGACAGTAGATGATGTAGGCCACCAGCGTCGAGGCGGCGACCACCGCAATCATCTGATCGAGCAGATACGGGTCGTACTCCTCCAATATGCGACGGTGTCCGGCCGCCCCGGCGGCGAGCAGGGTGAGCTCGTGTCGCCGCTTGCTGAAGGCGAGGAACAACGCCAGCAGGATGGTGCAGACCAGCAACCAGTCGCTGACCGGCACCGAGATCACGAGACCGCCGCCCACCGCGCGCAGGACGAACCCTGCGGCAATCGCCATCACGTCGAGGATGACGATGTGCTTCAGCCAGCGGCTATACGCGGCCTGCAGCACCACGTACGCAAATGCCGTCCACCCGAACCCGGGCTGCAGCCAGAAGGCCAACCCGAGCCCGGCCCCCGTCAGCACCGCCGCCCACCCCAGCGCGGTCTCGGCCGACAGGACCCCCGATGCGATCGGACGCCGCGACTTCAGCGGGTGCCGTCGATCGGATTCGCGATCGGAGACGTCGTTGAAGAGATAGACGGCCCCGGAGAGCCCGCAGAAAGTCAAAAAGGCCGCCAACGCGAGCGCGACGGCGGCCGGGTCGAGCAAGCGGCGCGCGAAGATCAGCGCCGCGAAAACAATGAAGTTCTTGGTCCACTGTTCCGGCCTGAGCGAGACCAGAACGCCCATCGGCTTGGACCGCCGCTCCACCTTACCGGTAGCTCTGGACGGCTTCAGTCTCCGAGTCGTAGGTCTCGAACACCGTCAGCAGCTTCGTGATCGACAGCAGATCCTCGATGCGCTTCGTCAGATTGAGCAGCTTGAGACTGCCGCCCTGCCGGCTCACCGTGGTGTAGGTCCGCACCACTTCGCCCAGACCCGCGCTGTCGATGTACGGCACCCCTTCGAGATTGAGCAACAGCTTCTTGCGTCCGCCGGCGAGCAAGCTGTTGATCTTGTCCTTCAGCAACTCGTCCCCCTCGCCGAGGGTCATCTTGCCCTTCAGATCGAGAATGGTGACGTCGTTCACCGTGCGCTCGGCGATGTCCATGCCCCGTGTCCCCTGACGTGTGAGAAACCCTTGAGAATCGGGCCCTTAGGCCCGCGAAAAGGTGCCGAATCTTAACACAAGCTAGTCGGTTTCCCGGCGCATCTTCTTCCGGTTCCGCTTCCGCGCCAACGCCTGCTTCGCGCGCCGCTTGTCCCCCGGCTTCAGATAGAAGGAGTGCTTCTTGATGTCCTTGATGATGTCCTCTTGTTGCACCTTTCGCTTGAAGCGGCGCAGCGCACTCTCAATGGACTCACCTTCCTGAATCTTCACTTCGGCCATAAGCAAACACCCCCTTTCTGGCTGGGATCGCCGGCGCCATGGGCTTCCGGCGGGAGACCATCCGCACCCGGTTCCGGTGGGATCAGGTCAAGCATGTTAGGCTACCACAACGCCGATTCATCGAGGCGCGCCGCCGTCGGATCCCGCCGCCCGACTGGCGCCGGACTCAGCTGCAGATGGCGCAGATAAAGCGTTCAAATACAAATACTTATAGT
>DATLLC010000239.1:0-15113 GCA_035538015.1 Vicinamibacterales bacterium
TCAAAGCACGGAGGGTTCAAAGCACGGTGGGTTCAAAGCACGAAGGGTTCAAGCAAGGAGGGTTCAAAGCGCGAAGGGTTCAAAGCACGAGGGGTTCAAAGCACGGAGGGGTTCAAAGCACGAGGGTTCAAAAGCACGGAGGGTTCAAAGCACGGAAGGTTCAAAGCACGGAAGGTTCAAAGCACGGAGGGTTCGGAGCACGGAGGGTTCAAGCACGACGGATTCCTAGCGGCGGGTGCCGACAGGTGCGGGCGGGTGCTGACAGGTGCGGGCGGGAGCCGGCAGGTGCCGGCGGGTGCGGGTTCGTCACGACAGGTTCGTCACGACGGCTCGAATCACGCGGGTGTGAGCAGCGAACGTCGCCCTCGAGACGCAAGTCTCAAGACCCGAGGACCTCAAGACAACTGGTTGTTACTGGTGATCAGCCGATCCGCGGGAAGCGGATGGCGCGCCCTGCACGACTCGAACGTGCGACCTCCTGGTTCGTAGCCAGACGCTCTATCCAACTGAGCTAAGGGCGCGAAGACTTCGATTTTAGCACAAGCACCTGGCGGGCTTGGTCCGGGTGGCTTGTGGGCTCGAGCGACCCCTCGTGATTCGCACCCCCGTCATTCCGCCCCCCCGTGCTTTGCACCCCCGTGCTTCGAACCCGTCGTGCTTCGAACCCATCGTGCTTTGAACCCCCCGTGCTTTGAACCCCTGTGCTTCGAACCCTCCGTGCTTGGAACCCCCCGTGCTTCGAACCCCGTGCTCCGTTCTAGCGTGTCAGCCCGTGGCCGACTGGAAAGAGGCCCGGGATCGAAATCGGCAGGCGCCCACCGAGCGGTATCTCGCCGGCGAGCGCCTTGACCGCACTCGCCTCGGCCAGATCCGAAAAGTCGTAGGTGAGGAGCATCGCCGGTACCTCTGGCACGCTTGCCGTTACATAGGGACTGCCGAAGAACACGCCAACCATGGGCCGTCCACGCCTCGACGCGGCGCGGGCCAGATCCTGGAGCAGCCGAATCACGGAGGGGGCCAGGTCGAGGCGCCCGCTCCCCGACGAGGCCCGGACGAAGACGCCGGCGATCAGCGCGTCGTACTTCGAGGCCATGGCGCGCACCAGGTCCAGCTCGTTCGGCGTCGATCGGTCCGACACCTCGACCGCCTCGGTCGCGGCCCAGCGCTGCTTCAGCTCGGGAATGATCGTCCGGCTGGGCGCGGCAGTCCAGTTCGCCGGATAGTCGAGTACCGACACGTAGAGCACGCTCGCATCTCGGGGGAGCCGGAGCGGCACGCGGCTGCCCTCGTCCTTGATCAGCGTGAGGCTGCGCTCGCCGATCGTCCGGGCGACCGCCTGATGCTGCCGCCCACCGACTGACAGCGGTACGGAGTCGATGTTCACCGCACGCGCGCGGTGCAGGCCCAGGCGGGCCTTGGCACGAAGCACGCGGCCGGCCGACGCGTCGATCTGCTGGCGCGTGAGCTGCCCGTCCGCCACCGCCCTCTTGAGCGCCGTGAACGCCGCGACCGGATCGGGCGAGTCCAGGACCAGATCCACACCAGCGCGCACGGCACGTACCGCGGCCTCGCCCGGCGGCACCAGGCGCGTGATCGCGTCCATCTTCATGGCGTCGGTGACGATGAGCCCGTCGAAGGCCAGGTCCCGTCGGAGCAGGTCCGTGACCACGGCCCGGCTGAAGGTGGCGGGTGCCTTCTCGGGGTCGAGCGCCGGGAGCTCGATGTGCGCCACCATCACCGCACCGGCGCCAGCAGCCAGACCGGCACGGAACGGTAGGAGTTCGAGCGCTTCCAGCCGGTCCCGGGGATGCGTGATGATCGGCAGTCCGAGGTGCGAGTCGGTCTCCGTGTCACCGTGCCCGGGGAAGTGCTTGATGGTCGCCAGCATCCCGCCTTGCTGGAGCCCGCGCACGTAGGCCGCCACGAGGGCGCCCACCCGCGAAGGATCCTCGCCGAACGAGCGTGTGTTGATCACCGGGTTGCGCGGGTTGTTGTTCACGTCCGCCACCGGCGCGAAGTTGACGTGCACGCCCATCGCGCGGCCCTCGACAGCGGTGATGCGGCCGGCCTCGAGCGCCAGCTGCTCGTCGCCCGCCGCACCAAGCGCCATCGCTCGAGGGAAGCGGGTGGCGCCTGCGATCCGCATGCCGGCGCCGTACTCGAAATCGGCACTGGCGAGCAGCGGAACCGGCGCCGCCGCCTGCAGGCGGTTGAGCGTCGACGCCAAGGCCAGCGGGTTGCCCAACACGACCGCTGCGGCTGCGCCAGGCGTCCGGGCTGGACCT
The DNA here is from genome assembly GCA_035538015.1 of Vicinamibacterales bacterium. Lineage (GTDB taxonomy): Bacteria > Acidobacteriota > Vicinamibacteria > Vicinamibacterales > UBA2999 > VFZN01. The sequence continues at coordinate 2,286 of DATLLC010000239.1, forward strand.
GAAGCCCCGTATCCGGAACTCAGCAGCGCTTGGGGCACCGGCTCCGTGCCGCCGAACGCAATAACGGCCCCGGCGTGGCTATCCCGAATCACCTGCGAAATCCGATCGAACTGGTCGCTGTCGGTCGGCAAGTAGGTGGAGTCGAACGCGGGCGCAATGAGCTGACCGATCCGATCCTCCAGCGACAGCTTCGCTATCGTCTGCGTCACCCAGCGTTCGGCCTCGCGATCGAGCGGCGACTGGGCAGCCGGCAAGGCGAGGACAAGCAGGGCCAGCGGCAGCGCCAGGAGGCGGGGGATCCAAGTCATCTGCAACCGTGTCTGCGGACTGCGGCCTATCCTAGCGCACGGAGGATAATCGGTGGCATGTCCTCGATCGCCCACCGTGCATCGGCGCCGGCGGCCGTGCGCTGTTTCGTCATCACCGTCAGCGATACCCGCACCCACGAAACCGACACCGGCGGCCGGGCCATCATCGAGCTCCTCACCGCGGCCGGCCACATCGTCGAAGGCCGCCGTCTCGTGAGAGACGAGCCCGCAGACGTCGCAGCGCTCGTCGTCGAGCAGGCGCAGGAGACCCTCGTCGATGTCGTCATCACGACTGGCGGCACCGGCATCACGCGCCGCGACAGCACCTTCGAAGCCATCGATGGCGTCCTCGACAAGCGGCTGCCTGGCTTCGGCGAGCTGTTCCGCATGCTCAGCTTCCAGGAGATCGGCGCGGCCGCGATGCTCAGCCGGGCCTGTGCCGGGACGTGCCGGGGGAAGATCGTCGTCGCCCTGCCCGGTTCGGAGAACGCCGTGCGCCTGGCCATGACCCGCCTCCTGATCCCCGAGCTCGGGCACCTCGTCGCCGAGACACGCCGATGACGATGAGGCCGTTCACGAGCACGATTTCGATTGCCGAGGCGCGGGCGATCATCGAGAGGGGCATGCCGCACATCGACCGCCGAGAGCGGCTGGCCCTGCTCGAGGCGCGAGGCCGCGTGCTGGCCGCCGACGTTGTGGCCGCCGCAGACGTGCCGCCCTTCGACCGCGCCAGCATGGACGGCTACGCGGTCATCGCCGCCGACACGGCGGGCGCGACGCGCCAGCAGCCGGTGCGATTACGCCTGGCCGGACGCATCTACACCGGGGACGTGCCAACGGCCGCCGTGGAGCCTGGCGCGTGCATGGAGATCGCGACCGGTGCGCCGATGCCGGATGGGGCGGACGCCGTGATCATGGTCGAGGACACGGCACTCGGCGACGACGGTGTGTCCCTCTTCGCGAGCGTCCGGCCGGCGCAGAACGTCGGCCGGCGCGGGGCGGATATCGAGACCGGGCAGACCGTGCTTCGCGCCGGCGAGGTGCTCAACGCGAGCCGCATCGGAGCGCTCGCGGCACTCGGCCTCGCGGACGTCGACGTCTGGGCTCGCCCGAGCGTAGCGGTGCTCTCGACAGGGAACGAAATCGCCCCACAGGGCGCTCCACTGCCGCCCGGGCAGATTTACGACATCAATCGGTTCACCGTCTCCATCGTGGTCGCCGAGCACGGCGGGGTTGCGGTGCCGGTAGCGACCGCTCGCGACACGCTGCCCGCGCTGCACGCGGCGCTCGACGAGTGCCTGCGGCACGACCTCATCGTGTTCTCGGGCGGAAGCTCGGTGGGCGAGCGCGACCTGATCCTGGACGTCATTCGCGCGCGCGGCGAGGTCCATTTCCACGGAATCGCCGTGAAGCCTGGGAAGCCAACCTTGTTCGGACACGTTCAGGGCATCCCGGTGTTCGGGATGCCGGGCTATCCGACGTCGTGCCTCTCCAACGCCTACATCCTCCTCGTGCCGGCGCTCCGGCGGATGGCGCGCCTGCCGCTGACGGCGCCGCGCACGGTCACCTTGCCGCTCTCGGCGCGCGTGACGTCGGTGGCGGGCCGTCATCAGTTCTACTCGGTTCGCGTCGAGCACGGGCAGGCAGTTCCCGCGTTCAAGGCATCGGGGGACATCACGTCGATGTCACGCGCCGACGGTTATATTGAGATTGAGGCGGAGGTTACGGAGGTTGAGAGGGGGGTGGAGGTGAGGGTGACGCTCTTCTGAGTCGGGAAATCTCGTGATTTCCTGAGCTGGTGATCTCGCGATCGATCTTGCGATCGTTCGATCTTTCGATCGATCTGAAGATCTACAGGTCGATCTGGCGATCTGGCGATCTGTGATTGGGGGATTGGGGATTGGGTGATTGGCTAAGGGGGTTGCCTGAGTTCCGTCGTGAGCTGCACGATCCGCTGTGTCAATCCGTGCACGAAGCCGCGCACCATCGTGGGGTGCTGCTCCAGCAGCCGGAAGAGTTCGGACCGGGGGATCAGCAAGCACTCGGTGGGTTCGACCGCGACCGCCGAAGCGGGATACGGACCGCCCTCGAACGCGCCGACGTCGCCCAGGGGGTCTCCGGCGTGGAGGAACTGGGGCAGGTCGGGCGTCCCGCCGGCCGACGATGAGACGCGGACCCGTCCGGACAGGATAGTGAGAATGACGGCGGCCGGGTCGCCCTCGTTGAACACCACGTCCCCCGGCGTGTAGGAGCGGACTTCGGACACGTCCGCAATCAGCGCCCGGTCGGTCGGGGACATGCGTCCGAAGATGGGGGCGGCGGCGAGCTGCGAATCCGTGGGCCGGGGCATGGTCGGGCACATCATAGCCGACCTACACCTCATCAGTGCTACACTGCAGAGGCGGCCATGTTCGCTCCCCGGCCGCCCTTTCAATGACGAGAATCGAACCGATCTACTTTGCGGCTCTGGCAGTCGCCATTGCCGCGGCGATTGGCCTGCAGCTCATGGATTTTCCGCATCCGTGGCCGGCGGCCATCGCGCTCAACGTCTACGGGCTCATCGCGTGGCCCGGCGTCAGCCAGGAGGTGCAGGTGACCCAACGCACCTACGCCGGCGGCTGGATGGCCGCCGCCCTGATCCTGGTGCTGCTCGAGAAGCTCGCGCCGATGGCGCAGTGAGGTCGTCTCACGGCCGCCCGGTCACTGGCGATCGGGGGAGCACGAGCCGAAGCACGTTCTCGACGTACCAGTAGAAGAGCCGGTCGCCGACGAAACTGCCGCGCACGACTGGACCGCCCCACATGCGCCCGGCGTAGGCGTTCACCGACCAGAACGGCAAGAGGCGCACGTCGCCGGACGCTTCGAGGACGGTACCCAGCTCGCGCTTACCGCTCGAGCGCCGCGACGAGTAGCCGAAGAAGGTTCCCTCGCGCGCCGTGGCGCCGCTGCCCTGATACCAGCGGTCGGCCGCCTGGGCCAGCGTCACGCCATGAAGGTCACCGCGCAGGCGCACGCGGGCGTGTGGCTCGGCCTGCAACTCCACGAACAGGTCGCGAAGATTCGCCTGCGCGTAGACCATCGACTGCGCGTAACTCCGCGTCTCCTGGAGCATCGGGAAGAAGGTCTGGTGCCGGTCGTCGCGGCCATCCGGATCGCCAGACGCATAGGACGCTCCAAGGCGCAGCCACGGGCGGGCGGGCGCGGCGCGCCAGCGATAGCCTCCCTGGGCCGTCACCGCGTACGCGCGGTGGGCCTGGCCGTACCAGTCGCCGAATTGTCCGGCGCCCCACAGCGCATAGTCGAGGTCACCGCCATGCACACGTCGAGATGCGACATGCGACCCGCCCACGGCGCCCAGCGTGATGTCCGCCGCCACCACCGGTATGCCGGCGTTGTCTGGCCTGATGTCGATATCCCGCCGGTCGCGATAGAGCACACCAAAGAGCTGCGACTCGGCCACGAGGTCACTACCGCTCGAGCCGCCCTGCCGGTGATGATGCCCAGCGTAGGCCGTCCCTACCAGCAGCTTCTTCATCGTCAGGTTGGCGGACTCCTCGTAACCACCTTGAGTCACCAGGAACAAGCCGGCGCCGCCGTAGCGGCGATCGCCGCTCCACGCGGCGCGTGCGCCGTCGAATCGACGCTGGTAGTAGGACCAGTCGAACGTGCCGATCAGCCGACCGTCAATCGCCATCCGCCGCACGACCGCCAGCCGTGAGCTGGCCGACACCAGGTTCTGGCCTTCCGCGCCAGAGGTGTACGGCATCCGGCCAACCGTGAGCGAACGGCGTCGATCCGCCGTGTGAGCCGACACCGTCAGTCCCGTGAGGAACACCTGGTAGCTGTACGGAAGGCCAGAGGACGCAAAGTAGAAGGCGCCAGTGCCAAGCCCGCCGGGTCCAATGGCGTCGGTCGGCAGTTCCTGGACGCGCACGTAGGCGAATCCGCCGCCCAGATCGACCCGGGTACCACGAACGTGAACCTCGAGGTCTGAACGGTTCGCGAAGAACGTGTAGTCCGGGTCCACGTCCGGTGACGGCGGCTCGAAGAAGCGCCACGTCTCCACCCGCGTGAGGTTCGACAGCAAGCCTTCGACGGCCGGCTCGGACGACGCCCCTTCGTCTTGTGCCGCAGCCGGCTCCCCCAGCCACACGATCATCGCCACCGCGGCGACTAGCGCGCGTGGCCTCATCACGTCCGCTGGAGGTCGTAGCGCATGATCGAGGCGTGACGGCCGCCGCGCTCCCGCTCGAGCGCATACACCTCGCCTGCCGGCCCGGTCGCCGACGCCTGCACCGCGGCGATGCGCGCGAGATCGCCGGCATCGAGCGCCAGCGACGGCGCGTCGAGCGTCGTGACGAGGTGCCGTGCGTGCCGTGCGCCCACGATCACGGCGGCAACGCCGGGTTGTTCGAGCACCCAGCGGATGGCCACCGGGCCGATCGCAACGGAGTGGCGGTCCGCCACCGCCTTCAACGCAGCCAAGAGCGCTTGGAAGTAGTCCCATCCGCCAGATTCGTCGATGATCAGGCGGTACTTGACGAGCGACCTGTTCTCCAACGGCTCGCGCGGTGCGGGCTGGTTAAACCAGCGCTCGGACAGGAAGCCGCCGGCGAGCGCCCCGTAAGCCAGTAGTCCAACACCCAGCCGCACGCACATTTCGGCCATCCGGCCGGAGGGCCGGCGGTCCAGCACGGAGTACTGCACCTGATGCGAGACGATGGGCACACCGCCCTCCCGAATCGCACCCAGGTGCTCCGTGTCGAAATTGGTCAGCCCCAGGTGACGCACCTTGCCGGCCCGCCGCAGATCGTCGAGCCAGGTCACGGCGTCGAGAATGCGGGGGACGCCGTAGTCCCACCAGTGCAGCTGCACCAGATCGATGGGCTCCATGCCCAATCGGCGGCAAGAGCGATCGACAGCGGCGTCGACGTCACGACGGGTCAGATGCGGGAGGAGACCGAGATCCGGCACGCACTTTGTGTGGACTTGGACCTCGGAGGCAGCGTCGGCCCCGCCCCGCTCACGCAGGCGCGCCAGATACCGCCCGATCAGCGCTTCGACTCCCGTGTAGATATCCGCACAGTCGAACGTGGTGATGCCCGCATCGACGAAGGCCTGCATGTCGGCGAGCGCCGGCTCGACATCCACGGCGCCATGGCCGCCCGCCAGCTGCCATCCGCCCTTCAGCAGCCGTGAGATGGAGTATCCCGGGGCGAGGGCGACGCGCGGAACCGCTGCCATCGGTCAACCGGCCCGCGGAGCGAGCGGCACCGCGGTCACCTCGCTGTGCCGGAACGTCCGCACCCCCGTCCGGGTGATGCGAAAGCGGGCGCCGCAGTGCGGATCGGGGCACGCGACGTCGGTATCGGTGGTCATCCAGTCGTGGTCAGGAGTAACCCGCTGCTTGGCTGGCATGAGCGGCAGGAGCGCCGCCAGCGCATAGAGCGAGAAGGCCTGACCGTCAGGGAACCTGAGGTTCTCTCCTTCGACGGCGAACCAGTCACCTGCCCGATGGCTGCAGACCATCGGCCGATCCGTGGCCACGACCTCGACGCGCAAGTCGTACAACTGGAACGAGTCGTCCATCAGCCGTAGTCTACGGCCCAGAAAGGCATAAAAGGAAAGGCACAAGGCAGAACCAAGGGTCCTACTTTGTGCCTCCTGCCGGTGACCTTGCTCTATCCCTTCAGCAGCCGGTTCACTTCGCCCCAGTTGACCACGTTCCAGAACGCAGCCAGGTAGTCCGCGCGCCGGTTTTGGTACTTCAGGTAATACGCGTGTTCCCAGACGTCAACGCCGAAGATGGCCTTCTTGCCGTCCATGAGCGGGTTGTCCTGGTTCGGCGTGCTCGTGATCTCCAGCTTGCCGCCGTTGTCGACGAGCCACGCCCAGCCGCTGCCGAAGCGGCCCATGCCGGCGGCCTGGAACTGTTCCTTGAACTTGTCGAAGCCGCCGAAGGCCGCATCGATGCCGTTTGCCACAGCGCCGCTCGGTGCGCCGCCGGCGTTGGGTCCCATCAGCTTCCAGAACATAGAGTGGTTCCAGTGGCCGCCTCCGTTGTTGCGGACCGCAGTGCGGATGCCTTCCGGCACGCTCGCGAGACCCTTGAGTACGTCGTCCAGGCTCTTGTCGTGCAGCTCCGGATGCTTGTCGAGCGCCGCATTGAGGTTGGTGACGTACGCCTGATGATGCTTGCCGTGGTGAATCTGCATCGTCTGCGCGTCGATGTGCGGCTCGAGTGCCGCGAAGTCGTACGGCAGGGCTGGCAGTGTGTGGGCCATGTGCAATCAACTCCTCGTTAGGTAATTGTAAGCATCCGATCGAGCGCCACGCGCGCGAAGTGCTTGTCGTGCTCCGGCACGACAATGTGGTTGTGGACCTTGCCGTCGAGCAGTCCCTCGAGTACCCAGAGCAGGTGGTTCGGCGACACACGGAACATCGTCGAGCACAGGCAGCCCATCGAATCGAGCGAGAGCACCGTCTTCTCCGGCGCCACCTCTTCGGCCAGGCGGTGGACCAAGTGGACTTCCGTGCCCACGGCCCACGTCGTGCCGGCGGGCGCCTCGCGCACCGCCTTCAGGATGTACTCCGTGGACCCGAAGTCGTCTGCCGCCCGCAGGACGTCGTGCGGCACCTCGGGGTGCACGATCACCCGCACGCCGGGATGCTGACGACGTACGGCCTCGATCTGCGGGACGGTGAAGCGCACGTGGACCGAACAGTGGCCCTTCCAGAGGATCAGGCGTGCGCGCCGGATCTCGTCGCGGGTCAGGCCGCCGAACGGCTCGAATGGATCCCACACCACCATCTCGTCGAGCGGTACGCCCATCCGCCACGCGGTGTTCCGCCCGAGGTGCTGGTCGGGCAAGAACAGTATCTTCTCGCGCTGCGCCCAGCCCCACTTCAGCGAGGCCTCGGCATTCGAGGACGTGCATACGGTGCCGCCCCGTTCGCCGACGAACGACTTAATCGCTGCCGCTGAATTGATGTAGGTGACCGGTACGACGTGCGACGCGAAGCCGAGCTGACGGAGCTCGGACCAGCACACGTCCAGCTGATCGGGGGCGACCATGTCTGCCATCGAACAGCCAGCGGCGAGGTCTGGGAGTATCACCTGCTGATGCGGGAGGCCGAGGATGTCCGCACTCTCGGCCATGAAATGCACGCCGCAGAACACGATGTACTCGGCCCGGGGATGCCTGGCGATCTCGCGCGCGAGCTTGAAGGAGTCGCCGGTGTAATGTGCGTAACGAATCACCTCGTCGCGCTGGTAATGATGACCGAGGATGACGAGCCGGTCGCCGAGCGCGCGCCGGGCGGTGCTGATGCGCGCGGCCATTTCCTCGTCCGACAATCCGAGGTAGCGCTCTGGAAGCGGTTGCCGTTCCCGAATGCTCGCCTTCTCCACCTCGTTGAGAACCGGTAGAAAGGTGCCCGTCGCCATGACCGTGCCTCATCTGCCGCGCCGGCTTGCGAGCTTGTGAAAGTTTTCGCAATCTCCGGACACGAAAAGACCAAGGTGAAATCGGCAGCCGCTCGCCACCGGTCGCACGCTTGGTCTAATTCGAATATATCACGTCACGCCGTGGCCACCTGAGGCACACGGACGACGTTGTAGAGGGTGTCGCGCTCGATCGGCAGACGGCCGGCGTCGCGGATGAGCTGCTCGATCTCCGACGTCGAAAGCGCCTCCGGCGTCGTCGACCCGGCCATGTGATAGATGGTCTCTTCCTGCACCGTGCCGTCGAGATCGTCCGCGCCGAACCAGAGCGCCGTCTGCGCCACGTCCACGCCGCTCGAAATCCAGTACGCCTTGATGTGATCGACGTTGTCGAGGAGCAGGCGCGCGACGGCGTGCACGCGCAGCGTGTCGGCGGCCGAGGGCGCGGGGAGCTTCCTCATCTGGTTGTTGTCGGGATGAAACGCCAGCGGGATGAACGCCTGGAGCCCGCCGGTCTCGTCCTGGAGCGCGCGCAACTGCAACATGTGATCGACGCGCTCGGCCAGCGTCTCGATGTGGCCGTACAACATCGTCGCGTTCGTCCGCATCCCCATCGCGTGGGCCGTCCGGTGGACCGAGAGGTAGCGGGGGCCGTCGCACTTGTCGTAGGCGATCTTGCGACGCACCCGGGGCGCGAAGATCTCGGCGCCGCCGCCGGGCAGCGAGTCCAGTCCCGCCTCGCGCAGCTCCTCGAGCACCTCGCGATCGGTCTTGCCGTAGTGGTCCGCGAAGAACGCGATCTCGACCGCCGTGAAACACTTCAGGTGAATGCCGGGGCGGATGCGCTTGAGGCCCTGGAGAAGATCGGTGTAATAGCTGAAAGGCAGGCCCGGATGGAGCCCGTTGACCATGTGGACTTCGGTGAGCGCTTCGCCCTCGCGAGCGCGGAGGCGGTCCAGCACCTGTTCTACCGACTTGGTGTGGGCGCCCGGCTTGTCGGGGGTGAGGCGGGCAAACGAACAGAAGAGGCACGACGCCTCGCAGACGTTGGTGGCCTCGAGACGCAGGTTGTGATTGAAGTAGGTGCGATCGCCGTGTCGCCGTTCGCGCTCGCGATTGGCCAGCCAGCCCACGGCGAAGAGGTCGGGCGCCTCGAACAGCCGCATGCCTTCGTCGAAGGTGAGGCGTTCCTGCGCGTTCACCTTCTCGGCGATATCGGCAAGACCCGCGGAGCCAACGCGGGCGTGCATGGGAGCTTGCGACTTATTACCTACTACTCTTCCCTTTCTCATTTCTTTTTTCACTATTCACTTCAGCTGATCCCCCACACCTGTGCGCGCAAGGTCCGTGCCCGCGGGCCATCGAGCTCGGCCATCAGGATGCGTTGCCACTGTCCGAGGACCACTTCGCCGCCGGAAATCTGAAGCGTCAGGGAATGGCCGAGCAGCATCGCACGGAGGTGCGAGTCGGCGTTCATCCGGTCGCAGTCCGAGTGATCGGGATCGTTGTGCATGTAGTAGCGGTCGCGGGCCACCATCTCTTCGAGGAACTTCTTGATATCCACGAGCAGGGCACGCTGGAACTCGTTGATGAACACGGCGCAGGTCGTGTGCATGGACCAGAGGGTGATCATGCCCTCCTTGATGTTGAACTGCCGCACGAAGCTCATCACCTTGTCGGTCAGGTCGACCAGCTCGATCCGATCGTCCGTGTCGATGACGAAGTTCTCGCCGTGGATCACGAAGCCACCGGCCGTCGCGCTCGCCACCTTCTGCACTGGTGTTTCGCGGACGGTCACGGTCGAACTCTTGCTCATGCGTTCCTCGTTGTGGTCGGCCCAGAATGGCGGGGCGTCATGATGACAAACACAAACCCTGTATTTTATCCCCAAAACCAGCCCAGCAACACAGCGTCGTGACAACGGGTCTAACCCTCGTGGCGTCTGGCAGTTAGCACCCAACGCGGAGGTGCGCCGCCACCAGGGCCGCGTCATTCTGCCATGCTACAATCCCGCTGACAACCGACGCGTTCCCGGCGGTCAGGGAAGTTGGGTGCAAGTCCCACACGGTCCCGCCACTGTCAGCGGGGAGCGCGCGTCCATTCCTCTCCGACCTTCGCCGCCTGGACCTCCTCGCGGCGACGGCGAGACGTCACTGTCGCTTCGAGCGATGGGAAGACGCCGGGCGCGCGTGACGATCCGCAAGTCAGGAGACCTTCCGCCACGGAATCCGTCCTTCCGCCGTGATGCTCATCCAGGGCGTTCGGCACCGGCGCGGGTGACGCCGGGGAGGCGACATGCCGCATTTCATTGCTTCGTACGTACGCGCGTCCTTCTGGCTCGTATTCCTCGGGATCGCCGCATCCCCGATCGCGACGGCCGCGCCCGCGCAGGGCGGTCGAATCCATGGCCGCGTCCTCGATCCGGACGGCCGCCCGGTCGCCGGCGCCACAGTCATCGTGAACGGTCCGATTGCCGCGCCACGCTCTGTCCGTTCAGACGCCCAGGGAGGCTTCGAGGTGGCAACCGACGCCGTGGGCCGATTCCGGATCCGGGCGTCTGCGCCCGGGCTGGCAGGACCGCCCGTCGAGGTCGAGGTCTGTGAGGATGCCACCCTCACTGTGGACCTGCCCTTACAGCTGACCGCCCTCGAAGAGCAGCTGGTCGTCACCGCGGCGCAGGTCGATCAACCGTCCTCGACCGTGCCCGACAGCAGCACCGTGTTGACCGGCGAGACCCTCGCCATTCGTCAGCAGTTCAGCACCGGGCAGGCGCTCCGGTCGGTGCCAGGCCTGACCGTACAGCAGAGCGGCGGGCCCGGCTCGCTCACGTCCTTGTTCCTCCGCGGTGGCGAATCGGACTACACGCTCGTACTGATCGATGGCATCCGTGCCAACGCGTTTGGCGGGGGTGTGGACCTCTCGCAGGTGCCGCTCGCCGACGTGGACCGCATCGAGGTGGTGCGCGGCCCGCAAAGCGCGCTCTACGGCGCGGATGCCATCGGGGGCGTCGTGCAGATCATCACGCGCAGCGGAGGGGTGCCATCGGTTCAGGGCCTCGTCGAAGCCGGCAGCCGCGAGATGTGGCGCGCCGCGGCGTCCACGACCGGCGAGGTCAAGGGGTGGCGCTGGCAGGCCGGTGGCGATCACTACCAGGACGAGGGCTACACCGGTGACGCCTCCAACGGCGAGCCCGTCACGAACGACGATGCACGAACCTCGCAGGGCGCCATGACATTGGGGTGGCGCTCGGCGAATGACGGCGCGGACCTCCAGGGAACGTTCCGCTACGTGGACAGCGATCGTGGGACACCCGGTCCTTATGGCTCCGATCCGGCCGGGCGTTTCGCCGGAGTCGACCGCACCTCACGGAACCTGACCTCCCGCCAAAGTGGCGGCGGGCGGTGGGTACAGCCGTGGTTCGGCTCCGGAGCGGTACGCCAGCGCACGGAGTTCGACATGGCGGACTACGAGCTCACTTCGCGCAGCAGCTTTCCGTCCGAGGGAGCGACGCGGCGCTCGCACTTGCGCTCGCAGACCGACGTCGCCGGGTCCGCCACGGTGGGCTTCACCGGCGGTGTCGAGTGGCTGGGTGAACGCGCCACGAGCACGTTCATCACCGCCGGCACGGGACCGGTGCCGGTCGAGCGGTCGGTGCTGGGACTGTTCGGCGAGGCGCGCTGGCACGCCACGTCTCGCGTGAGCCTCACGGCGGGGGTGCGGGGCGAACGCATCCACCGCGACGCCCTGCCGGGCGATCCGCTGGCATTCACGCCACGACCGGACTTCGAGGCGGAGACGATCTTCTCGGTCAACCCCAAGGTCGCGGGCGCCTGGGTGGCCTGGGGTGACCCGGCCGTCACCCGATCGTGGACACGCATCCACGGCGCGGCCGGCAGCGGGATACGCCCGCCGGACGCGTTCGAGGTGGCGTTCACCGACAATCCGGGGCTGCGGCCGGAGCGCAGCCGCAGCGCGGAGCTTGGCGTCGCGCAGGTGTGGCTGGGCGGCGCGCTCCAGGCCGACGCCACCGGCTTCCTCAACAAATACGACGACCTCATCGTCGCCGTGGGTGGCTCGTTTTCCGGGGTCAGCCGGTGGCGCACCGACAACATCTCGAACTCGCGAGCGAGCGGGCTCGAGGCATCGATGGCCTGGCGGCCGGCGGTCGGCCTGAGCGTGCAAACCAATTACACGTGGCTGTCGACGGAGATTCTGGCGGTAGATGGGTCGGCCACGGCGCCTACGCCCTACAGCGTCGGCGATCCCCTGCTGCGCCGGCCGCGGCACCAGGGATCTGTCGACACGACGTGGACCGCGCCACGGGGCTCCGCTTTCCTGCAGCTGCTCGTACGCGGAGAAAGCCTTGATGCCGAGCCCGCGTTCGGGCCGACCGGCGGCCTCTACACCAATCCCGGCTACGAGGTCGTGAACCTAGGCGGCTCCTTCGCGCTCGTACGTGGCGTCGAGCTGCAGGCGCGCATGCTCAACGTGTTCGACGCGCGCTACGAGGAAGTGCTCGGCTATCCGGCACCGGGACGCACGTTCTACGCAGGGGTGCGCGTTGCTACGAGCCGATAAAGTTTCGTTTCGCTATCACGCCGGCACGCCGCTCGTGGTGGACGACGTGACGGTGGACATCGGGCCGGGTGATCTTGTCGGGATTCTCGGCCCCAACGGATCGGGCAAGACGACTTTGCTCCGGCTGCTGAGCGGCACTCGCGTGCCGACGTCGGGGTCCGTCAGGCTCGGTGGCGAGCCGCTCGCGCGGCTCGCACGTCGCGACATCGCGCGCCGCCTGGCCGTGGTCCCGCAGGAAACCGAGCTCGCATTCGAATACACCGCTCTCGAGATGGTGTTGATGGGACGCCATCCACACCTCGGCCTGTTCCAGGTCGAGGGGCCGGGCGATTATGCGATCGCGCGCGAGGCGCTGGGCGCCACGGGAACGGCCCATCTCGAGGCGCGGGCGTTCCACACCCTCAGCGGCGGGGAGAAGCAGCGCGTCGTCATCGCCGCGGCGCTCGCCCAGGCCGCGGACGTCCTGTTGCTCGACGAGCCAACCGCATCGCTGGACCT
>DATLLC010000240.1:0-7200 GCA_035538015.1 Vicinamibacterales bacterium
CCCTGATCCCTGATCCCTGATCAGTAGAACTTCGACAAGTCCATGCCGGCGTACAGCGACGCCACCTGGTCAGCATAGCCGTTGAACGGGAGGGTCTTCCGCTTGAAGAACTCGCCAATCCGGCGCTCGCTCGCCTGTGACCAGCGCGGGTGATCCACCGCCGGGTTCACGTTGGCGAAGAAGCCGTACTCCCGGGCCTGCATCCGCTGCCAGGTGTTCATCGGCTGGTTCTCTTCGAAGGTCACCCGGACGATGGACTTGGCGCCCTTGAAGCCGTACTTCCAGGGCACGATCAGGCGGATGGGCGCACCGTTCTGGTTCGGCAGCACCTCGCCGTACAGACCCACGGCCATGATCGCGAGCGGGTGCATCGCTTCGTCCATTCGCAGGCCTTCCACATAGGGCCACGGCAACGCCGGTTCGGTCTGTCCCGGCATCTGCTTCATGTCCACGAGCGTGGTGAACTTCACGAACTTCGCCTTCGCGGTGGGCTCGAAGCGCTTGACGAAATCGGCCAGCGGGAAGCCCACCCACGGAATCACCATCGACCACGCCTCGACGCAGCGCAGGCGGTAGATGCGCTCTTCGAGCGGGAACCACTTCATGATGTCTTCGATGGTGTAGCTGCCCGGCTTCGCGCACTGCCCTTCCACCACGACGTTCCACGGACGGGGCTTCAGCGAGCCGGAGTAGCGCGCCGGGTCCCCCTTGTCGAGCCCGAACTCGTAGAAGTTGTTGTAGGTCGTGACGTCGCGATACGAGTTGAGCTTTTCATCGGTAACGCTGAGCGGGCTCCTTTTGAGGTTCTCGAGCTTCTGGGCAGCTGGATTCTGGGCCAGCGCCGTTCCAGTCCCCTCAAAGATGGGCCCCGCGGCACCGGCGGCGACGGCCACGGCCGTGGAGCCGGCCACCTGCAGGAACTCACGCCGCCGCACGTACCAGGACCGCGGTGTGACCTCGGATTCGCGAATATCAGGCGCCTTCTTGATCAGCATGGGGACCTCAATTCCGGCAGCCGGGAACCGGCAGACGGGAGCCGGCAGACGGCAAACCGGGAAGCGGCAGTCGGCGACCGAGCGACGGCAACCGGCAAACCGGGAACCGGCAACCAGTAGACGGCAGCCGAGAGCCGGTAGACAGCAGCCGGGAGCCAGCAGTCAGCACCGAGACTCAAGCCCGGCGGCGGTCGTACCAGCGACCCAGCCGCTCCGGGTCCGTTCCTACATAGTACAACGCCAGCAACCTCAGGTTCCGGCTGCTCCACCTCCACCAGCCTCGTCATGCCAGCGGCGTGCGAGTTGACCAGCTCTGCTCCTAGAGATGCCGATACCGCCCGTTGCGTTTCAGGCGGCGGATGAACTCCCCGGCCGTCGCGACGGCCGCCTCGTCCTCCTCGGTTGCCGATACGATGAGTTGCAGCCGCGGATGGGGTGGCAGTTGACCCAGCAGGCGACCGAGCGCCTGAGCATCCCGGCGGATGGGAATGACGATGGAGACCAGGACCTCAGCCACGGACCTAGCAGTTGTCCCTCACGCGGTGCTGAGCGCGGTGTCGCACGAGCTGCGCGGCCCCCTCGGGGTGGCGCGCGGCTACTTGCGCCTGCTCGCCCAGACGGCCGCTCTGGATCCCCGTGGCGCGAAGATGGTGGCCGACGCTCAGCGGGCGACGGACCGGATGAGCGAGCTGCTGGACGAAGTCAGTGAGCTCGCGCGCTGGATCCGGGGCCAGCACACGGTCAACCTGGCGCGTGTGCCGCTGCACGAGATCCTGACGGCGGCGGCCAGCGGAGCGATGCTGCCCAACGTCGCACGGATCCGAATCGAGGTTGACGCACCGGAGGATGTCACCGCGGAGGTGGACCGCGTGCCGCTGACCAGGGCGTGGTCGGCCCTCGTGGCGGCGACCGCGCGGGCGCAAGTGCAGGACGCGACGATCGCCCTGGTCCTTCGTGCGGCCGACCCTGGTCACGCGGGGCTGCGGATCGCGCCACTCGAGTTGCTCGGCGCCGCCGACGAGCGCCCTCCGGCACTCGAGCGCGCCGGCGCCGGCCTCTCGCTCGCACTGGCCGACCTGATCGTGCAACGGCACGGCGGCCGGCTGGTCGAACGCTGGTCAGGCGAGGTGTGGGCCGGGTACCATTGCTGGTTAAGAGCCCCGTCCATTGACGATTGATGATTGATGATTGGCGATTCATTGAATGATTGATGAATGGGTCATCGACGCATTCATGATTGCGTCATTGAGGAGCGCAATGCTCCAATACCAATCGAATGCCTGAATGGGCCAATTATCAATCACCCGATAAATCGCTCAATCGTCAATCATCAATGGGCCCCCGCCCGTCCTACCGCACCTCCGACCAGCGCCGCCCCGCGTCGATCTGCCGGGCGAAGCACGCCTCGGCCCGGGCGTATGCGTCTCGCTGCGCGCCGGCCGACACCGGCCGCAGCAGCTCCTCGTCGGTCGGACACTTCACTCGCCCGTCCGGCTGCCGGCTGCCGGTTGCCGGCTGTCGTGAGAAGTAGAGCGCCGCCCCCTCGCGCACCCACATCGGCCGCGACGCGAGCCGGGGATCGAGCAAGGCGTGGATCACCTCGTGTCGGACGGTGCGCTCGAGCTGCCCCTGCTGCTGCAGCAATGTGAGCGACAGCAGATCGATGGCGCCGCCGCTCGTGACCCCCGACACCCACCAGGGCTGACCGGTCGCGCGGCCGAAACTCTCGACGGTCGGATGCACCGTGACGCGCAGCGCGGCCGGCGCCTGCTGGCCGGTCGCGACCGCTGCCTCGTCACGCGCGCGCCGAACCAGCGCAAGCAACGCGCCGCGCTGTCCCTCCTCGGCGCCAGGCAGGGCAATCTGTACGTCGCGAGGCGTGTTGAGGTTGGTAACGGGGACGGTGCCCGGAGTCTCCGTAACTGTCTCTGTCCGCGTCACCGGCGTCGTTCCCGCATCGGCGCGCAGCGGCGCCACGCCAGGCCGCCCGATCGTCAGCGCCGGAAAGTAGAAGTGAAGAATGGCGTCGGCGGTCTCACCCCGGGCCGCCCTGATGCCTGCACCAACGACACAAAGGCCTACGCCATGGCCGAAGCCCCGGCCCCGGAAGCGGTAGCCGCTGCCAGTTCGATCGACGTCGAAGGCCGTGCTCTTCACGAGCTGCCACCCGCCCACCCGTCCGATGGCCATGCGGAAGTCGGTGCCCGAGATCTCCGGCGGCGAAAACCCCTCGGCGCGCAGCCGGACGACACGGCCCGAGCCATTCCGCTGCACCACGAGCAGATTGCGCAGCCGCCCGCCGCGCATACCGGCCGCTCGCAGCGCACGTTCGACGTCAGTGACGCGAACGTCGCTGAACCACACCGGTTCGGCCGCGTCCGCGTCATCGCGATCGGGTTGCGCGAGATCCACCGCGCCGGGCCAGACCTGCGACGCGCGCTCCAGCCGGCCGCCGCACGACGCCGAATAGAACACCGGCGCCGGCTGTCCTCCCTGCAGCAGAACCTGACCAGCGGTCGCGACCGCCGCACGCTGGGTAGTCGCCGTCGCGCGCTTCACCACCTGACAGTGCGTGGTGTCGCAGAGGTCGAAACCCTCACGGCGGTGACGGTTCCGGTTGGCCTGGGCGAAGGTGCGCGCCGCGATGGCCAGGGCCTGCTGCGCGGCGTCCCCGGCGGTGGGCTGGCCCTCTCCGGCCAGCACCTGTGCGACGTAGTCGTCCAGCGCTATTGTCTCGACGCGAGCTCGCCCGTCCACCGAGAGGTGACCGAGTCGCACTGCCTCGTCGCCAGGGGAGGCCACCGCGCGCGGTGGCGCCTGGGCGGAGGCGCGCCCGGCAGGCGGACGTGCTTCCGGGTTCCCGTGAGTCCGCGCCGCTCCAGACAGCAGCACGACCCCGACGGCACAGGCCGCCGCCAGCCGGCGGACTACAGCCTGGTCTTGCAATCGGGACGGCACCGGCACGGGATGGTCTTGTCCCCTTCGGTGTTGTAGTCGTAGGTGAGCTCTTCGCCGGACTTGAGGTTGCGCGCGGCGCGAATCCAGATCGTCTTGTCTACCACTTCCACCCAGCAGTTCGGCTTGCACGAATGATTGATGAACCGCGCCACGTTACCGTCGACATTGGCGTCGCGGCTCCAGTTGCGGTTCACGCGAAACACCCAGATGCAGCCCTTCCGCAGATACCGATCCTCCCGGTTCTCGCTCTGCTTGTTCGAGATGAGCTCGCCCGCATAGTCGATGATGCGCTTGTTCTTGTTGATCGGCTCGAGCGCGAAAACGCCCCAGCCATGCAGCTTCGATCGTCGTCGACGGATACGCGGGAGGGTCGGTGTGGACATGCCGGAGGCCCAGTGTAACATCCGCCTCGGAGTGATAGAGTGTCGCGCGGAGGTGGCAGCGTGAAAGGCACCATTGCAGCATTGGTGACCGCCCTGGCGGTCAGCGGAGTGACCATGCAAGCACAAGGACGACAGGTAACGGTTCCCGGCGGAGGGACGCTGCCCTTCAGCCTCGGCGTCAAGGCTGACGGTCTCATCTACATCGCCGGCACGCTCGCGCAAGAGGGCGACATCAAGGCCCAGACCAAGACGGTGCTCGACAACATCGGCCAGACGCTCACCAAGTCGGGCTCCTCGCTCGCCAACGTCGTTGCCGTCCATGTGTATGTCAAGAACGCCGCCGACGCCGCCGGCATGACGGAAGTGTGGCGGACGGTGTGGCCGAAGGACCCGCCCGTGCGGACCACCGTCGTCGCCCAGCTCGTGCAGCCCAACGCGCTGGTCGAGATGTCGGCCGTCGCCGTACCGAACGGCGCCGAGCGCGTGGTCGTGACCCCGCCCGGATGGTCCAGCGCCAACCCGTACAGCTACGCCATCCGCACCGGCAACACGCTGTTCATGTCCGGCATCGTGGCCCGCAACACCAAGGACAACCAGCCGATCGAAGGCGACATGGCCACGCAGACCAAGGCCGTGATGGCCACTGCGGGCGAGCTGCTCAAGGCGGCTGGCTTCGGCTTCGAGCAAGTCGTTGCCTCGCGCGTGTACATCACGGACACCGCCGACTTCCAGGCCATGAACCAGAACTACGTGCCGAGCTTTCCGAAAGACCCGCCGGCGCGCGCAACCGTCGTCACCGGGCTGCCCGGTCCCACCTACAAGGTGGAGATGACGATGACGGCTTTCCGGGGACCGAAGCAGGCGTTCACGGCACCCAATCCGGATGGCACCCCCGGCAAGCCGAGCCCGACCTTGAGCAACGCGATCAAGGTAGGGAACCGCCTCTACATCTCTGGCATCCTCGGCAATACGCCCGAGAACAAGGGCGACATGACGGCGCAGGCCAAAGTGATCCTGGAGCGCGTCGGACGGACACTCACGGCTGCGGGTTACTCGTTTAGTGACGTCGTCGACGGCATCGTCTACATCACCGACATCGGCAAGTTCGGCGCGATGAACGAGGGCTATCGCACGATCTTCACCAAGGACTACCCGACGCGCGCCACAGTCGGCACCGGGCTCGTCAACGCCGACGGCCTCGTCGAGATCATGTTCGTGGCCGCCAAATAGAGGGAGTGTGCTAGCGTAACGCGATGGAAGGCATTATTCCGGCCTGGGGCCGCATTCTCCAGGGCTATCGTCCAAACCTTTCCATCGAAATTACTCGTGAGTGTCCGCTCCGCTGTCCTGGGTGCTACGCCTACGGCGACGAGCACCTGGGCGGCGGGCAGACGCTGCGGACGCTCGCCGATCTCAAGGGCCAGGCCCTCATCGACGGCGTGCTCGAGGTTGTCGCCAAGCACCGGCCCATCCACCTGTCAATCGTCGGCGGCGAGCCACTGGTCCGCTTCCGCGAGCTGGACGTGCTGTTGCCGCGGCTGGCCGACATGGGCGTCTACAGCCAGCTCGTCACCAGCGCGGTGCGCCCGATTCCCGAAGCCTGGGCCCGCATCAAGCACCTCCAGATCTGCGTCTCCATCGACGGCCTGCAGCCGGAGCACGACGTGCGGCGGACGCCGGCCACCTACGATCGCATCCTGAAGCACATTCAGGGACACCAGATCACCGTGCACTGCACGGTCACCCGTCAGCAGGTGCAGCGTGACGGCTACATCGAGACGTTCATCCAGCAGTGGTCCGACAACCCGAGCGTCCGGACCATCTGGATGAGCCTCTACACGCCGCAGGTTGGGGAAGAGTCGGAGGAACGGCTCCGTCCCGAAGACCGCGAACGGGTCGTGCGCGAGTTGCTGGTGCTGCGCGAGCGCTTCCCCAAGATCCAGATGCCGAAGGGGCTGCTCGACGTCTATCTGCATCCGCCGGACTCGCCCGCCGAATGCGTCTTCGCCAAGACGACGGAGTGCCTCTCCGCGGATCTCCAGACCAAGATCACGCCTTGCCAGTTCGGTGGCAATCCCGATTGCGCCAGCTGTGGGTGCATGGCGTCCGCCGCCCTCAAGGCCGTGGCCCGCCATACGCTGCCCGGCGGGGTGAAGGTCGGCTGGATCTTCGACACCTCGTTCAAGGTCGGCAACGTCATGCGCGGCCTCCGCGAACGCTCGGGCGGATCGCCGGCAGGCGCCAAGCCCTCAGTCGGCGACGCGTCAGCCTGACGTCGGCCGGCGACTCAGCACGTCCCTTGCCCGGGCCAGCGCCCGGTCCACGTTCTCGCAGATGTTGCCCTGACCGAGGTGCCCCTCGAACTCCGCGCGGTGCATCAACGCGGTCGGCTGAGCGGGCGCGCCGCACACGATCAACGTCCGTTGTGACGCGCGCAGCGCATCCGCGAGATCGGCGATGGCGCTCAAGCCGGTGGCGTCGATCGCGGTCGTGTTGCGGAGCCGCAGGATGACGACCGGCGGCAGGCTCTCGAGATCCTCGGTGATGGCCAGCAGCTTGTCCGTCGCGCCGAACAGAAAGGGCCCGTGAATGCGAAACACGGCCACGTTCGCGGGAATGTCCTTGCCCTGAAGGATGTGCGGCCACCCGGCCCGGATGTAGTCCGGTGTCACCCGGCTCACGGTGGTGGTGCGTGCCACGCGCCTGATGAACAGCAGCGCAGCCAGTACCATGCCGACCTCGACGGCCACGGTGAGATCGGCCAGCACCGTCAGCGAAAACGTCGCGAGCCACACCGCCACGTCGGTGTACGAGTGCTTCAACAGCTCCGGAATCTCGCCCCACTCGCCCATGTTCCGGGCCAC
>DATLLC010000241.1:0-14901 GCA_035538015.1 Vicinamibacterales bacterium
TGATCGAGGACGCCGATCTGGTGGCGACATGCGCGGGCGCGGCGCCGCGGCGCGGGGTCGAGCAAGGATCGATCGCGGCGGTGGCGCGCGCGTCGGTGGCCAGCCTCGATGGCCGCATTGTCTTCGTCGGGCCCGCGCACGAGTGCCGCCACGCGGTTTCGCTGACGCCGCAGGCCCGGATACTCGAGGCGCTGGGACGCACGGTCGTGCCCGGCTTCGTCGATGCGCACACGCATCTCGTCTACGCTGGCGATCGGCGGGACGAGTTGCAGCGCCGGCTGGCGGGCGCCACCTATGCCGAGATCGCCGCGGCTGGCGGCGGCATCGTCAAGACGGTCGGTGCCACGCGTGAGGCCACGGAAGACGCGCTGGTCGACGAGGCCCGGCCACGGCTGGCGGCGATGCTGGCCCACGGCACGACGACCGCGGAGGTCAAGAGCGGCTACGGGCTGGCGCTCGATCCGGAACTGAAGATGCTGCGTGCGATTCGCCGTCTGGCGAACGAACAGCCGATTTCACTGGTGGCAACCTTCATGGGGGCGCACGAATTCCCGATGGAGTACCGGGAGCGGCGCGCGGAGTACGTCGATCTGGTCGTCGGCACGATGCTGCCGGCCGTGGCCCGCGACGGTCTGGCCGAATGGTGCGATGTCTTCTGTGAACAGGGGGTGTTCACGGCGGAAGAATCGAAACGAATCCTGGCGGCAGGCCTGGCGCACGGCCTGCGTCCGCGGATTCACGCCGACGAACTGGGGTTGAGCGGCGGCAGCGCGGTGGCAGCGGAGGTCGGCGCGCGCTCGGCCGATCACCTGATCTTCGTCGACGCCGAGCACGCCAACCTGCTGGCCGAAGCCAACGTGATTGCGACGCTGCTCCCAGCGGCCGCGTTCTTCCTCAAGCTGGGCCGGTTCGCGCCGGCGCGAATGCTGATCGAGCGCAACGTCGCCGTGGCGCTCGCGACCGACGTGAATCCTGGCGGGGGCTTCACGCCGTCGATGCCCTTCGTGATGTCGCTCGCCTGTTTCGGCATGCACATGACGCTCGAAGAGGCGCTGGTGGGAGCCACGATCAACGCCGCGGCCTCACTCGATCGACAACAGCAGTACGGGAGCCTCGAACCCGGCAAGATGCTCGACGCCGTGGTCATCGACGGACAGGTGAGCGACCTGGTCAGGGTCGGCGCCTCCGTCATCCACGCGGTGATCAAGCACGGCCACATCGTGGCGTAGGATGCGGGGAGGGGAACGGGAGCCGGCAGACGGGAACCGGGAGACGGCAACCGGGAACCGGCAGCCGGGAGCCGGGAACCCGGAACCCCAGAACCTCAGAACCTCAGAACCTCAGAACCTCAGAACCTCAGAACCCAGAAACCCCAGAAACATGTCCTTCTCCACCCTCTCTCTCCACGATTTCATCCAAGCCCTTGCCAGCGCTCAGCCCACGCCGGGGGGCGGAAGTGCGGCCGCAGTGGCGGGGGCCATGGGCACGGGCCTGCTGATCATGGTGGCAGGCCTCCCGCGGACACGTGGCAATAGCGACGAGGAACGGGCGGAGCTGGCGGCTGTGCGCGAACGGCTCCTGCCGCTCGCCGACGCGCTGGAGAGGTGTGCCGATCACGACAGCGAGGCGTTCAACGCCGTGATGGCTGCCTACCGCCTGCCCAAGTCGAGCGACGAGGAGAAGGCTGCCCGGAAGGCGGCGATCACCAGTGGCATGCGGGCGGCGACCGAGGCGCCGCTCGACACCCTGCGGCTGGCAGTGGAGGCCCTCGAGTCGGCCGAGACGGTGGCGACGATCGGAAACCCGTCGGCGGCAAGTGACGCGGGCGTGGGCACAGGACTGCTGCTGGCCGCCGCCAACGGTGCCGCCGCGAACGTCCGCATCAATCTGGAGGGCCTGGCCGACGTGGACTACAGGGCCGCGGCGACGCAGCGCATGGACCGACTGCTGGCCCGCGGACGTGAGGCGGACTCGCGGGTGAGAGCGGCGCTCTAGCGTCGGTTCGGGCTCTTGCCTCTGGGCGCGGTGCCGCGGGGGCGGGTGTCTTCGAGCAGCCGGACGTTCACCTTGGTCTCGAAGTCCCAGGTCCGGCTGTAGAACCCCGGCAGCACGTTGACCGTGTCCGTATAGGGCGCATCGATGGTGATCTGGTACGGCGCGCGCTGGACCGAGACGTTCCCAGGTTCCAGCGGAACCTGGTAGTCCCCCGCCAGCTGGATCACCCGGTCGGCAATCTGATCCTCGGTCCTGCTGCCGGCAAAGAGCATGGCCTCCTGGATGGCGTCCACGAACTGGTAGTGCTTGAACGCGGCACGCCCTCCTTGCACGGAGGCGGTGAGCAGGATGGCAGCGACGGCGATCTGAAGGATCGTTTTCATGGGGCGCCACGGCGGCGGGTCCGGGGGGCCGGCCGGCCGGTCTGGGCACGTCCTATTCAGTAGGTCTCGGCCGTTCCCGGCCTCGACTTTAGGGCCGGGGCGCCGCCTCCAGGACGAACTTCTGCACGCGACGGCCGTTGCCGACCTCGCTGACATACAGGTTCCCCGCGGAATCGGTTGCGAGGTTGTGCATGAACACGAACTCGCCGGCATAGCGGCCGATGCGCCCGAACGCGCGGAGCTCCTGCAAAGTCCTTCTGTCGAACACGTGGATACGGCCATTCCCGGCATCACCGACGTAGAGCCAGCGCTGGCCCGCGTCTGGTGAAAACGCCGTGTTGAAGGAGGTGCCGAGCAGTTGGGTCTTGCGCTCGATGAAGATCTCGCGCTGGAAGACGCCGTCGATCGTGAACACCTGGAGGCGGTTGTTCAATCGATCGTTCACGTAGACGAGGCCGTCGGCCGAGACCTTGATGCCGTGGACGGTGTTGAACTGGCGCGGTCCCGGCCCTTCGCCGGCGAAGGCCTTCGGCGCCGCATCGTCCGGCGGATCGCCATAGGCGCCCCACATCCGCTTGAACGCGCCGGTGTCGGCGTCGAACACAATCACCCGGCGGTTGACGTAGCCGTCGGCCACGAACACCTCGTTGGTCGCGGGGTGCACCCACATGTCGGCGGCGTTGTTGAGGTTGCCGGTGTCGAGGCTGCCCTTGCTCATGCCGCGACGTCCGATCTGCAGGAGGAACTTGCCCTCGCGCGTGAACTTGACGAGGAAGTTCTCTTTGCGCTGTGCCATGCGCGGGCCGCCGGCCGAGGACACCCAGACGTTGCCCTTGTAGTCCACGTGGATGCCGTGCTCGTCCTCCGGCCACTCGTACGAGCCGTCCTCGGGCCTGCCGCCCCAACCCCGCAGGTAGTTGCCGGCGGAGTCGAACTCCATCACGGGGGGCGGAGCGGAACAACACTCGGCTTCGGGGTTCTTCTTCAGCTCGTCGTTGTTCAGCGACCAGGGGCGCTGCAGCACCCACACGTGGTCCTGGGCATCGACCGCGACGCCGGACACCTGGCCGAGAATCCACGCCTTCGGCAGCTTTGGCCAGAAGGGGTCCACCTGAAACGAGGGTGCAGCGCCGGGCAGCTGCGACGCCCGCTCCAGCGCGAGCGAGCCCACCGACAGCGCGATCATCAGCGCGGCAAGTATCAGCAGGTGTCGTGGTCGCATGCCTGCTCCGAACCGGTCTACGGCAACGAGAACGCGACGACGGTGCTCCCGGACGGTGCGTTGTTCTTGCCGCCGCCGCAGGCGATGACGAGGAACTGCCGTCCGTTCACGGTGTAGGTGGACGGGGTCGCGTTGCCGGCAAACGGCAAGGTGGTTTCCCACAGCAGTTCGCCGGTGAGCTTGTCGAAGGCGCGGAACTTCCTGTCGAAGTTCGTGGCCGCGATGAACAGCAGCCCGCCCGCCGTCACTAGCGGCCCGCCGTAGTTGTCGCTCCCCGTGTCCTTCAGCCCCTTGGCCACGAGCTCCGGGTACTCGCCCAGCGGCTTCTGCCAGCGCATCGTGCCGGCGTTCAGATCGATGGCGCTCAGGGTTCCCCACGGTGGCGTGATCGGCGGGTAGCCGTCGGGATCGCGCCAGAGCACTTCCCCATCGTTGCGATATTTCAGGCGCGCCGGGTCGTTCGCGATCGACGGATTATTGGCTTGATCTTTCCCCGTCACCAGGAACTCCACGACGTCTCCGATGTTCCTGGCGCCCATGTCGGGGAAGCCCGGCATGCGACCCGTGCCCTGCCGGATGAGCGTGGCGATCTGATCGCGCGTCAGGCGAGTTCCGATGTCCACGAGCGAGGGCACCTGCGGTCCACCCGTCCGATCCGATCGGTGACACGACGCGCACTTGCTGCCGTAGAGCGCGGCATCGGTGTTCGGGATGAGCCGCATCAGCCACGGCATCTCGTTCGCGTTGACGTACAGCAGGCCGGTGTCCGGGTCGAAGGCGGCACCGCCCCACTCCGCTCCGCCGTCCACTCCGGGAAAGACGATGAGGCCGTCGGGTGACGGCGGTGTAAAGAGCGGCCCGCTCCGGTAGCGCCGGAACTCCGCCAATACCGCCGCATGCGCCGCGGGCGTGCGCGTGGTCAGCATCGCCTCGGTGAGCTGCTGCCGCGTGAACGGCGGCGGCGCGACCGGATGCCGCTGCACCGGCGCGGCGCGCTCGCCGTCCACGGTGGACTCGGCGGCGCGGCGCTCCTCGACGGGAAACAGGGGCGTGCCGGTCTTCCGGTCGAGCACGAAGACGTAGCCGTGCTTGGTGAGCTGCGCGACGGCGTCCACCGGCTTGCCGGCGCGCGTCACCGTCACGAGGCTGGGGGCGGCCGGCAGATCCCAATCCCAGAGGTCGTGCTTGATCACCTGGTAGTGCCACACCCGCTGGCCCGTTCGCGCGTCGAGCGCGAGGACGGAATCCGCGAACAGGTTGTCGCCGTGCCGGTTCACGCCGTACCAGTCGAACGACGCCGACCCGGTGGCCGCGAACACCATGCCGTTCTTCTCGTCCACGGTGACGCCGGCCCACGCGTTGGCGCCGCCCGACAGCGTCGGGCCATCGGGCCACGTATCCGCGCCGAGCTCGCCGATTTGCGGAATCGTGTGGAAGGTCCATCGCAGCTTCCCCGTCTTCACGTCGAACGCGCGGATGTGGCCCGGCGTCCCTGGCAGCGTCTCGGGAACGCTGCTGCCGAGGATGATGAGATCGTCGAAGATCGCCCCAGGCGTGCTGGCGCTCACGCTCGCACGTTCGACCGGCAGCCCGAGGCCTTCACGAAGATCGATCCGGCCCGCGCTGCCGAACGACTCGATCGGCCGCCCCGCTTGGCGATCGAGCGCGTAGAGGAAGTTGCGATACGTGACGAAGACGCGATCCTGGTGAACCGTGACGCCGCGATGGCGGAACCGCGTGCGCGGCGCATCGGGCGGCGCCAGCGGGAACGTCCAGCGTTCCCGGCCCGTGGCCGCATCGATCGCCGCCACCTTCATCGACGGCGTGGTCACGTAGACCGTGCCGTCCACGATCACCGGATGGCTCTGCATCTCGGAGGCGGGGAATGCATCCTTGGAGTCGTAGGTCCAGGCCAGCCGAAGCTGTTTGACGTTGCGCGTGTTGATCAGGCTGAGCGCCGAGTATCGGATGTTGTCGGTGCCGCCGTGCATCGGCCATCCGACGTCTGGCGTTTGCGCCAGCCCAATCGCCGTCGCGCCCAGGATCAGCGCCAACCCGAACCACTGCCACCGCCGCTTCGTCATCCTGCCTCCACCCCTGGGCGAGCCGAGGGTGGGCGCATTGTGGCACAGGCGAGGCGTGCGGCTTACGCGGTCGCCGGCGCGACGAGGCGGACCTCGTCGCCCACACGAATACGGCCCGGCACCAGCACCTCCGCGTTCAGCGCGAGCCGTCCTCCGAAGCGGCGCCCGATGTCGCGCAGCACCTCGGGGTCGCGCGCGAGCGTGTCGGGATCCACGGTCGTCATCGGGCAGCGCCCTCGCCGGGAGTCGAGCCCGATCACGACGTCGCCGATGTGCAGTTCCGCGCCTGCCCACTCGAATTCGGCAAGGCCATCGACGCCGCCAATCAGGATATTCGGGCGCAGGCGGCGCACGTCGCGCCCGAACGCCTGGACCGCGCCGTCAGTGGCGACGAGCAGCGGCAGTACGTCGAAGCGCTCCGGGCCCTCGTCGGCCTCGAGCCAGGCATCCGCGCCGGCCGCTTCTCGCACCAGCGCGAGCGATTCTGG
This sequence comes from Vicinamibacterales bacterium, assembly GCA_035538015.1. Lineage (GTDB taxonomy): Bacteria > Acidobacteriota > Vicinamibacteria > Vicinamibacterales > UBA2999 > VFZN01. The sequence continues at coordinate 6,173 of DATLLC010000241.1, forward strand.
AGCGTGCCACGGCAGACCATCGATCCGCGGAACGCCGTCAGCGCCGAGGGTGCCGTGCAGGCCAAGCAGCCGATAGTGGCGCCTGGAGGTGCGCACACCTTCGGGTCCGCGCACGTGGACCACTCGATCTCCGGGAATGCCGAGCCGAGTCAGCGTTGTCTCGGTGATGGGCTCCCCAGCCAGGGACTTCACGGGATATCGCCAGAGTGAACGGAGGGTCATGACAGGGATCAGGGATCAGGGATCAGGGATCAGGGGTCAGGGTCGACACCCAATGTGGGTTGGATGTCCCTCCGGACGACGGGGTGTCGTCAGTTCGCCGCCGGCACGCCGAGCAGGTACTTCGGACCGGTGGGTGCGGGCACGCCGCCTTCCGGCTCCACCGTGACGGCCAGCGCATCGGGGCGCGCGGTGAGGGCAGGCACGTCGGCGACGAGCTGGCTGCGGCCGCGCGCGTCTGGCACGAACGTCCCGGCGCTGATCGCTTGCCCCCCCGCCACGGCCCACAGCTGGTAGACACGCGCCGCCGGCAGGGATGGCAAATCGCGCGCGGTGAAGAGGATGGCGTTCTGCGAGCGGCTGACGAATGCCTTGGCCTGGGCCGCGTTGGCCGGTGGCAGGCCCGAGAGCGACACGAGCAGTAGATCGTCGGCCGTCATGACGTCGAGCTGCCGGCGATAGGTGACGAGCGTCGCCTGTGACGCCTGGGCATTCCGCTCGGCGTCAGCCATCCGCGCCTGCCAGACCGCCAGCGTCGAGCGCATCTCGGACAGCTCGGCGCGGGTCTGGAACAATCCGGCCGTCGCCACGGCGGCCACGAGCGCCGCGGCGGCCGCCAGCCAGGGCGCCCAGCCCGCGCGCGTTGCGGGCGCTGGCGCCGCAGACGGCATCCGGTGAACCTTGGCGCCCTCCGCTTGCGTCCCAGTACCGACGATCGCCGCCAGCGTGCGGGCGCGCAGCTCCGGGCGCGGGCGGATCTGGGGAACGCTTTGCGCCAGTGCGTCGGCGGCCTGCTGATACTCCTGCAGGGCGTGCCGGCACTCGTCGCACCCCGCGAGGTGGTCGAGCAGTTCACGCCGCATGGCCTGGTCGTCGGCGTCCACGACGAACAGCGGCAGGGCGTCGCGCACTTCGTCGTGCGTCATCCCTCACCTCCGGTCGGCGCGTGTCGTAGCCCCATGGCGTCGCGAATCCGCTGCAGTCCCGTTCGTATGCGCGTCTTCACCGTCCCCAACGGCGTGGAGGTGCGCTCGGCAATCTCGGCCTGTGTCAGGCCGTCATAGTACGCGAGCTCCAGCGCGGTCCTCTGCTCGGGAGGCAGCGCCGCGAGCGCGTCGCGGGCGGCCACAACCTGTTCGGCCGAGGCCGCCATTACCTCTACGCTTGGGCTCGGGTCCGGGATTGCCTCGAAGGCGGCCTCGCCTCTGGCCGGCGTCCCAGCCGTGCCGATGCGGCGGAGGCGATCCAGTGCCCGGCTGCGCGCAATCACACAGATCCAGGCTGGAACCGCGCCGCGGACCGGGTCGAACCTGGAGCCGTTGGCCCACACCTGAGCGAACGCTTCCTGCGTCACGTCCTCGGCGTCGCTGGTGTTGCGGACGATGCGGAGCGCCAGCGAATACACCATGGTCGAGTAGCGGTCGTACAGCACCTCGAGCCCGCCCGCATCCCGCGCGGCCACCCGCGCCATTGCCTCGCGGTCGTCCCACATCTTGCCAATCCAGCATACCCCGCAAATCCAATCCGCCTCCCGCCGCGTAATCCCCGTGACCCCGGCGTACGGCCGATGTGGCGCGCCGGCCTTGCACAACGGAGGACCCATGAAGACACGATTGGCCCTGCTCCTCGGACTTGGCGGCGCGCTCGCCGCTCTTGCTCCGCCACTCACCGCCTCGAACCACCGCGAGGCGCCCATCACCGCGCTCGATCACAAGGCCGACATCACGGACTTGTACGCGTTCATGGGCTACGGCGCCGGCAGTGCCGGCAAGGTGACGCTCATCATGGGCGTCGATCCCCTGCTCGACACCGCCAACGGCCCGAACTGGTTCCCGTTCGACGACGAGATCCTCTACGAGCTGAAGATCGACAACGATCACGACGCGCGCGAGGACATCACACTGCAGTTCCGCTTCGAAACCGATCAGCGGCTGCCGTCGCTGTTCCAGGTGTACGCGGGTGCCGACAACGGTTACGCGGCCCCGCCCAACTCGCCGTCGCCGGTGCCGCCAGGCACGCCCATCGTCCCGCCCCGCATCGCGAACTTCGATTCGGCCGGCCTCGGACAGCGGCAGCGGTACACGGTCAAGGCGATCCGCGGCAACGACCAGTTCGATCTGCGCCCGGACGATGGCCGTCAACTCTACGCGGTGCCCGCCAATGTCGGGCCGCGCACGATGGATTACGCCGCCCTCTACCAGCAAGGCAGCTTCACCCTGCCATCCGGCGTCAAGGTCTTCGCCGGCACGACCGACGATGCGTTCTGGATCGATCTCGGCGCGGCGTTCGATACCTTCAACCTCCGCAGTTCGGTCGCTCCCGGTGTGCTGTCCGCGGCCCAGGACGCGGCCAACGTCAACATCGCGCCCGACACCGTGTCGGGCTATGGCGTCAACACCATCGCGATCGAGATTCCCGTCAACCTCCTGACGAGAACCGGCCGTGTCGAGCCGGCAACCTCGCCGGCCGCGACCCTCGGCATCTGGGGCACGACGTCGCGCCCGCGCGTGTCGGTTCGGCGCAACGTCAACGGCGTACCCGATCGATCGGGGCTGTTCCGCCAGGTGCAGCGAGTCGGCAATCCGCTCATCAACGAGCTCATCATCGGCACCGGGTCGAAGGACCGGTTCAGCATGGACCAGCCCTCCAACGACGCGCAGTTCGCGGGCTTCTTCGCCGATCCTTCGTTGCCGCGCGTCCTGAATGCGTTGACCGGCGGCGTGCTGGCGATCCCCGCCGCGCCGAGGCTCGACCTCCGACCGCTGGTCCAATACGTGCCGCCGATTGCGGCCGCGGGCACGCCCCCCGGCCCCCTCGCGGACCTGCTGCGTCTCAACACGGGCGTGGCGCCGACACCGCTGGCCTCGGCCAGCCGGCTCGGAGTGCTGGGCGGCGATGGCGCGGGCTTCCCCAACGGCCGTCGCGTGTTCGATGACGTCACCGACATCGCGCTCCGCGTTGTGGCGGGCGGCGTGCTGGCGGCGCCGTTCCCCGGCTTCAACGCCGACATCAACGGGCGGCTGGGCGACGGCGTCAACGTGAACGATGCCCCGTACGAGGTGCAATTCCCGTACGTGGCGCTCTCGCCGAGCGGCCGGGATCGCCGGCACATCGACCCGACCGAGCCTGGCTGCACCGCGGGCGGAGGCGCGCCATGCCCGGGCCTGTGACGGCGCCCAAATCTCAACGCGTGGAAGGGACGCCGGCACCTGCCGGCGTCCGTTCCCTTCGAGCGCTGAAGTCCGCCGCGTTCGTGAGCGCATTGGGCTTCATCTGCCTGGCCGCCGTTGCGGCCACGGCCCTCGTCACCGACCGCCGCGTCGCCACGAGCGCGACCGCAGCGTCGCACGTCACGGCGGGCTCCGCGACCGGATCGCCGGCAGAGCGGCGCATCGCATCCGCGAGGGCGGCCATCGACATGCACCCCAAGCGCGTCGACGGGTGGAACGACCTCGCACTGGCGCTGGCTCGCCGGGCGCGCGAGACCGCCGCTCCCGGCTACTACGCCGAGGCCTGGCAGGCCACCGAGCGCGCGCTTGCGCTCGAGCCGAACCATCTCGAGGCGCGGAAGCTCCAGGTCTGGATTCTGCTCGGCCAGCACGAGTTCCCGCGCGCCGTCGAGATCGCGGAACGCCTCAACAAACAGGTCCCAGACGATGTGTTGGTCTACGGGTTCCTGGCAGACGGCTACACCGAGCTGGGCCGGTATGCGGAGGCCGAGAAGGCGGCGCAGTGGATGCTCGACATGCGACCCGGCAACGTGCCCGCACTGACCCGGGCCTCGCACCTCCGCGAGCTGTTCGGCGATCACGAAGGGGCCGTCGAGTTGATGGACACGGCGTATCGACGGACGGCCGACGCGGAAGTCGAGGATCGCGCGTGGATCCTGACGCAGATCGCGCACCTCTCGCTGCTCACGTGCCGGACCGACGCCGCGGAGCGGCTGCTGACGGAGGCGCTGACGCTGTTCCCCAACTACCACTACGCGCTCGCGCAGATGGCCGAAGTGCGAACGCAGCAGGGTCGCCTGAGCGAGGCCGTCGCCTTCCGCGAGAAGCACGTCGCGGTGGCGCCGCATCCCGAGAACCGGTACGCGCTCGGAGTGGCGCTCGCTCGGGCCGGCCGGCTTGATGACGCACGGAAGGAATGGGACGCGTTCGAGGTGGCGGCACGGGCGGAAGCCGCCACGTGGGACTCGGCCAACGTCGAGCTGATCTACTACGGCGCCGACCACTCGGGGAAGCCTGTCGACGCGCTCGCCCTGGCCCAGCGCGAGGCCGCTCGACGGCAGGACGTCCGCACGCTGGAGGCCCTCGCGTGGGCGTTGCATCGCAACGGCCAGTCAACGTCGGCTCGCAAGGAGATCGACAAGGTCCTGGCCGTCGGGGTAGCGCAGCCCGAGACGTTCGCGCGCGCGGCGGCCATCGCCGCAGCGCAGGGAGACCGAGGACACGCGCGGCAATGGGCCGATCGCAGCGTGTCGATGTGCAGCGCGTCATCCGCGGCCGAGGACGCCCGAGCCGTGCTCGCGCGGCTGCGAGCCACAGAGTAGGACCACGGTCGTGCGCATTCGCGTCTGGTATCTGGTGGCGGCGCTTTATCTGAGCACGGTTGACCCTGGCTGGGCCCAGCCCGGCCAGGGTGGACTCTCCGGCACGGCGACGGATCAGACGGGAGGCGCCTTGCCAGACACGACGATCTCGGTGAAGCGTGCCAGCGAGGGTCTGGTGACCGGTCGGCAGATCGACGCACGTCCGATCATGCGCGCCGGTGAAGTCCTCGAGACCGTCCCCGGGTTGTTGATCATCAGTCAGCACAGCGGCGAGGGCAAGGCGAACCAGTACTACCTCCGCGGTTTCAAGCTCGATCACGGCACCGACTTCACGACGACGGTGGCCGGCGTACCGGTGAACATGCCGACACACGCCCACGGCCATGGCTATTCCGATCTGAATTTCCTGATCCCCGAGCTCGTCAGCGGCGTGCAGTTCCGCAAGGGCCCGTACTTCGCGGACGAGGGGGATTTCGCCACTGCCGGCGCGGCACACATCTGTTATGTCAACGCGCTCGACCGGCCGATCGTCCGCGTGAGCGGCGGTGAGGACGGATGGGGACGCATTCTGACGGCCGCTTCTCCCCAGGCCGGTGCGGGACGGCTGCTCGTAGCCACTGAACTCAATCACAACGATGGCCCGTGGATGCGCGGCGACGACTACCGCCGGCTGAACGGTGTGGTCCGTTACAGCGTGGGCGATACGCTCAACGCGTGGTCGCTGACAGCCATGGGCTACGGCGGATCGTGGCAGTCGACCGACCAGGCGCCCCAGCGCGCCATCGACACGAGCGCACTCGCCCGGTTCGACAGCGTGGACGACACCACCGGCGGCGAGACATCACGGGTCAGCCTGTCTGGCGACTGGCAGCGAACGACCTCGAACGGGGTGACCGGTGGCAGCGCGTATGCGATGCGCTACCAGCTGGACCTGTTTTCCAACTTCACCTATTTCCTCGACGATCCAGTGAACGACGATCAGTTCCAGCAGTCCGATCGGCGCATCGTCTCCGGCGGACGCCTGTCGCATCGCCTGGTGTCACGGCTCGGCGGGCGTCCTTCGGAGCTGCTCGTCGGCGCGGACCTCCGTCACGACGCCATCGGCCGCCTCGCGCTGCTGCACACCGCGCGCCGCGAGCCGCTCGCGGTCAGGCGCGCGGACCAGGTGTCGCAGACCTCGGTGAGCGGCTACGTGCAGCACGACGTGCAGTGGACGCCGTGGATGCGCTCGAGCGCCGGGCTCCGCCTCGATCGCGTCCAGTTCGACGTGGACGCGGGAGTCCCCGAGAACAGCGGTACCACCGGCAAGGGTCTGGCGAGCCCGAAGGCCTCGCTCATCCTCGGCCCCTGGCGCGCGGCCGAGCTGTACGTCAATGCGGGCTATGGGTACCACTCGAACGACGCTCGGGGCACGACGTTGACGGTGGATCCCGCGACCGGCGCGCCGGCCGATCGCGTCACGCCCCTGGCCCGGGCCCGCGGCGCGGAGTTCGGTGCGCGAATGGTGCCGCGACGCGGCCTCGAGATGGACGTCGCCGTCTGGCGGCTGGACCTGGACGGAGAGCTGCTGTTCGTCGGCGATGCCGGGACGACGACGGCATCCCGGCCGAGCCGCCGATGGGGCGTGGAGTGGAACACCAACGCGGCGCCGCGGTCGTGGCTGACCGTCGATGCGGACCTCGCGTGGTCGCGCGCTTCGCGGACGCGGATCCGGCGGGCGATCGGATTCCCGGCGCGGTTGAGCGAGTGGCATCGGCGGGTGTGACCATCGACAGCGGCCGCCTCGTGTTCGGCAGCCTGCGGCTCCGATACTTCGGTCCGCGCAACCTGGTCGAAGACGGCAGCGTCAGGTCGTCGAGCACCCGTCTGCTGAACGGACAACTGGGCGCAAGACTGTCGCCGCGGACGGAGCTGGTGCTCGATGCCTTCAATCTGCTCGACGCCGTCGCCAGCGACGTCGACTACTTCTACGCGTCACGACTGCCTGGTGAGCTGTCGGCGGGTGTTGAGGACATTCACACCCATCCCACGCTGCCGCGGACGCTGCGGCTGTCGATGCGCGTGCGGTTCTGAGACCGCCGCAGTCACCTGATCGGTGAGATGATGGGCGCATGAACGCGGCCTCGCGAGGACACTTATGACGCCTCAATCCCGTCGTTTCGTCGGTAGAGCCGTTTCGGTCGGACTGTGCCTGGTCGCCCAGGCGCTCTCACCTGTGAGCGCGCAGGGGCCGGCTGCCGGAAAGGGGGCCTGGGTGGTGCCTCGGACGCCGGACGGTCGACCGGATTTTCAGGGAAACTGGACCAATGAAACCCAGACGCCGCTCGAGCGGATGGGCCAGCCGGGCCCGACGCTGACCGACGAGCAGGCGGCCGCCATCGAGCAACGCGCGCAGCAGGTCGAGGAGTTCCGGGACAAGGCGAGCGACCCGAACCGGCCGCCGCCTTCGAAGGGCGGCGAGGCCCGCAGCCTGGCGGCGCCGGGCACGCCATCGTTCATCGAGCAGATCGCCGAGTTCGCCGGCGGCAAGGTCGGCGGCTACAACGGCTTCTGGCTGGACCCCGGACTGAAGGTCATTCGGATCGACGGCGTGGCGAGGAGCGCGATCGTCATCGACCCGCCGAACGGTCGGATTCCGCCGCTGACGGCAGCCGGCCAGCAACGCGTCGCGGAGCTGGCAGCCCGCGCCAAGCAGTTCGGGGAGTTCGATCACCCCGAGGTACGGCCGCTCTCCGATCGCTGCCTGCTGTCGTTCGGGTCCAACGCCGGGCCCCCGATGCTGCCGAACTACTTCTACAACAACAACTACACCATCGTGCAGACGAAGGACCACGTGCTCATCATGAGCGAGATGGTGCACGACGCGCGCATGATCCGCCTGGGAGCCACCGAGCACCTCCCGTCGCACATCCGCCCGTGGATGGGCGATTCGATCGGCCGCTGGGACGGCGACACGCTGGTGGTGGAAACCACGAACATCCATCCCTTGCAGCTCGAGCAGACCAGCATCCTCTGGGCCTACCGGGGGGCCTCGGAGAAGCTCAAGGTGACCGAGCGCTTCACGCGGACGGGACCGGACACCATCCTCTATCGCTTCACGATGGAGGACCCGTCGACGTTCACCGCGCCCTGGACCGGCGAGCTGCCATTCACGCGGATCGACGAGGAGATCTACGAGTACGCGTGCCACGAGGGGAACTACGCGCTCGCGAACATCCTGTCCGGCGAGCGGGCGCGGGAGCGGGAAGAGGCCGTCCAGAAGAAGCCGCAGCCGCGCCAATAGGGTCGGGGAGCAGGCCAGCGAATAGCAACCTGCGCCGGTGGTACAGCATCGCCCAACCTGGACGCCCGTAGGATCCCTCAGTCTTGCTGTCCGGCAGACCCGATTGAGATCTCCGCCAGACCCGATCGGATCATGAACCAGAAGAGGAACACCCCCGGGCACGCGATCAGGGTCGTCAGCAGGTAGAAGTTCACGTAGCCCATCGCCTCGATCAAGCCGCCGGCGGTGGTGCCCGTGAGGAATCGGCCCGCGATGCTCGCGAGCGCGGACAGCAGCGCGTACTGGGTGGCGGTGAAGCGAAGATTGCAGAGCGCCGACAGGTAGGCGACGACCGCGACCCCACCGATTCCGCTGGCGAAATTCTCGAACCCGATGGCGGCCGCCATGCCGAGGTTGCTGTGCCCGTAGGCGGCGAGCGCGGCGAAGCTGAAGTTCGAGACCGCCATCAGCACGAGGCTGACGAGGACCGCCCGCTTCATGCCCATGGTGGCGTACATCACCCCGCCGACGAACACGCCCGTCAGCAGCGCGATGAAGCCGACGCCGACGTCGTAGAACGCCACCTCGTCGTTGCTGAATCCCAGGTCCTCGAACAGCAGCCGCAGCGTGAGGTTGGCAAGCGTGTCGCCGACCTTGTGGACCAGCACGAAGATCAGCACGACCACCGCGCCCTTG
>DATLLC010000242.1:0-6019 GCA_035538015.1 Vicinamibacterales bacterium
CTCATAGTGGGCGTGAAGACGCATGGCTGGATGTCGGAGCTCTCGCTGATGGAGCGCTCGCTGGTCGCCAAGATCAACGACGGTTCATCCAGGACGCCGGTGAAGCGCATCCGCTGGGAACTGTTGCGCTGAACAGGGTCCCGCATCCCGCATCAACCGCACCCTACTCCCCGCCGCGTACCCCGTACCGCAGGGCCCCCCGAACCCCACCCCGCATCGCAGTCCGTTAGCGGCCCCGACCTTTCTCCACGTACGGAATCCCGCTCTTCATCCACTCCGGTTCCTCCGCCCCCAGCAGCTTGGCCGCGAAGAACTCCTGCATCCGCCGGTCGATGTCCTTCTGGTTCGCGTACTTCCGCGGGTTGTGGGCGTCGCCGTTGTAGTTGACCATGTAGGCCTCCTTCCCGAGTCGGCGCATCGCCACGAAGAACTCGATGCCCTGGTACCACGGCACGGCCCCGTCGTTGTCGTTCGCCATGAACAGCACCGGCGTCGTCACGCGGTCGAGATAGAAGAGCGCGGAGTTCTCGATGTACCGCTCCGGGAACTCCCAGAGCGAGCCACCAATGCGGCTCTGCCCACGCTCGTAGTTGACGATCGCGCGCTCGACGCCAGACTCCCACCGGATGCCGCCGTAGGCCGACGTCATGTTCACCACCGTCGCGTTCGGCACGGCGGCCGCGAACATCTGCGTCTGCGTGATGATGTACGACGTCTGGTAGCCGCCCCAGGACTGGCCGCCGATGCCGACCTTCGCGGCGTCGACGATGCCACGCGCGATCAGCGACTGCACGCCCGGCACGATCGACTTCACCGAGCTGGGGCCGGGGTAGCCCGGCGTGTAGCGAATGTTCGGCATGAACACGAGGTAGCCGAGCGAGTTGTAGACGACCGGGTTGATGATGTTGCGGCCGGCCGGGCGCGTGTAGTTGTGCAGGTTGTCCGAGAGCTGCTCGTAGAAGTACACGAGCATCGGGTACTTCTTCGACGGGTCGAATCCCTCGGGCTTGTAGAGCAGGCCCTCGAGCTCCACGCCGTCGCCGTTCAGCCACTTCACCAGCTCGACGTCGCCCCACGAGTACTGCGCCTGCTCCGGCATCGCGTTCGTGATCTTCGTCAGACGGTCGAGCGACTCACCGGTCCACAGGTCCGGATACTCCCGGTGGTCGGCGCGCGCGACGAGATACCGCTCGGCCTTGCGGGCCTTCTGCAGCACCGGCCATGACTTGGGCGCCATCACCAGGCGCTCCGGCGCCGTGGCCGCGCCGACGCGGTCGCGGTAGACGCCGGCGTGCTTCGTCGCGTTGTCGAACGCGCGGAGCATCAGCGGCTTCGAGGCGTCGTACGCGCGCTCATCGGGGTCCAGGTCGGCGAGCCGGAACGTCAGGTTGTTCTTGCGCCCCTCGCCGTCGGTGAGATTGCGCGCTGCCGCCACGCCCGCTGGGTCGATCTCCCAAATGTCGTACCGGTCGTAGATCAGCACGCGCGCGTCGCCATTCGTCCAGCCGCCCACGCCCCACGGCGTCGGCTCGCTCGGCGTGTCGTGGATCTCGCGCTCGAACGAGAAGTTGTGGATCATCTCCGTCACGTTCCGCGTGCGGTTGGCGGCGATGTCGTGCACCTGCCAGTTCTTGTTCTCCCACCAGGTGATGTACTTCGCGCCGGGCGAGAGCTGGCCCGACCCGCGAACGCGCTTGGCGACGACGCGCGAGGCGCCGGTGACCGTGTTCACGACATGGATGTCGTTGCCGCCCTCGCCGCTGATCGCGTCGATCTGGTAGGGCACGTTCGTCACGACGACGGCCGTGCGGCCGTCATCCGAGAGCTGGATGTTCGGCATCGAGTCGTTGGCGATGCGGCGCGCCTGGCGCGATGTCACATGCCAGACCGCGGCATAGCTGCGATTGCGGTCCTGCCCCACCTGCAAGCGCTGCATCGACTGCAGTCGCGTATCGCGCCAATGCCAGAGGTCGACGACGGCGTTCTCGGCGAGCGAGTCGGCGGGGATGGAGTCTGCCGGCACCGGCTGCACGTTGAAGCGCAGCACGCCGCCGTTCTTGACGAAGCTCACCCCGCCCCGCTCGGCGATGCGCTGACCCTCGCCGAGCACGGGCGCATGGGCGGCGACGGCGAGCGTGGCCGGCTGCGGCGCGCGGCCCTTGGCGCCGAGCGACGCGTGATAGAGCGCGAAGCGCGGCGTCGAGTCCTTCCACTGGTCGGCGTCCGTCACGAACCCGACCTGCGTCGCCGCTTCATCAAGCGCGAGGCTGCGATAGTTGCCGGTCGCCTTCTTGAGCGCGGTCGTCGTGCCCGTGGCGAAGTCGCGCGCGTAGACACCGTCGACGCCGAGCGAGTCGGCGCCGGTGACGCTGTAGACGAGCCAGCGTTCGTTGTCGTCGAGCACGTAGTTGGTGACGCCCTCGATGCGCACCTCGGAGCCCGTCGCGAGCTCACGGATGATGAGCGGGGCGCCGGCGTCCTTACGGCGCGCGGCGGGGCGAGCGGAGTCGGCAGGCGCGAGCGCGCCTGCCCCGGCAGCCCGCGGGGCGGCACCTGCACCAGCGCCGCCGCGCGCACCGTTGGCCGCCGCGGCCGGCGTCGAGTCCGCATCCACCTGGTAGACCACGTAGCGGCCCCCGTCACGCGCCATCTCGAACCCGCGCACCTTCTCCACCGACGTCACGCGACCGTCCGCGAGCGAGAGGATCGAGAGCGCGTTCTTGGGCTGGTCGGCGGGGCGCGCGCGGCGGGCGCGCGCGGAATCCATCGCCGCCTTGGTGGGATAGCGCAGGAACACCGCGTACTTGCTGTCGCCGGTGATGCGCGCGGGCGCCGCGGAGAAGGGCGTGCCGGTCACGGAGGTGAGCGGGCGGCCGGTCCAGCCGCGCGGCGCACGATGTTCCGTGGTGCCGGAGGTCGAGCGCGCGATGAACTCGCCGTCGCCAACCGTCGGCGTCAGCGTGTACACCGCCCACTCGCCGTTGGCCGACAGCGTCGGCTGCGAGATGGACCGCCAGATATCGTAGGTGTCCTGCGTGATCACCTTCCGTGGTCCCTGCGCGAGCAGGAGGGAAGGCGCGCTCACGAGGAGCGCGACGAAGCGAAGGGCGCGAGACGACATTCTGTCGGACCGGTTCAAGGTTAGCTTCTTCCGGGCGGCACTTGTTTCCGCCCACAGGGCATGGCGCCCGAAAAATCTACGCATCGACCTCCGCACCCGTTGCCCATGGCCACGAAGAAGAAGAAAGCTCCGCCCACGCCCTTCAAACGGCTCGTCACCTACTTCCTGCGCGGCCTCGTACTGACGACGCCTGCGGTCGTCACGCTCGCCGTCTGCTGGTTCATCTTCACCACCATCGACGGGTGGCTCGGACTGCCGATCCCGGGCGCGGGGTTCGTCCTGACACTGGTCGCCATCACGCTGGTCGGGTTCGTTGGGTCGACCTTCCTCTGGGGCCAGTTCCAGGAAGCGATGGAGCAGATGCTCGACCGGCTGCCGTTCGTGCGGCTGCTCTACTCGTCGACGAAGGACCTGCTGAATGCGTTCGTGGGCGAGAAGCGCCGGTTCGACACCCCGGTCCTGGTGGCGATGTCGGAGGACGGCGCGGTGCGGGCGTTCGGGTTCATCACCCAGACCTCCCTGGCCACGCTGGGACTCGGCACGGACGTGGCGGTCTACTTCCCGCAATCGTACAACTTCGCCGGCCAGCTCTGCGTGGTGCCGGCGGCGCGGGTGACGCGGCTCGACGCGGTCAGCTCCGATGTGCTCGCCTTCATCGTGTCCGGCGGCGTGACGGACGTACCCGCGGCCAAGTAAGGATTCGCACGGGATACGGCGTCCGGCTCGCCGCAAAGTCCCACATTCCGCAAACAACGACTCTGGACGCCCGCGCGTACCGACCGCAGTATTGTGCGTTCGCTACGCCCGGCGCGGCGGGCAACGTTCGTTCTCTGCCGGATCACGGAACCCCAGCTACGGGAGTGACCCTTTGGCGTCCAGTGGGACAAGCAATTCCAATGAAGCGTGGGGCAGTCGAATCGGCCTGATTCTCGCCATGGCGGGAAACGCGGTCGGACTCGGCAACTTCCTCCGCTTCCCGCGCCAGGCCGCGGCGAACGGCGGCGGCTCGTTCATGATCACCTACTTCATCGCCTTGATCCTCCTCGGCATCCCGCTGATGTGGATCGAGTGGGGCGTGGGGCGTCATGGTGGCCAGTACCGCAAGGGTCACCTGCCGGGCATGTTCGCCGCCCTCTGGAAGCACCCGCTCGCGAAGTACATGGGCGTCGTCGGCCTCATCGTCCCGATGTGCGTGATGATCTACTACACGTACATCGAGAGCTGGACGGCCGCCTATGCCTGGTTCTCGCTCACCAAGGACTACTGGGGCATCACCACGCAGGAAGGGATGCTCGAGTACCTGAGATCCTTCCAGGCCATCCGGACCGAGGGCGGGCAGGTCTATCACCACACCTACACGCCGTACCTCTTCTTCCTCGGCACGCTCGCCATCAACATCTGGGTGCTCTCGAAGGGCATCTCCGGCGGCATCGAGAAGCTGGCCAAGATCGGCATGCCGATCCTGTTCCTGCTGGCGATCATCCTCGCGATCGTCGTCATCACCCTGCCGCCGCAGCCGGGCATCGGTGCGTCGCCCATGCAGGGCCTCGAGTTCATCTACAAGCCGGACTTCTCGCGCGTCGATGAGCCCGGCGTCTGGCTGGCCTCGGCGGGCCAGATCTTCTTCACGCTCTCGGTGGGCATGGGCTCGCTGCAGGCGTATGCGTCGTACCTGTCCAAGAAGGACGACCTCGTCCTGAACGGCATCGCCACGGCAGCCACGAACGAGACGGCCGAGGTAGTGCTGGGCGGCACGATCGCGATCCCGGCGGCGGTCACCTTCTTCGGCGTCGCCGGCGCGATGGCGATCGCCCAGGGCGGCTCGTTCGACCTCGGCTTCGCGACGATGCCGGTGGTGTTCCAGCAACTGCCGCTCGGCAACCTGCTGGGCGTGGCGTGGTTCGGCCTCCTCTTCTTCGCCGGCATCACGTCGTCGGTGTCGATGCTGACGCCGGTCGTGGCGTTCTTCCGCGAGGAGTTCGGGTTCAAGCGCGAGCAGACGGCCTGGATCCTCGGCGGCATCTGCCTGGTGTTCGGCATGATGCACGTGCACTGGCTGCAGTACGGCTTCCTCGACGAGTGGGACTACTGGGCCGGCACCTTCGGCCTCGTGATCGTGGCCGTGTTCGAGGTGATCGTGTTCATGTGGCTGTTCAGCCCGAAGAAGGCGTGGGACAGCCTGCACATGGGCGCGGACGTGCGGATCCCGTCGATCTTCAAGTTCGTGATGACCTACGTGACGCCGCTCTACCTGCTGTTCATCCTCGGGTGGTGGGGCTGGACGGATGCGATCCCGATCCTGCTCAACAAGAAGATGGCGTCGGGCGCGCCGGTGGTCGCGGAGAACATCCCTTACATCACGCTCTCGCGCGGCATCATCGTGCTCTTCGCCATCGTCTTCCTGGTGTTCGTCCGGACCGCGTGGAAGCGCAACGGGTACGATGATCGCAAGGGCTTCATCGAAGTCGATCAGAGCGGAGGCGTCTGATGTCCACTGGAGCGATTCTCTTCATGGCCTTTAGCTGGATCTTCGTGCTCGGCCTGACCTTCTGGTCGTTCTACCGGCTGATGAACCTGCAGAAGCATCACGACCCCGATGGGATCGGGCCGGCCGTGCCGCCGGTGAAGGCACGCACTGAGTGAACTGCTGCGGGCTCCGGGATCCCGTAGCCCGCAGAAAGAGAACGTGAAGAGGGGCTCCCGGGCAGTATCGCCCGGGAGCCCCTCTTCAAATCGCTTGCAGGCTCAGTTCGTGATCGACCCGTCCGGCCGCAGCCAGTATGAGAACCAGTCCCGCAGGCGCCCGAGGCGGTCCACGAGCAACCAGGGCTCGCCCGTGCGCGAGAGGTCGTGCGTCGACCGCGGATACCGCACGAACTCCACCGGCGTCCCCTGCTT
>DATLLC010000243.1:0-9093 GCA_035538015.1 Vicinamibacterales bacterium
CGCCTGGCATCCCTGGGCTATCTCAGCGCCACTGCACCCGCGCCAACCCGGGAAACGGCGGCCTTGCCGGACCCGAAGCGGATGGTCTCGCTGTTCGAGAAGCTGCTCGACGGCAACCGGGCTCTGGCCCGGGGCGAGGAGGACCAGGCGGCCGCCATCGCCCGCGATGTGCTCGCCCGGGATGGTGGCAATGCCTTCGCCCGACTGCTGCAGGGCAGGGCGGCTCTCGCGTCCGGGCGCAACCAGGAAGCCGTGACCGCGCTGAAGGCCTACGCGGCGCTCGTTCCCGGCAGCGCGGACGCCCATCACTGGATGGCGCTCGCCCATCTCCGCATGGGCGAGCGCGACCGGGCGCTCGCTGAAGAGGAAGCGACGCTGGCCATCGATCCGCGCCACGCCGCGGCCCTCTCCCTGAAGGCGGGGCTCCTGTTTTCAGGCGGCCATCGCCAGGAGGGGCTGCGGGTGCTCAGGACCGCCGCGGACAGGGATCCGTCGAACCTCCTGCTGCGGTTGGAGCTTGCGGATCTCCTGACCGACGCCGGGCGCTTTTCGGACGCGGAGGGGGAGTATCGGCAGGTGATTGAAGCACGGGCGGGTGACAGCCGCGCGCTCCTGGGCCTGGCGTTGGTGCTGAGCGCTACCGGGCGGGCGAACGAGGCATTGGCGTCGGTGAACGAGGCGGTCCAGGCGGACCCGCGAAACGACGAAGCGCGATTCGCCCGCGCCGAGATCCTGCAGGGCCTGGGACAGGTCGACGCCGCCCGCGCGGACTACGAGGCGGTGGTGAAAGCCTCGCTGCGGCCGGACCTTCGCGACGAGGCAGAGAGAAGGTTGAGGAAGATAGATAGATAGGTAGGTAGAACGGAGAATCTCGTGATGTCTTGAGCTGGTGATGTGGTGATCGATCTTCAGATCGGATGATCGGTTGAGCTATCTCTTGATCTACCTGTCGATCTGATCATCAGATCGAGAGGTAGATCGACAGATAGATCACGAAATCTCGAGATCTTCAGATCGATCGCCAGATCACCAGCTCAGAAAATCGACCGATTCTCCGTCTCTGACGCTCTACGGTGTCTTCGTCAGCACCAGTCCCCCATTGCCTCGCCTCAGCATGTCATTGAAGGTGGAAACGTCCTTGTCGATGAGCGTGCCGATCTGGCCGAGGTGCCCCTTCAGCCGCTCCTGCAACTGCTTCGTGGTCTCCAGGACCTGGTCGGTCGGCCTGTAGTCGCTGCCCGTCATGCCGTTGGCCAGGTAGCCGAAGCGTCCCAGTAGCTTCGCCGCGTAGCGGACGCCGTCCTGCCCGCCCGTGATCCGCAGATCGATCAGGTTCATCTCGGCATCGCTCAGTTTCGCCTCCAGCTCCGCTGCGGCGCGCTTCAGCTCGCCATCCGGGAGCGAGCGCATGGTCGTCTGCACCTGCGCTCGGACGTATTCGAGCTGGTTGATCGCGTCCACCGTGGTGTTGATGCCGCTCGTCAGCTCGCCCAACACCGTCATCTGCGACTGGATATCGGCCTCGGTGCCTCCGGAGTGCGGGTCCTTGCGGACCGTCAGCGGCTGGGTGTAGTCGCGGCCGCCAATCGTCAGTTTCACGGTGTAGGTGCCCGGAGGCTGGAGGATCGTCAGCCCGCCGCCTCCGCCGCCACCACCGGGGGACCGCGTCCCGTCCTCGCCGAGCGGCAGTTCGTGCCCGTAGAGCGGGTTGGTCCGCATCCGCACTTGCTTGGTCGGTGCGCCCCGGAGATCCCAGTGGACGCGGTTCAGTCCGGCGCCGCCGGGCACGTTCATCGTGCGCACCACCTGGTTCTTGCTGTCCAGGATCGTGAGCGTGCCGCCATTCTGCACGGCGCCCTTGAGGAAGTAGTTGATGGCCGCGCCGTACTGCGGGTTCTCACCCACGGTCGGATCGTCGTACGGCGTGGACGGTGCCGTGATCCCGCGGAACCGGTAGGCCGGCCGCAGCGGGAACAGGTGCGCGTCGGAGCTGATGACGTCCGGCAGCGCGCGGAGCGCGGTGATGTCGTCGAGGATCCAGAAGCCGCGGCCGTAGGTGGAGATCACCAGGTCGTTGAAGTGTTCCTGGACGACGATGCCCGAGACCGGCGCGTGCGGCAGGTCGTTCTGCAGCGGCTGCCACGTGTCGCCGTTGTCCCACGAGACGTAGATGGCGTTCTCCGTCCCGACGTAGAGCATGCCACGCCGGACCGGATCCTCGTAGATCACCTTGGCGTAGCTCAGCATGCTCTTCGGGATGCCGTTGGTGATCAGCTTGAACGTCTGCCCGTAATCCGTGGTCCGGTAGACGAACGGGTCGCGGTTGTTCACCTGGTGGAAGTCCACGGTGACGTAGGCCGTGCCTGCGTCGTAGCGCGACGGTGCGATGCTGCGCACCGAGCCCCACGGCGGCAGGCCGGGCATGTTCTTCGTGACGTTCGTCCACGTCTTGCCGTTGTCGCGCGTCACCTGGAGCAGGCCGTCGTTGGTGCCCGCCCAGATGAGCCCCTTCTCCATCGGCGATTCGGCGATGCCATAGACCACGCCCGCGTACTCGACGCCGATGTTGTCGGGCGTGAGGCCGCCGGAGCTGCCCATCTTCGACCGGTCGTTCAGGGTCAGATCCGGGCTGATCGCCTCCCAGCTCTGGCCGCCGTTGATCGTGCGGTGCACGTGCTGGCTGCCGACGTAAATCGTGTTGTGATCGTGCGGCGAGATGTGGAGCGGCGCGTCCCAGACGAAACGGTACTTCACGCCCTCGGCCGGGCCGTTCGACTGGTCGGGCCACACCTCGACCTGGCGGCACTGGCGCCGGCTCTCCTCGTAGCGCACGACGATCCCGCCGACCATGCCGGAGCCGGAGGCCGTGGACCACACGACGTTCGAGTCGGTGGGATCCGGGGTCGCCCAGCCGCTCTCACCGCCACACACCGCGTGCCACATCGCGCGCGGGATACCGGGTTCGCCGCCGAAGCCGCCCTGCAGCCGGCTGTTGCTCGGCCCGCGGTAAGTCGGCTCGTCCTGCTTGTTGCCGAGCACGTTGTAGGGGATCTCGTTGTCGACCGTGACATGGTAGATTTGCGCGTTCTTGAGACGCTGGCGGTACCACGTCTTGCCGCGATTGATGGTGATCGACAGGCCCTGATCGTGCGCGACGATCTGGCGGTTCGCGTTGGTCGGATCGATCCAGATGTCGTGGTGGTCGCCGCCCGGCGCTTCGGCGCGCTGCTGCACCACGATCGTATTGCCGCCGTCGATGCTCTTCGAGTACGACGCGGTGAGGAAGTACGCCTCGTTCTCGTTGTCGGGCGCAACCATCATGCGGGAGTAGTAGTGGGCGCGGCCCATGACGTTGTGGTCGTAGCTGATCACCTGCCAGGCGTCCCCGCCGTTTTCGCTGCGCCACAACTGGCCGCGATCGGTTGGCTGGCCCTTCCACGGCACGCCGTCACCGGTCTCGATCATGGCGTAGACCCGATTGGTGTTGGAGGGGGCAATCCCCAGCGCGACCTTGCCGTGAGACCGTGTCGGCAGGCCGTTGCCGCGGAGGCGCGCCCAGGTTTCGCCGCCATCCGTGGACTTGAACAGACCGCTGCCAGGCCCGCCGCTCTCGCGGCCCCAGGTGTGGATCTCGATCTGCCACATGCCGGCGAAGACGGTCCGCGGGTTCTTGGGATCCATCGCGAGATCCGAGCAGCCGGTGTTCTCGTCCACGAACAGCGTCTTCGCCCACGTCTTCCCGCCATCGGTGGTGCGGAACACGCCGCGCTCCGGCTGCGGTCCATAGGCGTGGCCGAGCGCACACACGAGCGCGTAGTTCGGATCCTTGGGATGGACGGCAATGCGGGCGATACGCCCGGTCGGCTCGAGGCCGAGCAACGTCCACGTCTTGCCGGCGTCGGTGGAGCGGTAGACGCCCTGCCCGACCGAGATGTGGCTGCGGATGTGGGCTTCGCCGGTACCGGCCCAGACCACGTTCGGGTCGGACGCGGCAACCGCCAGCGCGCCGATCGACTGCACCGGCTGTCCATCGAAGATCGGCGCCCAGTTGGTGCCGCCATCGATGGTCTTCCAGATACCGCCGGACGCGGACCCGACGTAATACGTGTAGGGATCGCCGGCGACGCCGGCGGCCGCTGAGAACCGATTCCCCTCAGGACCGATGGTCCGCCAGTGCAGGCGGCCGTAGGTCTCGGGGCTCGGGGCGGTGCGCTGCTGGGCGCTGACCGTGGTCAGCGCCAATGCCGCCACGACACACATACGGACGAGCAACGTGATCATAGAGACTCTTCCTCCGGGCTGCACGGCACGCGCTCCGCGAGGGCGTGTCGGCACTCCGCGGTCCGTGATCTCCCTTACGGTTCGGGACGCGGCTCGTTATATACCGGCGAGGTCGTCGACGCACTGAGAATCTGGGGAACGGCCGGACCTGCTGCCCGTTCGCCGAGAACCCATCCCGCGGGGCGGCAGGGCGATGTAGAATCCGCCTCCGAGGTTCCCATGAAGAGCATCGCGATCGGACTGCTCGGTGTCTGCTGCGCCATCGCGGCCCTGGTGGCACAGGGGAAGATCAACCCGACCGACCCGCAGCCCACCTGCGCCATGTGCCCCGGCTACTACATCCCCGCTGCCGAGCTGCAGGCGTACACGAAGAAGGCGGTCGCGGAGAAGCTGACCGATCAGCAGGTCCGGGACATCGAGATCGGCAAGGCGCACATCGGCATCGGCATGGTCCATCGGGGCAAGCTCGATGCGCCACTGCCGGACTCGGTGGCCGAGCACGACCTGGTCAGCGAGGTCTACTACATCATCGACGGATCGGCCACGCTCATGCTGGGACCTGACATCACCAATCGCCAGCGCCGGCCCGCGACCCTCCAGACCGTGCGCGAGTTCAACGGGCCAGGCAACAACGGCTCCGAGATCCGGAGCGGCGTCGCCCACAACATCAAGGCCGGGGACGTCGTCGTCATTCCCGCCGGTACCGGGCACTGGTTCACGAAGATCGACGACCATATCGACTATCTGATGGTGCGCATCGATCCCGACAAGGTGACGCCGCTCAAGGACGAGACCGCGTCGAAGGCTTACCTCTCGAAGCCCGCGCGGAGCGGCGACTAACCCCTCAGCTCACTTGAGTGGTCGTTCCAACGGCTCGCTGATCAGATGGAACGGGCGCATACGACCGGGAGTGTGGGCTGATGGCATCGTCCACTCCAGTGCATTGTGGGGTTAACAGCGTGCCGGGACGACTTGGAGCGTTCGCGTGGCCTGCCTTCCTAGTCGTAGTGGCGACAGCCGCCTTTGTCATCAGGATCCGGCATGACATGGTGGACTTCGACGTGTACCGGACGGCCGGGGCACGGGCGATAGCCGCCGAACCGCTCTACCGTCCCGATGACGGTCATTTCCAGTTCAAGTACTTCCCGGCGTTCGCGCTGGCGATGGCGCCATTCGCCGGCCTGAACCGCGAGGTCGCTCAAGTCGTGTGGTACGCCGGTTCAATCGGCCTCCTGGTCGTGTTCGTAAGATGGTCGATCGACGCGCTCCCGGATCGCCGCCGCCCGCGCTCGTGGCTGGTCTGGCTGACCATTCTCTTCGTCGGGAAGTTCTACGTGCGCGAGCTGGCCCTTGGGCAGACCAACGGCCTCCTGGGCGTCTCGCTGGTCGGTGCGCTCATCGCGGTTCAGCGCCGGCAGGCCCTGCTGACGGGCGTGCTCGTGGGCCTGGGGGCGTTCGTCAAGCCGTACGCGCTGGTGCTGGTGCCCTGGCTGCTGGTCGCGAGCGGCGTGTCGGCAGTCGCTGTCAGCCTCGCCGTGGTTGGCGCTGGTCTGGTCCTCCCTGCAGTTGTGTACGGGTGGAACGGCAACCTGGAACAGGTCTTGGGCTGGTATCGAACGGTGACCGAGACCACGGCCCCCAATCTCCTTGTAAACGAGAACGTCTCGCTGGCGACGATGTGGGCCAAGTGGATTGGCGTCGGGGAGGCCACCTCGGCGCTGGCGGTCGTTTCAGCGGCGGCGGTCATCGGCGTTGCTGTCGCTACATGGACGAAGCGGCGGGCGGTGTCCGAGCCGTCGTATCTCGAGTTCGGACAGCTCATGATTCTCGTTCCCCTGCTCTCGCCCCAGGGCTGGGACTACGTCTTCCTCCTCGCGACACCTGCCGTCGTCTGTCTCCTGGATCGCCTGCGTGACGTGAACACGGCCCAACGGGTCCTCACCGTGGCGGCCCTGGCGATGATGGGGCTCACGATCTACGATGTGATCGGCCGGACGCTCTACTTCTGGCTGATCGAGAAAGCCATCATCAGCGTAGCGGCGATTGGCTTGCTGGTGGGCCTGGCCCGGCTCAGGTATCGCGCGCTCGCGTGACGCCAGCGCACGAACTTGAACTGGCTCGACCGTGTCGGGCTGACCTCCCGCCGCCGCCAGCGACGGTATTACACTAACGCCTCGGTTTCTTCGACCCAGGGCCTTGCGATGCCCGCGATGTCCGGGTCCACCTCGGCGGTTGTCGCGCCTCGAGATAGTGTTCACCAAGGACCTCGACTGACGTTGATCTGCTGTGGGACCAATGCATATCACCGAACGCCGCGCTGGCGACGTCACCATTCTCGAGCTCGAGGGTCGCCTCATCCTCGGCGAGGAAGGCGAAGTTCCGCTCCGCGATTGGGTCAATCGCCTGGTTGCCGAGCAGCGGGCGAAGATCGTGCTCGACCTGCGCAAGGTCACGCGGCTCGACAGCGCCGGCGTGGGCATGCTGGTGTCGAAGTACCTGACGGCCTTCCGCAACGGCGGGCGCGTGAAGCTGCTGCACCTGACATCGCGGGCCGACGAGCTGATGCGTATCACGAAGCTGTGCGGTGTGTTCGAGATGTTCGAGTCGGAGGACGAAGCGATCCGAAGCTTTGGCAAGGACCGCGCACCTTCGTAGCCATCGTGCGCCGCCTCGGCTCGCCGTCGGGTGCTGGAGCAGTTCGTACGCGTGCGAAGCGGCCCGGGTGCGTGACGCGGGCTGATTCTCGCTCGTGATGTCGGACGGCGAATCGCCCGGGTGCCAGTCCTATAATCGCCGCGTGACACCCATCAGAATCGTCCGCCTGGCCGTCCCGGCCGCGTTGCTGCTTCTCGCCACCGAACTCTCCGATGCGCAGCAGAAGTATGTTGATGGCTCCGGCAGGATCCAGGTCGCTCTGTCGAGGCAGCCGTTGTCGCCGACCGGGCCCTCGAAGGGCCCGACGACGATGGCGGAGGGCGGGATCCGGCAGATCCTGGAAGGGATGGGCGCAACGGTGCGGGTGGACGAGGCCCGGCTCACGCCCGATGAAGAGACCGAGTACGGCGGCTGGAAGAAGCTGGGGATGTCGCTTGGCCACTTCGCCGACATCGTTGCCCGCAACGAGCGCGACGGCTACTTCACGGTCGGCCTGCTCGCCACGTGCCCGTCGATGCCGGGCCTCGTCGCCGGGTTGCAGCGCTCCGGCCCGACGCGCGAGCCGATCAGGATCGGCCTGCTGTGGCTGGACGCACACCCGGACTTCAATACTCCGGAAACGACGCGCAGCGGCTCGCTCGGCGGCATGCCCGTGGCCGTGGCCACCGGCCGCGCGTTGCAGGTGATGCGCCTCGACGCGAAGCTCGACCCGCCCCTGTCCGATCGGCACGTGGTCATGGGCGGCGTGCGATTGACCGATCCGCTGGAACAGAGCCTGCTCGACAGCTCGATGATCGAGCAGCTGACCGTCGACGATCTGCGACACCAGACGCCGGCCGTGTGGGCCCAGCTCGATCGCCTCGACCGCCTGACCGACAAGATCTACGTCCATATCGACATGGACGTCCTCGATCCGCGCGAGGTGATGGCGCACGGCAACAAAGTCCCCGGCGGACCCTCGAGCGAGGAGCTCGCGAAGCTCTTCGAGTCCGTGTTCGCCCGCTATCGGAAGGCATCGGCCATCGGCTTTGCCACGATCCCGCCCACCGACGAAGGCGGGTTCTCGATCGCGGCCCTCAACCGGATGATCGCGGCCGCGGTCCGCGGCGTGGCCGCGCGGCGCTGATTCTGCCGGCGGCTCAGCGCCCGGAGGTCGGCCGCGGCCAGACGGTCCCCTGATGCATCGTCGTGACGGGGGCGAGCCCCTTGTTCACGAACTTCTGGACCCGTTTACCCTCCCAGGTCTCGGTCGTGTACAGGTTGCCCTGCGAGTCGATGGCAATGCTGTGCACGCCGTAGAACTGGCCGGGCTGGCGTCCCCCGTCGCCGAAGCTGGTGAGCAGCTCCAGGTTGTCGCGCTGCAGGACGTAAACCCGATCGTTGATGCCGTCGGCCACGAACAGAAAGCGCTGCTGCGGGTCGCGGGAGAACGCCACGTCCCACACCGACCCCGACAGCTTGGTGTTCTTCGCCAGAAACGCTTCCTTCACGAACGTCCCGTCCTGCCGGAACACCTGCAGTCGATCGTTCAGCCGGTCGCAGACGTAGACGAAGCCGTCGTTCGAGACGTCCGCGCAGTGCACCGGGTTGTTGAACTGCTTCGCCGGCGGCGCGTTTGGATCGTAGGGCCCGAGGTTTACTGAATCGTCGGGCGGGTTGCCGTACGCGCCCCAGAAGCGCTTCATCTTGCCGGTGGCCGCGTCGAGCACCGCGACCCGGCGGTTGAAGTAACCGTCGGCGACGTAGGCCTCGTTGGCCTTGGGCTCGATGAAGATCTTCGCCACGCGGCCGAAGTTCTCGGGGTCCGTGCTGCCTCGCGCGAACGTCGGCTGGCCCGAGCTGCTCTTCCCGCTCACGCGAGCGTTCGGCTTGCCGTACTGCGCCAGGAACTTGCCGTCACGAGTGAACTTCACGATGTGCGAGTCGCCCGGGCCGTTGCCGCCGATCCAGACGTTGCCGAGGTGATCGACGAAGATGCCGTGGTTCGAGTCGGGCCAGTCGAAACCCGCACCCGGACCGCCCCACGACTGGAGCAGCGTCCCGTCCGGGCCGAACTCGAGGACCGGCGGAGCGCCCGCGCAGCACGATTCTGCGGACTTGAGCTCCAGCCCCTTCTCGTTGTTGTTCAGCGTCTCGGAGCCGCGGTGGATGATCCAG
>DATLLC010000244.1:0-5077 GCA_035538015.1 Vicinamibacterales bacterium
ATTGATGATTGGGGCATTGCGCCATTCGGATTGGGTCATTGGGGCGGCCCAAATGATCAAATCGAATGGAGCGATGAACCAATCGCCAATCACCCGATAAATCGTCAATCATCAATCATCAAGCGTCAATGGAACATCGACAGGATCGTCAATGGTCGTCGACAGGTCATTTATTTCTTGACGTATTTCTGCACCTTCCGCGGTCCGACCTCCGCGCCGTAGATGTTGCCGGCGGCGTCCACTGCGACGCCTTCGGCGGCCAGCGTTCCGGTCGCGCCCGGGGAGCCGTCGGCCTTCTTCATCACGGGCTTGCCGTCCACCATCGAGAAGGTCTCGCCGACACTCGACGGATCCGGAATGAACGCCGTGATCTTGCCGTCCTTGGCCGAGCCGATGCGGATGCCGCGCATCCACGCGCCGTGGGGCGGGTTGACAGATCCGGATTCGGAGTCCGCGCCATAGACCATGTCGTTGCGGTCGATGAAGATCCCGCTCAGCCGGCTGAACTGGTACCAGGTGTCGAGCGTCTTGTAGCTCTCGCCGTCCAGGATCTGGATGCGGTTGTTGTTGCGGTCGGCGACGAACAGGCGGCCGCGCGAGTCGAACGCCAGCCCGTGGGGCTGCATGAACTCGCCCTCGGTGCCGGTGCCCATCTTGCCGAACTCCCGAAGGAACTTGCCGGACTTGTCGAACCGGATCAGCCGTGCCGTCGAGGGCGGTGCGTTGCCGTGCCCTTCGGCCACCAGGATGTCGCCGTTCGGGTAGGTAATGACATCGTTCGGCTGGTAGAACGACGCGGGGTCTGCCGGCTGACCGGGCTGATTGCCACCGGGTTTGCCGAGCGACAGCAGCAGCTTGCCGTCCGGGCTGAACTTGTGCACCTGGTGCCCGATCACCTTGGCCAGCAGCGGCGGCAGCGGCGCGTCAGCCGGCTGTCCGGGACGACGACGCGGGACGTTGTCCTGGCCGTCGGTCACCCAGACGTTGCCATCGCGGTCCACGTGGATGCCGTGTGTAAAGATCATCATGCCCTTGCCGAAGCTCAGGAGCAGCTTGCCGGACGTGTCGAACTTGAACACCGTGTCCAGGGGCGACATCTCGTTCTTCGCCGCGTCCCAGCACGAATTCGCCGCGCACCGCTCCGCCACCCAGACCGTCCGGCCGTCCTTGTCGATGTCGACAGCGCTCGTGGATCCCCAGGTTCGCCCTTCGGGCAGCTTGAAGTGGCCTTCGATGGTTTGAAAGGGATTCGGTGCCTGATTGACGGGCGGCATCTGCGCTCCGCCCTGGGCCAGCACCCCATAACTCACGCCGGCCACCACCATCACGGTGGCTCCGGTCACCAGTCCTACACGCACATACTGCAGCATCGGCGTTCCTCCCCTCAGAAGCGCCGCAAGCTTAGCGTACTGAGATGCGTCTATTGGCGATTGAGGATTGACGATTGGCGATTCATTGGGGAACTGAGGCATTGGTGAATTGATCGATTCGATTTGCGCATTGAGGAATTGGGGCAATGCGCCATTCAATTGCAGCGTCGAAATCGAATGCCTCAATGGCGCATTCGCTCGATCGTCAATAAATCGTCAATCGTCAATCCTCAATCATCAATGTGCGGCGGCCTCGACGACGCGTTCGGCGAGGCCGTAAATAGAGTCCAGGTGCTCGCGGCGTTCGCGGGTGACATTGGGGTCGGAGGTCGTCACCATCACCAGGCGGACCGATGGCACCACGAAGACGAACTGGCCTCCGTACCCCCAGGCATAGTAGCCGGTGCGGCCGGCCAGCGATCGGATCCACCAGCCGTACCCGTACTCCCGGTCGCTGCCCCACCGCGATCGGCCGCGGGGCACGAAGGTCCGCTTGACCCAGTCCGGCGGAAACAGTTGCCGTTCGCCGACGCGCCCGTCGTTCAGGTACAACTCCCCGAAGGCGAGCATCTGTCGCGGCGTCATCAGCATCTCGTTGCCGCCGAAGTAGATGCCCTGGGGATCCTGAGGCCAGCGCGCGAGCGAGAAGCCCAGGGGTCGGGCGAGCCCCTGATTGGCGAACTGCCACGTGCTCTGCTTCGTGACGCGAGTCAGCAGCGCCGACAGCACGTGGCTGTTCCCGGTGCTGTACTCCATCGTCGTTCCCGGATCCGCGATGAGCGGCTGGCGCAAGGCGTGCCGCACCCAGTTCGCGCTCGTCACCCACGCGCCGTAGTTGCGGCCGCTCGTGGACTCGAGGCCCGTCTGCATGGTGAGCAGGTGCTCGACCGTGATGCCGCGCTTGCGCGGATCGGCAGCTGGGCCCAGGTCCGCCGCGAAGTGCGGCGCAATCGGCTCGCTGGTCGTGGTCAGGTGGCCCTGCGCGAGCGCCACGCCGACAAGCGCGGACATCACGCTCTTCGAGGCCGACTTGATGTTCGCCGGGGTCGTGGCACGGGCGCCGCCGAGATACTGCTCGTGGACCAGCGTCCCGTCCACCGAGACCAACAGGCTGCGCAGCCGTGGCAACTGCCCGGCGGGCGCCGTCGCGGCGACCATCCGCGCCGACAATCCCGGATCGGGCGCCCCGTCCGCCGCCAGCCGGATGCCGCCGACCCAGATGGCGGCGAGAATTGCCGAGCTCAGGCACAAGGCCCGGAGCAGCTGGCGCCGATGCGCTGAACGGGAGGCCACGACTTCCCTATAATGCTGGAGAGCGACCGGGACCGACCCATGCCCATCTACGAGTACTCCTGCAAGAGCTGCGGCCGCGAGTTCGAGATGCTGGTCCGCCCGGGAACCACCCCGGCCTGCCCCGCGTGCGCGAACACGGAGCTCGAACGCCTGCTCTCCTCCCCGGCCGTGCATTCGTCGGGAACCCACGCATTGGCCCTCAAGGCCGCCGCCAAACGCGACAAGGTCCAGGGCAGCGAGAAGGCGCGCGAGCAGCGCGAGTACGAGCTGCACCACAACGACTAACTTAACCCCTTAGATCGCTTGAGTGGTCGCTCCAACTGCTGGGTGATCAGATGGAACCCGGCGCAGACGGCCGGGAGTCTGCGCTGATGGCATCCTCGACTCAAGTGAATTGTGGGGTTAGTTCGCTGCCGCGTCCCTTGGCGATCACTCGATCGTCAATGGATCGGGCGCTTCCTCACCTCCCGACCTGAAGGCGGGCCGTCGCAGCAGGGCGAGGCAGAGACCGGCGCGGAGCGTGGACACGGCCATGACACTTCCGTCCTTTCGCGAATGGGCGAGCGCCAGTATAAGATCGTGCGCTGATCCGCAGGAGATTTCCATGGCTTTGCAGACCGCGACCGGGACCGCGCAGTGCCCTGAGTGTTTCGCCGAGGTCACCCTCACCAACGTGATGCAGAACGAGATTGCCCAGTGTCCGGGGTGCGGCGCCGAGCTCGAAGTGGTGTCGCTCGAGCCGTTGACGCTCGCCCTGGCCCCGCAGGAAGAAGAGGACTGGGGTGAATAATCACGCCAGCCCGCGCGTCGGCGTCCTCTACAGCCGGGTGCGGGTCGAGGAGAAGCTGCTCTTCGAAGCCTTCGAGAAGCGTGGCGTGTCGCTCGAGCTGCTCGACGACCAGAAGCTGATTTTCGACATCGCCGACCTCACGCAGCATCCCTATCAGCACTTCGACGTCATCGTCGAACGCTGCATCAACCATAGCCGGGCGCTCTACAGCCTGAAGATCCTGAACGATCAGGGCGTGAAGACGGTGAACACGGCGCTCGTCGCCGACATCTGCGGCAACAAGCTGATGACGACGAGCGCGCTGGCGGCGGCCGGCGTGCCGCAGCCGAAGGCGCTCGTGGCCTACACGCCGGAGAGCGCGCTCGAGGCGATCGAGCGCCTCGGCTATCCCGCGGTGCTGAAACCGACAGTGGGGTCCTGGGGCCGCCTGCTGAGCAAGGTCAACGACCGCGACGCGGCGGAGGCCATCCTCGAGCACAAGGACACGCTCGGGAGCTATCACCACAGCATCTTCTACATCCAGGAGTACGTGAAGAAGCCGGGGCGCGATATTCGCGCCTTCCAGGTGGGGCCGGAGACCATCTGCGCGATCTACCGCAACTCGCCGAACTGGATCACCAACACGGCGCGCGGCGGGACCTCGGCGAACTGTCCGGTGACGCCGGAACTGGCCGACATCTGTACCCGTGCCGCCCGCGCGTGCGGCGGCGGCATGGTGGCGCTGGACCTGTTCGAAGACCCGGAGCGGGGCCTCCTCGTCAACGAAGTGAATTACACGATGGAGTTCCGCAACAGCATCGCGCCGACCAACGTGAACATCCCCGACCGGATGGTCGACTTCTGCCTGAAGGTGGCCAGGGATGGCTGGGACGCGGCCAATGGGTTCGCCGCCGGCGAGTCCACGCGCCTGGCGGCCATCTCCCTGGCCGAAGGCGCCTCGGTGTAGCCGCGCATGGCCGATCGCGTCAGGGCGTCGATTGTCGGCGCCTCGGGCTACACTGGCGGCGAGCTGTTGCGCCTCCTAGGCTGGCACCCGCGCGTCGACGTGCAGCAGGTGACCAGCGAGCGGCTCGACGGTCAGTTCGTCCACTTCACGCACCCGAACCTGAGGGGATCCGCGCCGGGGCGGCCGCCGCTCAAGTTCAGCGCGTCCGCCTCGCTCGAACCGTGCGACCTGCTGTTTCTCTGCCTGCCGCACGGCGGCGCCATGGGACGCATCGAGACCTTCGCCGCACTGGCCCCGCGGATCGTGGATCTGAGCGCGGACTTCCGCCTTCGCGACCGGGCGGACTACGACCGCTGGTACGGCAAGGCCCACGCGAGTCCCGACTGGCTGGCGAAGTTTGTCTACGGGCTGCCGGAGCTGCATCGCGGCGAGATCGGCGACGCCCGTTACGTCAGCGGCGTCGGCTGCAATGCCACCGCGACCACGCTGGCCATCTGGCCGCTCGCCAGGGCGGGGCTGCTGGACACTGCGCGCGGCGTCATCTGCGAGGTCAAGGTCGGGAGCAGCGAAGGCGGCGCGGGGTCGAGCGAGTCCACGCATCACCCCGAGCGCGCGGGCGTCATGCGGAGCTTCGCGCCGACCGGCCATCGGCACACCGCCGAAGTACTGCAGGCGCTG
>DATLLC010000245.1:0-6209 GCA_035538015.1 Vicinamibacterales bacterium
AGGGGACGATGTATTTGCCCGGCTGGATCGGGGGCGCGAACTGGGGCGGCGCCGCGCTCGACCCCGAGACCGGCGTGCTCTACGTCCCGTCGGTGACCTTCCCGTGGCTCGGCGCGCCAGTGGCGCCAGCCGGGAGCGGAATCCGCGCGACCCGGCGGCCCGTCACCTTGTCGTAGGCGCCCAGCCACTTGCCGCCACCGCCCGGCGGGATGCTCAATCCCGTTTCGCTGCCTTCGGTGACGAACAGCAGCGTCTTCGTCACCAGCGGCGCAGCGCGGCCCATGTGGCCGAGCGGCGGGAGGTTCAGGTCTTTCAGCGCCGGGTGATCCCGAGGGCCGTCGCCGTTCGGGACCATCCACAGGTGCTCGCCGGTGTTGAGGTTGATCGCGGTGATGCGGCCGTACGGCGGCTTCGTGATCGGCAGTCCGCGCGGCCCTGGACCGGGCACGCGATCGAGCCGTTGCCGCGTCTGCTGATACGCGAAGCGGCCCTTGCCGGGGACGAGCGCGCCGAGCCACGGGAAGGTCACCGACGGGACGTAGAGCACGCCGGTCTCGGGGTCGAGCGCGGCGCCGCCCCAGTTCGCGCCCCCGATCCAGCCGGGCAAATACATCGTCCCCTTCTTGCCATCGGCGCCCTCGACGGTCGGCGGCGTGAACATCGGGCCGATGGTCCACTGCTTGACGATATCGCGCGCCTCGGCGTTCAGGTCCGGCGTGAAGTCGATCAGGTCGTCGTCGGTCAATCCCTGGCGATCGAACGGCGCCGGCCTGGTCGGAAACGGCTGGGTCGGGGCGGTCCACTCGCCGGGCACCGTGGACTTCGGCACCGGGCGCTCCTCGATGGGCCACACCGGCTCACCGGTGACGCGGTCGAAGACGAACGTGAACGCCTGTTTCGTCACCTGCACCACTGCCTTGATTGGGCGGCCGTTGACGGTGATGTCGGCGAGGATTGGCGCGGTGGGATTGTCGTAATCCCAGAGGTCGTGATGGACCATCTGGAAGTGCCACTTGCGCGCGCCGGTGGCGGCATCGAGGCAGACGAGGCTGTCGGAGTAGAGATTCGAGCCCGGACGCTCGCCGCCGTACCACTCGTTGGCGGCGCTGCTGAGCGGCACGTAGATCAGGCCGAGCTCGCCGTCGGCGCTGATGAAATTCCACGCCTTGGCGCTGCCGGTCTCCTTCCACGACTCGCGCTCCCACGTCTCGAGGCCGGGCTCGCCCTGCCGCGGCACGACATGGAAGGTCCAGCGCAGCGATCCTGTGCGCGCGTCGAAGGCCCGCACGTCGCCGGGCGGGATGTGCTCCTGCGTCCCCTCGTCGGTCCAGCCCTGGCCGCCGATGATGACGACGTCGCGGACGACGAGCGGGGAGGGCGCGCTCCAGCGGAAGGTGGAGGCGTTGCCGAGCCCGGCCACCAGATCGACGCGGCCATTCGCGCCGAACGACGTGACGGGTTTGCCGCTGCGCGGGTCGAGCGCGTAGAGATGCGCGCCGCGCACGGCGAACACGCGGGCCGCGCCGTCACCGCGCCAGTAGCCCAGAGTCCGGCTGGCGCCCGGTCCCTCGAGCTCGCCGGGCTGTACCTCCTGAGTCCAGACGGTGCGGCCGGTCTCGGGCTCGATGCCTTCGGCCAGGCCGATGGCGTTGGAGGCAAACAGCATCCCGTCGGCCTTGAGCGGAGTCGCCCGGAAGTTGCGGGGGACCACGAGTTTTGGATGCGCGGCGGTGAGATCCGGGCTGACGGCGGGGCGCCGCCAGGCGATGCGGAGCGAAGCGGCGTTCTCCGGCGTGATCTGATCGAGCGGTGCGTACTTGGTGCTGCCCGCATCGCCGCCGTGGTGCATCCAGTCGCCGCTACCGGTGCTCCGCTGGGCGAGCGGGCGCGCGGCAGGGGTCAGCAGGAGTAGTGTGAGGCACGCGAGGGTCAACCGGGTGCGCATCGTGGGGGCATCCTACCGCAGCCCCTCGCCCATTACACTGGCACGGCAGATGGTGCAGATCACTCCCACGCTGGCGATCGAGGACAGTGAGATCGAGGAGCGCTTCGTGCGGGCCTCCGGCCCGGGCGGCCAGAACGTCAACAAGGTGGCCACCGCAGTGGAGCTGCGCTTCGACGTCGGGGCGTCGTCGCTGCCTCACGATGTCAAGCAGCGGCTGGTCTCGCTGGCCGGCCGGCGGATGACATCGGAAGGTGTGCTGCTCCTCGACAGCCGGGAGTATCGGACGCAGGCGCTGAACCGCGACGCGGCGCGTGAACGGCTGGTTGCGCTGATCCGGCGGGCGACGATCGTACCGGTGCGGCGACGGCCGACGAAGGTCACGAAGGCGGCCAAGCAGCGGCGGCTGGCGACCAAGAAGCGGCGCGCCGAGGTGAAGGCACGACGTGGCCGCCCCTCCGGCGACGAATGACGCGCGCATCCGTTCGTTTCGTCGGGTGCACGCGTTTGCCGCA
Organism: Vicinamibacterales bacterium; assembly: GCA_035538015.1. Taxonomy (GTDB): domain Bacteria; phylum Acidobacteriota; class Vicinamibacteria; order Vicinamibacterales; family UBA2999; genus VFZN01. The sequence goes on from DATLLC010000245.1 coordinate 2,458, forward strand.
CAATGTCGACACCCTGCACCCGGCCGGAGTCACAATCGGCGCGTGATGGGCGCGCTCGTCCAGGTGGGTGGACGGCGCCACGGCAAGGCGTGTTCGGGCACTGGCGAGGCGTTATCCGGACGCACGACTTTGTGATCGGTGTCTCAACGGAGGAACTATGAAAACCCGCATCGAAATGTTGAAGGAAATGGGCGTATCGGACGGTGATGCGAAGCAGTACGTTGGCGATCTCGAGCAGGTGCTGCCCAAATATGGCATCGCCGACTCGAGGCTGAGGCTCGCACACTTTTTCGCTCAGATCCTGCACGAGTCCGGCTGCATGCGATTCGACATGGAGAACCTGAACTACTCTTCTGAAGCGCTGCGGCAGGTGTTCGGCAAGTACTTCACGACCAAGGAAGAGGCGGACACCTACGCCCGTCAGCCCGAGAAGATCGCCAATCGGGTCTACGCCAACCGCATGGGAAACCGCAGCGAGGCCAGCGGCGACGGCTGGAAGTTCCGGGGCCGCGGACTCATCCAGCTGACCGGTCGCAGCAACTACAAGGCGTTCGCCGAGTGGGTGGGTGACCAGAGGGTCATGGATGAACCGGACCTCGTGTCCAGCCACTATGCCGTGCATTCCGCCGTGTTTTTCTGGGACAAGAACAGCCTGAACAGGTTCGCCGACAAGGACGACGTGCTGGGATTGACCAAGAGGATTAACGGCGGTGAGAACGGCTTGGCCCATCGCAGGGAACTGCTCAACAAGGCGAACGGTCTGCTCACCATGCTGGGTCTTGGCAGTCCGACAGTGGCCTGATCACGCAAATCCAGGAGACCTGCCCGCTCGCCAGGACCCAAGCTGCCAGTTTGCACGCTCAGCTCAGGAATCCGGCGAAGTGCGCGCTCTTCACCTTTTGCGTACCGACGGCGTGACCGACCTTCTGCAGCTCGCTGATGTGTTCCACCGAGTCCATTTCCTGTACGTGCTCCGGCACGATATCCGGGAGGCCGAGCACGGCGAGACCGGCCTTCGTGAGCTCGGCGTTGTAGCGCATGTAGGTGAACAGCTTCGGTTGTACCGGACCAGGAATACGGCCGCCCGGCAGCGGATTCGCCGGCGCGATGAGGTCGCCCACCTCTCGATCCAGGGCATCGCCGCACATCGTCCTGCCGAAGGTGCGGCAGAGGAAGTCCTGCTCGTTCGAGGCGGCAAACATCAACGCGGACGGGATGGACGACGCGTTGTACATCAAGTTCATCTCTCCCGGCGTCAGGTCGGCGTTCGCGCTCGGGCTGGTGCCGGTCCCGATCGACACCAGCAGCATCTTGTCTTCGCCCGTCTCCCAACAGACCTTATAGGGCGCGAGCGTCGCCATCAGGAACAACTGAAACGACGGGTTGTTGTACATCGTCACACCGCCGTCCACGAAGACGAAGCGGTGCGTGCCGACCTGGATGGTTTCCGGCGGGAAGTAGGTTGGCGCTGCCGTGCTGGCCCGGACCAATTGCCACAGCGGCAGATTCGTATTGTTGTCGGCGCGCGCCGGGTCGTTGTATTTGGCGCGCGGGTTGTTCGAGATCGGCCACGGCGAGTCGGTGGTGGCGTTCCGCATGACGAGCATCAGCAGCGTGCGCAGATCAGGGCTGCCCAGCGTCCGCGTCGCCCCTAATTGCTCTTTCAGCATCACCGCCAGCTTTTCGTCCTCGAATTTGTACCGGAAGCGACGCAGCAGGCCGGCCTTGTCGAACATCGCGGGACCGGCGTCCACGTAGAACTTCAGGATGTCCGATATGCGCCATCCGAGCGAGAGGAACGTCGCGATGATGGCGCCAGTACTGGTGCCGGCGACGTAGTCGAAATAGTCGCCGAGCACGAACGAGTTGTCGCGCCCGAGCTCGGTCTGGAGCATGCTCTCCATCTCGCGCAGGACTTCCAGCGTGAGCACGCCGCGGATGCCGCCGCCGTCGAGGGCGAGCAGCCGGTGCGGCGGTGCCTTGTCGATCTTCTGGGGTACTGACACGTGAACCTCCGTCGGGCGGTTGGGCGAGTCGGTCGAGTGGGCGATTTACTGATGATTCACTCTGGCACATTCGCCGGCCGCCGTTGAGGCCAGACACCCCATTGCCGCCATTGAAGCGCGTAGAAGGCGAGTAGCGATCGGGGCCTGCGATCGCCCTGCGCGGTGTGCAGGGCTGGGCAACGCCCGGTGCGGCATCCCGCAGTCTCAGGCCGGGCCGCGAGCGGCCGATATGTAAAGCGGTGGCATCTCAGCCGAGTTCGGTTGCCGGGCCCCGCTGGCCGCGGACGCTGCTGGCGGCGTTGTTCCTCTACGTGGTCGTGATTGGCGCCTGGATGCTGACCGGCCTCGGTGGCGCCCGAACCCAGCACTACCTCGGGCTGCTGGCCGACGGCCCGCCTTGCCTTGCGGCGGTGTTGCTCGCGGCGGCAACGGCCCGGCAGGTGGCACGCGGCGCCCTCAAGCGGGCGTGGTGGTGCGTCGTCGGAGCGCTGGCCCTCTATCTAGGGGGGACCATCATCGCGGCCGCGGAGTGGCTGCGCGAGCGCGACCCCTTCCCCGGCTTCGCCGACTGGTACTTCGTCGCGTTCTACCCGGCGTTCTTCGCGGCCGTCTTGTTCTTCATTCGGGCCCGGGCCGGGCGTGTGCCCTGGGTCCGTCTGGCGCTCGACGTCGTCATCCTCGCGGTCGGCTTCGGCGCGTCGTTCTGGTTCCTCGTGATCCGGCCGGCGGAGGCGCGGGCGGATGTCGAGTTCCTCAAGGAAGCGCTCAGCCAGGCTTACGTTGCGCTCAACTGCGCGCTCGTCCTCTCGCTCGGCCTGCTGCTCTTGACCGGACCCGAAACGCCCGGCGGCCGGCGCGTCCCGCTTCTGCTGCTGCTTGGATGCACCACGATGTTCCTCGGCGACATCGTGTGGGTGCTCGCGAAGGTGGGGGGCGACTACCTCCCGGGCGGCCTGCAGGACGTGTAGTACGTCGCCTGGTACCTCCCGCTCGGCGCGGCCGCCCGCGAGCAGGTCCGCCGTCCGGCGGCGCCGGCGGTACCGGTCGAAACCCCGCCTCCCTCGTTCGTGCAGATGCTGCCCTACGTGGCCGTGCTGGTCGCGTTCCTGGTGCTCGTCTACGTGGCGCGCGCTGAGGTCGGCGGCCCGTTGGCGGTGATGACGACGGTCGCGTTCGTGATCACCATCCTCGTCATGGTCCGCCAGGGCACCATGCTCCGAGACGATGCGCGGACCCGCGAACGTCGGGCGACCGAGATGGTGGAGGCCCGCTACGCGTCGCTCATCGCCAACGCCTCCGACGTGATTCTCATCGTCGAAGAGGACGGTGCGGTGCGGTTTGCTTCACCCGCCTTCGAGCGGACGTTCGGTCTCGCCCCCGACTCCGCGTCCGGGCGCAGTCTGCTCGACCTGTGGAGCGGCGATGACGCCGGTCTGCTGCGCGGCTTCATCGCGGAAGTGGCGGACACGCCGAGTGGGGCGGTCGGCCCCATCGAGCTGCGGCTCGACGGCGACGGGCGCCGCTACACGCTGGAGGCGGTCGGGAGCAATCTCACCGCCGATCCGGCCGTCAACGGGCTCGCGATCAACCTCCGCGACATCAGCGAGCGGAAGGCGCTCGAGGAGCGGCTCCGGGAACAGGCCTACCGGGATCCGCTGACCGGGCTGGCGAATCGCAACCTGTTTCGCGATCGCGTCGGGCACGCCATCACGCTCGCCCGGCGCGAGCGCCGAAGCGTCGCGGTGA
>DATLLC010000246.1:0-12522 GCA_035538015.1 Vicinamibacterales bacterium
CCCTCGCTCGAGGCCCCTCGATCCGGTGGAGCGTCCGCGTCGTCTGGTCGGTCATGTCGCCGGATCCGTGCGCGTCTGACGCGCGACACAGCCCAGGCGCGCGCCACCAGCCGCGCGACGCCCACGCCGCTCAGCAACGGCAGCAGAGTCTCTTCCATCGGTACGCCGGCGACGTGAGCGATCACGTGGCGTCGAGACTCCGGCGGATCTCGTCTTGGACCTCGCCGGACGGCTGGGTGTCGCCGTACTCGTCGTGCCAGTGCCACCACTGATACGGCGGCGTCTGCGGGTAGCCCTTCGGCGAGTCCTCCCACTCCTCTTGGCGTCCGAGCGCGGTGATGTCGAGGTAGTTCCAGGTGCCCCCCATCTGCTCGTCGCCGCGCGCGTTGATGAAGTACGTGCGGAAGACGCTGTCGCCGTCGCGGATGAACGCGTTCGTGCCGTGCCACTCGTCCACGCCGAAGTCTGCGTCGAAGCGGTCGGTGATGGTAAACCACGGCATCTCCCAGCCCATCCGCGCCTTCAGCCGCGCGATGTCCGCCTGCGGCGCACGCGAGACGAACACGAGCGTGGTGTCACGGGCGTTCAGGTGCGCGAGGTGCGCGACCTGGTCGGCCACCATGGAGCAGCCGCGGCAGGCATGTTCGGGCCAGCCGTACACGCCGGGCTCGAAGAAGGCTCGGTAGACGATCAGCTGACGGCGGCCGTCGAACAGGTCGAGTAGGTTCACCTTACCCTTGGGCCCGTCAAACTCGTACTTCTTCTCCACCGCTATCCACGGCATCCGCCGACGCTCGGCGGCCAGCGCATCACGGGCGCGGGTCAACGCCTTTTCCTTCACGAGGAGCTGCTGACGTGCAGCCTCCCACTCCTGCGCCGACACGACCGGGGGGGTGTTGATCGGAATCTCCTTGCTCTTGTCCATGTCTCACTCCTCGTTCTTGCTCTGTCGTTTCGCTCTCGATACGAGTTGATGGCTGCTGGTCATGAGATAAATCTACTGACCGCGATCGGAAGGGCGGGAGTGACAAGCGTGGCGCGATTCTGACGCTGGTCATGCGTGCTGCGCGACGGGCCCTTCGACGCGCCAGATGCGCAGCAACCCGGTGACCGCGCACGAAAGCCGAGCTGATGGAGGAGTCATCCTGCAGAAGCTGCAAAGACAGAGAGGCGGACGTGACGGGGACGGTCCCCGTCACGCGTCCTCGCCGCAGGTCAACGCGACTTCGCGTCCTGCTGCCCGGTCTTGATGACGAACGCCTTTCAACGTTGCGATCCGATCGCCCTGGAACCGGTAGACGTCGCAGTATGTGAACGGCGCCGCGCGGCCGTCCTTGTCCTTCATCGTCAGCGAGCCCCAGGTCACGGCGAAGTCGGCTTCGGCGATGACCCGGTCCACCGTGACGGCAGGCGTGCCTGGATCCATCGACTTCATCCATTCGCGGACGGCGCTCTTGCCCCTGACCGTCGTGTCGCCCACCATCGTCCACTCGATGTTCTCGGTGCAGAGGTTCAGGAACGCTTCGATGTCGTTCCTGACGAAGGCGTCGTTGGCCTGCTCGACGGTTCGCTTGTGAGTCGTAGTCAGCGTTGCGCTACTCATGGTCGTGCTCCTCAGAAACGGATAATGGCTGCCAATTCCTGCCCATAACCGGTCGGCGGCCACTCACTGTGACCGTCCGTGTTCTTGATTGGCTGGGATCTAGCGCTCCAAATGCGGGTGAGTGCAATCTGGATACCGAGCGATAGCCGATAGGCGGCTGTCGCGGTCGACAGACCCAACCGTTCCGATCTAGCCTGCTCGGCAACTCCGCGTGCGGCGAGACGACCACACTTCAGGTGCCCTCACATGACGCCGATGTTCCTTCCCGATGTCGAACAGAACCCTCAGCCCGGCCCCTATCGCGCGCTGATCGAGCAGATGCAGGCGGCGCGCGCGGAATATCCGCAGATCTGGCATCTGTTCGCGTATCTGCCGCGCGCGACCGAACATCTGGCGCGCTTCACTCAGGAGATCCTGCGTGGGCCCGCGCCGCTCAGCCCAGGAATGCGCGAGCTGATCGCGGCGTACGTCTCGAAGCGCAACCAGTGCGGCTTTTGACTGAAGTCCCACGCCGCAGTTGCGGCGGAGCTGCTCGGCGATCCTGCACTGGTGGACTCGGTCATGGCCGACCTGGAGTCGTCCGCGCTGGACGAGCCACACAAGGCGCTGTTTCGTTTCGTCGACCGCGTGAATCACGACTCGCCAACCCTCACCGCGACCGATCTCGATGCCGCGCGCGCCGCGGGCTGGTCCGACGAAGCGCTTTACTTCGCGATCACCGTGTGCGCACTGTTCAACTTCTACAACCGCTGGGTCGACGCGAGCGGCGTGCACGCGCTGTCGGACGAAGCACATCGCCTGGGCGGGAAGCGCTCGGCGTTGCACGGGTACGTCCGGACTTGAGGGACGTGACGGCGGAAGGCAAACGGTAACCGGCAGTCGACAACCGGCAGACGGCAGACTATCGTTCTCTCGCAGTCACTCAGAGGACAAGCACGACCACGCCCGTGACGACAAGCGCGAAGGCCCAGAGCCAGTCGAGGTTGAACCATGCGGTCCGGAGGATCGCGAGGCCGACGCGCGCGTAGACGACCCACGCCAGGAGCGCGGTGACCACGAGATACGCGAGCGTATGGACCCCAAGGGCCATCGACAAGGTCCATCCGGCCTGCGGTGAGGCCAGCCCCTGTAGGTGAGCATGAGCGCCGCCCGAAGCCTCCGCTTCCGCCGACAGGTCCATCGCGACCGGCAGCACCATGAAGCCCGCGCCGTGCGCTGACGCCATCAGAAAAGACCAGATCGTCAGGTCACGGAAGCCGACCTGCATTCCTCCGTAGACCCGATGCCGATGCCGCCAGAGGCGATAGATCCCGAACGCGATCAGGATCCCGGCGACGATGACCTTGACGGCCACCACCGGGAACACCACGTGAGCCGCGGCGGCCGCCACGAGCACTGCCGCCACGGCAAGGCCGTGGCCGAGCGCGATGGGCGGCAGCGCGCGAAGCACGCCGCGCGCGCTTCGCTGCTGCATCCCCAGTGCGACGGCGAAGAGCCAGCCCATGCCCGGGTTGATGCCGTGGTAGGCCCCGAGCAGGACGAGAGCGCCCCACTCCACCTGGTCCCCTCAGGCGTAGCAGAACGAATCGGACGAAGCGTCCCCGCCCTCGAGCCGGATCTGGTGCGGGCGCACGCCGTCGGTCTTCAGGAAGAACCGCGGGTCGAGCGTCATACCGCCGGGACTGAGGTCGGCCTTCACCACCCAGCCGCGCAGGCCCTCGGGATAAAACTGATCGTCCCATGGCGAGTACAGGGCGTTGCTGAAGTAGGCACGCTTCCCGTCCCGGCTGATCTCCACCATCTGGGGCCCGCCGTTGAGCGGCTCCCCTGGTGCAGACGGGTGCGCAGTCTGGTTGAGGATGCCGCCCAGGTTGATGGAGCTGACCTTCTTCGGGTTGAAGGGATCGCTGACGTTGTACTGGATGAACTCCCCGGTGCCCCAGCAGGAGACGTACAGGAACTGGTCGTCAAGCGACAGATTGATGTCGGTGACCAGCGGCGCCTCGGCTTTGAAGCCCTGCAGCAAAGGCGGGAGCTTTTCCGGATCAGCGGGCCTCGCCGGAATCTCGATGATTTTCTTGGTCGCCCACTTCCCCGTTCCGTTGCCGCCTGCCTCGCGGTACCAGAGCCAGATGGACGATGACAGATCGGCGAGCGAGACCACGACGCAAGCGAAGCCGTAGGCCTTCGTCGGGTCGTGCGCCGGCCGCAGCTCGAGCGTCATCTGCTGCTCGGCACCCAGGTCGAGGGTCTGGACGTGGCGCCGGCGCCGCAAATCCCACACGTGGATCTCGTGGCCGTACTTGCCTCCCAGCAGCAACTCGGGGTTCACGCCGCTCCGGACCATGTTCGGCGTGCCCCAGGTGCTGGTAATCATCGTGTCGAGGCCGAGGTGCCACCACATGTCGTAGGCCAGCTGCTGCGGTCCGCGATCGATCTCCCATTGGCCCCGGATGTCGAAGGTCTCGGCATCCATGACGAAGGTGCCGCCCGGGCCACCGCCGTCCGCCGCGCCGAGCGCGCTCACGTAAATGCCGTCAGGGCCGCAGTGCACGGTGTGAGGCGACGAGTACCCGGTGCGGCTGGCGAGCTCCTGGGCCTCGATCACCCTCACGATCTTCGGCTGCCTGGGATCGGGCTTGGTGTCCAGCACGTTGATGCGAGAGGAGTTGATGCCTCCAGCGACGAGATATCGCCGCTCCATGTGAGGATGCGGCGCATACGGGCACAGGCACGCGCTGCACGCGTTCCAGCCGAAGTGATGGAGCTCATCGCCCGGGTTGGGCATATCGGTCTGGCCCACCAGGCGGCCGTAGCCCGAGGACTCCGGGTCCAGGTCGATCACGCCCATCGCGTCCGGCCTGTCCTTGCCGGTCGGGTTGATGAGCACGACGTACCCAAGCTTTTCCTGCCTGGCCTGCATGGCCATCCTGGGTGACGGGTAGAACGTCGGATCCGGTGTCAGCAGCGGCACGGCGCACCTCCCCCTTCTCGATCGACTAACCCCACAATTCACTTGGGTGACGTGGCCATCAGCCCAGACTCCCGGTCGTTTTGCGCCAGTTTCCAGCTAATCAGCCAACAGTCGGAACGACCACTCAAGTGCGCTGAGGGGTTGATTGGGAAAGCCTGAGTATGCTCCGAGGCCGCCACGGCGGTCTACCGTCCAGAAGTGAGAAGTCAGGAGTGACCTTTACTTCAGACAGTGTTCGTCAGCAACCTGTTACGGCTCGGCGAGCACGTCCACCGGATCGACCCGCGTCGCCCGGCGCGCAGGCGCGAGGCACGCGAGAAGCGCGACACACCCGGTGGCAGCCGCCACGGTGCCGAGCAGAACCGGGTCGGTCGGCTGGATGCCGAACACGAGCCCTTTCAGCGCCTGCGCCATCGCGATCGCGCCGCCCAGTCCGAGCGCCAGGCCGACGCCAATCAGGATCGCGCCCTCGGACAAGACGAGATAGAAGATGGCGCGCACGGTGCTGCCCAACGCCATCCGGATACCGATCTCGCGAGTCCGGCGCGCGACCAGGTGCGCGAGCACGCCGTAGAGACCCAGCATCGACAGAAGGAGCGCGACCACCGCGAACATCGCGGCCAGGCTGGTGGCCAGGCGCTGCGACACGAGCGACCGGGCGGTGCGCTCGACCATCGTCTGGACGTCGGAGAGCGGGAGATCCGGATCGAGCTCCACCAGCACGGAGCGGACAGCCCGGACGACGGCCGCCGAGTCCGCGGCGGAGCGGACCGCGATCCACCGCAATCGTCCCAGCGGCGGTGTCTGCGTGTGCGGGAAGTAGGCCGTGCCGATGGCGTCGATCGAACCGGCGAGGCCTTCGAAGCGCACCTCGCGAACGACGCCGACGATGGTGAAGGGGCCGGCCTGGCCACGATAGATGGCCCTGCCGATCGGATCCCCGCCCGGCCACAGGCGCGCGGCCAGGCGTTCGTCCACGATCGCTACCAGCTGCGTGTTGGCGCGGTCGCTGTCGGCGAAATAGCGGCCGCGAAGGAGTGGCGTTGCCATCGCCTCGAAGTACCCCGGCGTGACGGCGACCACCGATGGAACCAGCGGCGGCTGGTCAGGCGTTGACTCGCGTGTGGACGACACGGTCGATGGGCTCTCGTGGCCGCTGAGCGCGATGAGCGAGGTCATCCCGGCGGCTTCCACGCCTGGCATCGTGCGCACGCGATCGAGGATGCGCTCCGACAGAGCCACTACCGCCGGCGCGTCCGGATACCTCGAGGGCGGCGGAAAGATCGTGCCGGTCACCACGCCCGTCGCGTCGAAGCCACCGTCCACGTTGAGCAGGTGGCGGAAACTGGTCAGGAGCAGCGTGGCTGCAATCAGGAGCACCACCGACAGCGCGACCTGCGTCACCACGAGGCCGCGGCGGAAGAGCCGCGTCGAGCGCCCTCCGGTTGCGAAGCGGCTGCCTTCACCGAGGACCTGGTTGATGGTCACCGCGCCCGCGGCCATCGCCGGCGCCAGGCCGATCAGCATCGCCACGATCGCCGAGACCGCGGCGACGAAGGTGATGGTCGCCGCGTCCATGCCGGGGGTCGCCGCGTTCGGCAGGGTGTCCATGCCGGCCCAGGCGAGGCCGCGCAGAATGGCCGCGCCGAGCACGAGTCCCAGCGCTCCCCCGAGCGCGGCGGGGACGCCGGCCTCGATCAGGAGCTGGCGGGCGACATGGAATCGGCGCGCGCCGAGAGCCAGCCGCGTGGCCAGCTCTCGTCGCCGGGCGCTGGCCCGTGCCAGCGACAGGTTCGCGATGTTGATGGCGCCGATCAGCAGCACGAACCCGGCGCCGGCCCAGAGCAGATACAGCGTTCGCCGCACGCTGCGGGTGAGCGCTTCCTGGAGCCGCGTGACCGCGGTATACATCCCGAGCTCGTCGTAGCGAAACTGCGGGAACCGCTCGGCGTTGCGAGCACGCAGCGCGTCGAGCTGTGCCTGCACGTGTTCCACCGTGGCGCCCGGCCGGAGCCGCCCGATGTGGAAGAAGCCATAGCGGGTGCGGCCGCTGTCGGATTTCTGCTCGGGCGTGAAGATCAGCGGGATCCAGAACTGAACGCCGGCCATGGACGCACCGGCGTGGCCATCGTCGAACCGATCGAAGAGCGACAGCTCTCCCGGCATCACGCCGACAATCGTGTAGGGCTCGCCAGTCCACCCGAGCCGGAGAGTTTTTCCGACTACCGCTGGATCGCCCGCATAAAGCGTCTGCCACAACGAGTAGCTCAGGATGATGCGGCGTCCATCACCGGTCTCGCCTTCATCCTCGGTGAAGGTCCGCCCAAGCGCCGGTGCCACGCGGAGCACGCGGAACAGCGACGGCGTCGCGCGCATGCCGCGCAGCTCCTGCGGGATGCCATCGATCGGCAGCGTGTCGTACCAGAAGGTGAACATCGCCTGCTCGTCGAGCGTCGAGCTCAGCGCTTCCTGCCGATCGAAATAGGACGGCGCGTCGTTGGCCAGGATGTCGTTGGGCGTGATGGTGGGATAGACATCACCGATGCCGACGATCTGTTCGGGCTGCGGCACCGGCAAGGGGCGCAGCAGCACGGCGTTGACGACGGCGAAGATCGCCGCGTTGGCGCCAAGGCAGATGGCCAGCGTCAGGATGACCGTGGCGCTGAAGCCGAACTCCCTGGTCAGCAGGCGCACGCTGGCGTGCAGGTCGCGGAGCAGTCCCGCGGTGAGCTGCTCGCGAACGCTCGTGACCAACGCCCGCAGTGTCCGCCGTGCGACCGGAGCGCGCGAGCGGCTGGCGAGCCTGGCGGCGATCGGTTCGGCGTCGAGCAGATCGTCGCCGAGCTCGGCCCAGTCGGGAAGCTGCCGCTGCAGGGCGCGCCACGCGTCGTCGTCGGAGAGGCCCTCGGCGCGGAGCCCGTCGTAGATCTCGGCGAGCTGCGAGGACCACTCCTCGACGATCTTCTGCTCGCGTTGAGGCGCCAAGGCGAGCGGCGCCAGCTGCTCCCGCACGAGAGCGCGGAAATCACGCATAGTCGAGCCCCGCCGCCTGCTTCACGGCCTGCATGAAGGTGCTCCAGCTCTTCCGCCGCTCGGCCAGGACGCGGCGACCCTCGGGAGTCAGGCGGTAATAGCGGCGCCGCTGCTGGCCGGCCTTCTCGACCCAGCGTCCGGCAATGAGGCCGCGGCCTTCGAGCTTGTAAAGGATGGGATAGAGCGAGGCGGCGTGGAACGAGACGGCCCCGTCGGCCCGCGTCGCAATCTGCTGCGCGATCTCGTAGCCGTGCCGGGCTCGGTCCTCGAGCTGGGCGAGGACCAGCAGCTCGGCCGTGCCCTTCTTCAGCGCCGCGTCGGGCCGTTCGGAAGCCATATGGGACTCAGATATATATCGATCACATATAGTGACGCAAGGGGCACATCGCCGGGGCCGCAGATGGGACGGGGCTAGAATCGGTCATGGCGCTGACGCCACTGCCGCTCCGCGCGCCGCCGGAAGACTACGCGGCTCAGGCGCGGGAGCTTCTGGCGTCCTGGCGGGCTGGCGAGGCGTGGGCCCTCGATCTGCTTCACCATCACCATCCTCGTTTCCTCGACAACAAGATTCCGTGGCTGCCCAGGCAGCTGACGCACGACGACATCCAGGCGGCGGCGCTCACCGAGGCCGATGCGCAGCTGGCAGTGGCCCGCTTCTACGACTTCCTCGACTGGGCCGCGCTCGAGGCGCACGTCATCGCGATCCAGGCCCCAGGCTCGCCGACGGCTCGTTTCGAGTCGGCCGTCGAGGCCGTCATCGACGGCGAAATCGGCGTTCTTCGGTCGGCCATCGCCGCTGACCCGGCGCTCGTTCATGCGCGATCGACCCGCGTCACGCATTTCGATCCACCGGTGCATCGCGCGACGCTGCTGCACTATGTCGCCGCCAATGGCGTGGAGGGTTATCGCCAACGCACGCCCGGCAACGCGGTCGACGTCGCGCGGACGCTACTCGACGCGGGCGCGGCGCCGGACGCGGTCGCCGACATGTACGGCGGTCAGTGCACGACGATGAGCATGCTGGCGTCGAGCGATCATCCGGCCAGGGCCGGCGTGCAGGTGGCGCTCATCGACACACTCGTGGATTTCGGGGCGAGCGTGGAAGCCATCGGCGAAGGCGCGTGGACCTCGCCGCTGCTGACGGCGCTGACCTTCGGCTTCGCCGACGCAGCGGAGGCATTGGTTCGTCGCGGGGCGCGCGTCGACACGCTGGCCGCGGCCGCCGGGCTGGGTCGCGCGGCCGATGTCGATCGCCTGCTGCCGACCGCGGTCAGCCAGGACCGCCACCGTGCCCTTGCCCTCGCCGCCCAGCTCGGCCACCCGGCCATCGTCGAACGGCTGCTCGACGCCGGCGAGGATCCAAACCGCTACAACCCGAAGGCCGCGCACTCGCACGCCACGCCGCTGCACCAGGCGGTGTGGCGCGGGCATGCCCCGGTCGTGCGGCTGCTCGTCGAGCGCGGAGCTCGGCTGGACCAGCGGGATACCATTTACAAGAGCACGCCGCTCGGCTGGGCCGTGTACGGCAAGCGTGACGAGATCGCGTCGTATCTTCGCAGTCGCGGCGCCGAATTGTAGCCGGGCGATCCGCAGGAGATCGAGATGCCGTTCAAGAGCCAGGCCCAACGCCGGAAGTTTGCGCAGCTGCTCGTCGAGGGCAAGATCTCCAACCAGACGTTCGAGGAGTGGAATCGGGAGACCGGCGGCAAGCGTCTTCCGGAGCGCGTGAAGCCCAAGGCGAAACGACGGAAGGCCGCGAAACGGAAGGCCAGAAAGGCGACGCGGAAGGTCGCGCGAAAGCGCTGACGCAGTCCTGCGACCGGATTACGCCCGTCGCCCGCCGTTTGCGTCGAACACGTGGACCCGGTCGTTGGGCCAGCGCAAACCGACGCAGTCACCCGCATTGACACGTTGGGTCCCCGACACCATCACCCGGAGCAGCTCGTCCCGGCCGGGCACGGCCAGGTGCACCACGGTCTGCGGGCCGAGTGGTTCGACCACTTCCACGACACCGTCCATCTCACCGCTGCCAGGCGCCACGACCGAGATGTCATGCGGGCGGACGCCGAAGGTGACCGGCTGCCCGCCCTCGTCGTCGCGCCACAGATTCATCGCCGGCGCCCCGACGAACCTGGCGACGAACACCGTGGCAGGCCGCTCGTAGAGCTCGAGCGGCGCACCCACCTGTTCGAGGCGGCCCTGGTTCATCACCGCGATGCGCGTGCCCAGCGTCATCGCCTCCTCCTGGTCGTGCGTCACGTACACCATCGTCGCACTCAGGCGCCGGTGCAGAAGCGCGAGCTCGGCGCGCGTACCGGTGCGGAGCAGCGGATCGAGATTCGACAGCGGCTCGTCGAGCAGGAACGCGCGCGGTTCCCGGACGATGGCGCGGCCGAGCGCCACCCGTTGCCGCTGGCCGCCGGAGAGCTCGGCCGGCCGGCGATCGAGCAGCGTGTCGATTCCGAGGGCGGCGGCCACGCGTGACACGCGCTCGTCGATCGCGGTCGGCGCCATCCCACGCATCCGGAGGCCGAACGCCAGGTTCTCGCGCACGTTCTTGTGCGGGTAGAGCGCGTAGTTCTGGAACACCATCGCGAGATCGCGCTGCTGCGGCGGCAGATCAGTGACGTCCTCGCCGTCGATGAAGATGCGGCCGCTACTCGGCGCCTCGAGTCCGGCGATCAGCCGCAGCACCGTGCTCTTGCCGCTGCCGGACGGCCCGACGAGCACCAGCAGCTCGCCGTCGGCGATGTCCAGCGATAGATTCTCGACGGCCACCTGGCCCTTGGGGAAACGCTTGCCTGCCTGGCGAAGGGAGATCCCCGCCACGGTCAGCCCTTCACGGCGCCGGCGGTGAGCCCCGACACGATGCGCCGCTGCGCGACGAGGATGATCACCGCGACCGGGACGGACGCCACCATTGCCGCCGCAAGGATCTCGCCCCAGGGCACCTGATACTGTCCACGGAACAGCGCGATGGCCACCGGCACTGTGTATCGCTCCGGGCCCATCGCGAAGGACAAGGCAAACAGGAACTCGTTCCAGCTATAGAGGAACGTCAGGATCGCGGCCGTCGCCAGTCCTGGCGCGGAGATCGGGAGCACGACCTCCCAGATGGTTCGGAGCCGGCCGGCGCCGTCCATGAACGCCGCTTCCTCGAGGTCCGCCGGCAGCTGGCGGAAGAAGCCGACGAGCAGCCAGATAGTGAGCGGCATCGCGAAGGTCATGTAGGGCAGCACCAGGCCTGGATAGGTGTTGAGCAGCCCGACCTCGCGAAGCACCAGGTACAGCGGCGAGACAATGGAGATCTGCGGGAACATCGACACCGCGAGGACGAGAGCCAGTGTGAGCGTCTTGCCGGGGAACGCCATGCGCGCGAGCGCGTAGGCGCACGCCGAACCGAGCGTGACCGACAGCAGCGTCGTCAGTCCGGCGACGACCAGCGAGTTGCGGATCGGGATCCAGAAGTCGCGCGCCTCGAACAGGGCGCGATAGTGATCGAGCACCAGCCTCCCGGGCAGGAGCGATGGCGTACCGAAGAGGCGATTCTCCGGTGTCAGGGAGGCGACGAGGGTCCAGTAGAGCGGCACGAGCACGACTCCAACGACCACCCACATGAGACCGCCGGTGAGCTTCCTCACGCCGCACGCTCCAGGAACGCGCGGCCGCCGAAGAGCCGAATCGCCGCGAGCGCGATAATGAACGCCAGCGCGAACACGATCATCGACAGCGCTGCGCCAAGGCCGAACTGCAGGTGCTGCAGCAGCGTCGCGAAGGTGTAGAGCGCGATCGGCTCGGTGGCCGTGCCCGGCCCGCCACCGGTGAGCACGAAGACGAGATCGAACACCCGGAAGGCGTCGAGGATGCGGAAGAGCGCGGCAACGAGCAGCGCCGGCCGCAGCAGGGGCAGCGTAATCGCGGTGAACTGGCGCCACGCCGTCGCGCCGTCCACCTGGGCCGCCTCGTAGAGTGATCGATCGATGGTCTGCAGCCCGGCCAACAACAGGATCGCGACAAAGGGCGTGGTCTTCCACGCGTCGGCCAGTACCAGGGGCACCCACGCCATCACGGGATCCGACAGCCAGTTCGACGAGCTCTCCACCATGAAGCGCCAGATGAGCGCCGCGACCACGGTTGGCAGCGCCCATGGCACCAGCACGGCGGTGAGGACCAGACCCCGCGCGCGCGTGACCCGATCGAGCAGGATGGCCAGCACCAGGCCGAGGGACAGTTCCACAGACACGCTCGTCGCCACGAAGACCGTGGTGTGGACGAGCGCGCTCCATAAGCGTGCGTCCCGCAGCACCTCCGCGTAGTTGGCCACGCCGATGAACGGACGCCCGAGCCACGGCATCCGCAGATCGTGCAGGTGCAGCGACTCCCAGAACGTCCACAGAATCGGCCCGAGGGCCACCAGCACGATGACGGCCAGCGCCGGGGCCGCCAGCATCCATGCCAATCGTGTCTCGCTCGCCGTTCCTGGAGCGATCGTCCGTGTCATGACCTAGGTCCGAGCTTCACCCGGGCGAGCAGCGCCCGCATCTGTCCGGCGGCCTCTTGCAGTGCTGGTCCGGGTTCCTCCTGCTGGGTGAGCACACGATGCAGCGCCACTTGCAGGATCGAGGAGAGTTGACTGTAGACCGGCGTCACCGGCCGCGGCCTCGCGGCCTCGACGATGTGGAGGGCTAGCGAGGCCGAGATGCCCAGCGCGTCGCTGAGCGCCTGATCATCGTAAAGCGCGGGTCGAGGAGGAAACTGCCCCGCCACCCGCGCCCGCTCGAGCATCTGCGCCGGCTGCAGCAGGAAGTCGATGAGCGCGTAGGCCTCGGCTGGCTGATCGCTGTGCGCGTTGATGGCAAGCGCGGAGCCGCCGAGCGCGGATGTGGATGGACCGCCTGGGCCGGCCGGCATC
>DATLLC010000247.1:0-14879 GCA_035538015.1 Vicinamibacterales bacterium
AGCGGCGTTCACACCAACGGATGGGTACGCGCCGTAGTACAACGAGTTCAACAGGACCAGCGTGGCGCCGAGAAGGTTCATGCCTTGATACGTCCTGGAATTGCCCGTCGCCTTTTGTGCTGAGACGAGCCAGTAAGCAGAGAGAAGAGCGGCAGCCCCTATCCATCCAAGCACGTCGATTGCGAAGGTCATGTCGTAAGCTTTCCAGTCAGGTAGACAGCTGATGAGGAGACTGGCCGGCTGATGAACGCCTCCGAGCCCTGCTCAGCGGCGGACTGCTGGTGCACAACCCGGTCGTGAACGGGCGCGGTGGGGCTCCGGTCGATCTGCAGACTCAGCAATTCGGGCCGGCTGTAGTGGCCGCGCGAGTCCATCAACTGCTTACGCTTGTCGATGAGCATGAAATCGAGGTCGGCGATGACCACGCCTTCGCCGGAGCGGATCGGTGCGCCGATCAGCGTTCCATCGGGTGCCACGATCGCCGTAAAGCAACCGCCAGAGATCGGGCCGATGCTGCAGCCGGTGTCCTTGGCGATTTGCGCCTGCTGATCGGCATTCAACCAGGCTGTCGCGCAGACCACGAAGCACGCAGACTCCAAGGCATGCTGCCGGATGTTGATTTCCGTCTGCTCGGCGAACCGGTCGCCGAAGATGGAACCCGGATACATGGCAGAGTGGATCTGCTCCCCGTCCGCGATCATCGCGTAGCGCGCCAGGGGGTTGTAATGCTCCCAGCACGCCAGCTGACCAATGCGGCCGACCTTGCTGTCAACCGCGCGCAGGCCCGAACCGTCGCCCTGGCCCCACACCATGCGCTCGTGGTAAGTGGGCGTGATCTTGCGGCGCCGTTGGATCAAGGCGCCGTCGGCATCGAAGAGAAGCTGCGTGTTGTAAAGAGTGCCGCCGTCACGTTCGTTGACGCCGATGGACGCCACAACTCCCGCCCCTTTGCTGTAGAGCACGGGGCTCAGTTGGACTGCCGCGGCTTTAACAGTTCTCATTGCATGCTCCTCGGCTGGTGGTCGCGCCATGAAACCAGACGTGCGCGGTGGGATCTATCAGACGAAGGTATCGACGACACGATCGCACCGGCTTGACGCCAAGCTCAGCTACCGCCGGCAAGCACGGCACGTTCAAGCTGGCGCGCTGTCATAAGTCCTCTCTTTCAGCCTCGAGTGGCCGGCCATTCACAAGTCGATTACACCGGAAGCGCAGACGCGGGTCTATTGGACGATGGTATGGGTCCACGAGGAATCCTCATCGTATGGGTGATTGCTCGCGTCTGCAGCCAGCCACGCCCGGTGCGGATGGCCCCGGCCGCAGCCGAGGCCCGATCAGCGCGCCACAAGCGCGGCCGATGCGGCACGATCCACGCCGCTTCCCTGTCCGGCTGCGTGATGGCGCTCGTAGAGACCCCCGACGCCGAGTTCACGCTTCGCCCGGCCGCGAAGTCGACTGCGGCCGTTGCGGCCGCGCCCTGCGAAGTCAGCCTCGACGCCAGCGCCGCAACGAGCAGTGCCGCCGGGATTGCCACCCGAAGACTGGACTGGAAGCTCATGCGCATGTGAGACGAGCATGCGCCAGCTCGGCCATTCGTGGTCATCCGAATCATCGTCGCCGGGCAACCATGGCCACTTCACGGTGGCGAGCGCCCGGAAGGTTGCGCGATCGGGAACGCGCGGTCGGCCGAAACCGATTGATCTATACCTTCGTCACAGCCGAGTCGGGAAGAAGCCGGACAAAATCTGATGGACGATTGGACTGTGGGCGCGCATCCTTCCACGACGGAGGTGATCAAATGAGCAGCACACAGATGAGCAACGAGCGCGCTACCCAAGGCCAGGGCGCCCGCACGGTCGATACGAAGCTCGAGGTCGTCGTCATTCCAGTGTCCGACGTCGATCGCGCCAAGCGCTTCTACGAGAGCCTGGGTTGGCGGCTGGACGCCGATTTCGCGAGCGGTGACGAGTGGCGGCTCGTGCAGATGACACCTCCCGGCTCGCCGTGCTCCGTCATGTTCGGTAAGGGGTTCACGCCCGCCGTGCCGGGATCGGTTCAGGGAACGTTCCTCGTGGTCGACGACCTCGGGGCAGCACGCGCCCGGCTGATTGAACACGGCGTCGAGGTGAGCGAAGTGTTCCATTTCGAAGCCGGCCTTCTTACCGCCGGGACCAAGGGACGCACGCCCGGCCCTGATCCGGACGGCCGCTCTTACTTCTCCTTCGCCTCATTCAGTGATCCGGACGGCAACGGCTGGCTGCTTCAAGAAGTTACGACGCGGCTTCCCGGACGAGGGCTCAGCTCGGATGTCGTGACGCTGACCGAGCTCCTGCGCGAAACGGAAGAGCGCCACGGCGGGTACGAGCCGACCGCTCCGAAGCACCACTGGTCGGATTGGTACGCCCCGTACATCGTTGCGCGCGAGCGCGGGAGAACTCCCGACCAGGCGGCCAGGGATGCCACGCTCCACACCGAAGGCACCCGCGACCATGCGCCGGCATAGATAGCGGCATGCGGCCCGACATCGTTCCCGGCGCTGTCTTTCCCGACTACGAGCTGCCAGACCACCGCGGGAAGCACCGCACGCTCTCCGAGTTGCAGGGAGGCGATCCACTGGTGCTGGTGCTGTCCCGCGGCGGTTTCTGCCCGAAAGACAGGAGACAACACGAGGGGCTCCTGCACCTCCATCGCGAGACCGAGGTCGGCTACTGCCGCCTGGTGACCATCTCGACCGGCAACCTGCTCGAGACCAACGAGTTCCGCGCCGGCGTCGGCGCCCAGTGGACGTTTCTCTCGGACCCAGGGCGCAAACTGCAGAAGGAACTCGACATCGCGGAGTACACCGACCCGCATCACAACCCGATGGTTCCGCACACGCTGGTGCTCGAGCCTGGCCTGCGTGTCTACAAGATCTACAACGGCTACTGGTTCTTCGGCCGACCGACGGTGGAGGAGCTGCGCCTCGACCTGCGCGCCGTCCTGCAGCGCTGCCGTCCCGATTGGGACATCAGCAGCGGGGAGCAGCGAACCGCCTGGGCCAAGGGCGAGAAGGCGCGTTTCTATCCGTACGGAAAGACGCGGGCGCAGGTGCTGGCCGAGCAGGAATGATCCGACCCTTGGACCTCGAGTAAAACCATCGTGCACGCCCTATGAGCCCTTCCGGCCCGCAACAGCCGCTGCCGCCCACTACGGCCTCTGCCGCCGAGCGGCTGTTCCCGACGTTGACGGACGCGCAGGTCGCACGAATCGCGGCGCATGGACGCCGTCGTCCGACCGCTCGTGGCGAGGTGCTGATCGAGGTTGGGCAAAAGTCCGTCCCGTTCTTTGTGGTCGTCAGCGGCGAGCTCCAGGTGGTTCGGCCATCGGACGCGACCGAGACGCTGATCGTCACCCATCGGCGCGGCCAGTTCACCGGCGAAGGAAACATGATCACGGGCCGCCGGTCGATGGCCCAGCTCCGGGTCAGCGAGCCTGGGGAAGTGATCGAGCTCAACCGCGAGCACTTGCTCGGCATCGTCCAGACCGACGCCGAGTTGAGCGAGATTCTGATGCGGGCGTTCATCCTCCGACGGGTCGAGCTGATTGCCCGCGGTCTCGGAGATGTCGTCGTCATTGGGTCAACGCATTGCGCCGGCACGCTACGGGTGAAGGAGTTTCTGATCCGCAACGGACATCCACACGTATCCATCGATCTGGATCGCGACGCCGACGCGCAGGAGCTGCTCGATCGGTTTCATGTGAGCGCGGCTGATGTGCCCGTGCTGATCTGCCGCGGGGAGACCGTGCTGCGGAATCCGAGCAACCAGCAGATCGCCGACTGCCTGGGCTTCAACGAGGCCATCGATCAGGCGCACGTGAATGATCTCGTGATTGTCGGCGGTGGGCCCGCGGGCCTGGCGGCCGCGGTCTACGGCGCGTCGGAAGGCCTCGACGTCCTGGTGCTCGAGTCGGACTCGCCGGGAGGCCAGGCCGGGGCGAGCTCCAGAATCGAAAATTATCTGGGGTTTCCGACCGGCATTTCAGGCCTGGAGCTCACGTCGCGCGCCTACGCGCAGGCCCAGAAGTTCGGTGCGCAAATCATGATCGCGAAAGGCGCAACCGGGTTGGTCTGCGGCCGGGAGCCCTACGTCGTGCAGATTGCCGGCGGGCCGCTCGTGGCGTCGCGCGCCGTGATCATCGCGACCGGGGCCCAGTACCGCAGGCCCGCCGTCGACCACATCGCGCGGTTTGAGGGCGCGGGCGTGTACTACGCCGCCACTCCGATGGAGGCGCAGTTATGCGTGGGCGAAGAGGTCGGCGTGGTCGGCGGCGGTAATTCCGCGGGGCAGGCCGCCGTCTTTCTCGCGCAGACGGCCGGCCGAGTGCACATGCTGGTTCGTGCCGGGGGACTGGCAGAGTCGATGTCGCGTTACCTCATTCGGAGAATCGAGGACCATCCCGCGATCGCGCTACGAACCTACACCGAAATCGTCGGTCTCGAAGGAGACTCCCATCTCGAGCGCGTTCGATGGCGCGACGATCAAAGCCGTCAGGAGACTCACGACATCCGGCATGTGTTCCTGATGACCGGGGCGGTGCCCAATACTGAGTGGCTCAACGGGTGCGTCGTGCTCGATGGCAAAGGATTCATCAAGACGGGTCCGGATCTCTCGCCGGACGATTTAGCCGCTGCGGCCTGGCCGCTCAGCCGACCACCCTATCTTCTCGAAACCAGTCGTCCCGGTGTCTTCGCGGTTGGCGACGTGCGAGGCGGTAACGTCAAGCGCGTCGCCTCTGCCGTCGGCGAGGGATCGATTTCGATCGCCCTGGTCCACCAGGTGCTTCACCACTAACCTCCGATCGCGAAGAGCTGGACGTCGATAGGCGGGAACTGCAGCGCGACCGAGCGCTGCAGGCGCCTGTCCTCGGCTCCGTAGACGATGCCCATCCCGCCGCCGCCCAGCTTCCTGGGGAGCCCAGTAAACGCCGCCTGCACGTGACGCGAGCCCGAAGACGCGTGGCTATAATCTCTCGTCCCGGCTGGACGCATCACATGGAACAAGTGACCTTCGACCGTCGCAGCGTCCTCAAGGCGTCGCTGGGAGCTCCGGCGCTGCTGGCGGCCACTCGGCCGGTTCTGGCCCAGGGCGCGCCGCTTTTCCCCGGCTTCAGGGCCCAGCTGTTTCCGGAATCCCGAGACGATTCACGCCACGTGCGAGGACTACCGCGCCGGCGCGACCATCGATCTCGAGCACTCCGCCGCCGCCGGCGACCGCACGGTCACCTGCCCGCTGCTCGTGCTCTGGGGCGAGCGCGGCACGGTCGGCAGGCTGTACGACGTGATGACCATCTGGCGCCGCCACGCGGTGAACGTCCAAGGCAAGTCCCTCGCCGCCGGACACTTCCTACCGGAGGAGGCGCCCGCCGAGACCCTGGCCGAACTGATCCCCTTCCTGACGGAGGAAGCCTGAACCTCCGTGATTCGAACCTTCGTGCTTCGGAGCCTCCGCGCTTCGAACCCCCGTGCTTTGAACCCCCCGTGCTTTGAACCTCCGTGCTTTGAACCTCCGTGCTTTGAACCCCTGCGCTAATGAACCCCCGTGCTTTGAACCCCCGTGCTATACTCCCCACGTGATCGCCAAGACCTCGACGCGAAAGTGCACCACCCGAAAGCGGGCGTGTGGCGCGTCGGGAGTCGTGGGTCACTGGTTCACCTTGTAAGCAACCGAACCATCGACCGGCCCTACGAAGGGTCAGCAGACACCCGCCGCGGCAGATGCCCAGGCGGGTTTTTTGTTGTTCGGGAGGACACGTGGAGAGGATCGACGTCGGCGTGCTCGGCGCCACGGGTATGGTGGGCCAGCAATTCGTCACCCGCCTCGCGCGGCATCCGTGGTTCAACCTCACCTGGCTGGCCGCCAGTGAACGTTCCGAGGGGAAGAACTACAAGACCGTCGCGCCGTGGCGACTGTCCACCCCCATTCCCGACGCGTCCGCCGGCCGCATCGTAGAGGCGTGCACACCCGGTCGCGGGCCGAAGGTCGTCTTCTCGGGCCTCGACGCCTCGGTCGCCGGCGAGATCGAAGGCGCCTTCGCCGCCGCGGGCCACATCGTTGTCAGCAACGCCCGCAACCACCGGATGGATCCGCTGGTGCCCCTGCTGATTCCCGAAGTGAACGCGGAGCACCTGGAAGTGCTGCCCGAGCAGCGCCGCCAGAAGGGCTGGACCGGGGCCATCGTCACCAACCCGAACTGCTCGACGATTGTCCTCGCCCTGGCGCTGGCGCCCCTCCGTGCCTTCGACATCCGCGCCGTGGTGGTCTCGACCATGCAGGCGGTTTCCGGCGCCGGGTATCCGGGCGTGCCCTCGCTCGACATTCTGGGCAACGTCGTCCCCTTCATCGGCGGCGAGGAAGAGAAGATGGAGAGCGAGACGCTGAAGATCCTCGGCACTGATTGTGGGCGCGCGCCCCATCCGGCGGTGATCAGCGCGCACACCAATCGCGTCCCCGTCCTCGACGGCCACACCATGACCGTCTCGGTGGACCTCGGCCTGAAGCCGACGCCCGCGGACGTCGTCCAGGCGCTGCGGGAGTTCACGGGCCGACCGCAGGAGCTGGGCTTGCCGACGGCGCCCGAACCCGCCATCGTGGTAATGGAGGAGCCGAACCGTCCGCAGCCGAGGTTGGACGCGGATCTCGGATGCGGCATGGCGGTCAGCGTCGGCCGCGTGCGCGCCTGCCCCGTGCTGCACACGCGTTTCGTCGCGCTCGGGCACAACACGGTGCGCGGTGCCGCCGGTGCGGCGATCCTGAACGCGGAGCTGATGCGCGCGCAGGGCATCCTGGACTAGATCGAGTCGGCAAGCGGGAGTCCGGAACATGGTGGTGATGAAGTTTGGCGGGACGTCGGTGGCCGATCGCGCGGCCATCGAGCGCCTGATGGCGATCGTGCGGGCCGAGCGCCAGGCCGAGGCGCAGCGCGAAGGTGGCGATCCGCGCGGGCCCATCGTCGTGGTCTCGGCGCTCTCGGGCGTCACCGATCGGCTCCTGGGTCTGGCCGCACAGGCGGGGGCCGGGGACATCGACGGCGCGCGGGCCAGCGTGCGCGATTTGCAGCAGCGTCACCACACCGTCGCGGCCGTGGTGGCCGACGACGCGCTGCGGGCGAGGCTGCTCGAGGAGCTCGACGACGAGTTCGTCGAGCTCGAACGCCTCGTCTCGGCTCTCGGCGTTCTGCGCGAGGTGTCGGCGCGCTGGATGGATACCATTGCCGCGGCCGGCGAGATCCTTAGCAGCCGGCTGGTGTCGGCCGCCCTCAACGCCGAGGGGCTGCCGGCGACGTGGGTGGACGCGCGCCGAGTCCTGGTCACCGACGCCGAGCACCAGGCGGCAGCGCCACAGCTGCCCGAGACCACCACGGCCCTGATGACACATGCGGACCCGGTGCTGGCCGCGCGCCGCATTCCGGTCATCGGCGGCTTCGTCGGCGCCACGCGCGAGGGCGTGACCACCACGCTTGGCCGCGGCGGCTCCGACTACTCGGCGGCCATCATCGGCGCCTGCCTGGGCGTCAACGAGATCCAGATCTGGACCGACGTGGACGGCATGCTCACCTCCGATCCGCGCATCGTCAAGGATCCGCATCTGGTGCCGCACATCTCGTTCGCCGAGGCTTCGGAGCTGGCCTACTTCGGCGCCAAAGTGCTGCACCCCGCGACCATTCAGCCGGCCGTCGCCAGGAACATTCCCGTTCGGATCCTGAACTCGCAGCGGGCCAATGCGCTCGGCACGCTCATCACGGCCGAGCGTCCCCTGGCCGACCGGCCGCTCACCGCCGTGGCGGCGAAGAAGGGCGTGACGGTGGTGGACATCACTTCGTCGCGCATGCTGATGGCGCACGGCTTCTTGAGCCGGCTGTTCGCCGTGTTCGAGCGCTTCAAGACGCCGGTGGACGTGGTCACGACCTCGGAGGTGAGCGTGTCGGTCACCGTCGACGATACGCGGCGGCTACCGGACGTGGTGACCGAGCTCTCGGCCTTCGCCGAGGTGTCGTGCGAGCCGCAGATGGCCATTGTCTGCGTCGTCGGTGACGGCCTGCAGCGGGATCCGTTCGTCGCGGCGCGGGTCCTGACCTCGGTCGGTGACGTTCCACTGCGGATGGTTTCGCAAGCCGCGGGGCGGCGGAACATCACGTTCGTCATCCGCGAACGCGACGTGCCAACGACGCTCAGCCGCCTGCACGACACCTTTTTCGCCCCCTATCCCGTACCGGCCTCCGTGGCTGGCACCCGGGGCTGACATCGATGCCGCGTCTGCTCGTCGTCGGCCGCGGGCGGATGGGCATCCTCGTCGAGTCCCTGGCCGCGGACTACGGTTTCGAAGTGGCGGGCATCGTGAAGTCAGGCAACAGCGCGCGGACCATCGCTGAGGGCGCCTTCGGCGCAGCAGATGTCGCTGTCGACTTCACCGTCGCCGAGGCCGTACCCGGGAACCTGCCGCCCCTGGCCGCGCGCGGCATCAACGTCGTGATTGGCACCACCGGGTGGCAAGCCCACGAGCCGGCCATGCGCGCCGTCGCCGCCGAGGCGGGTATCGGCGTCGTGGCGGCGGCGAACTTCTCGCTCGGCATGAGCGTGTTCCAGCTCGTGGTCGAGGAGGCGGCGCGACGCTTTGCTCCGCACCCCGACTTCGGCGCCTGGCTTCACGAGACGCATCACGACCGCAAGAAGGATGCGCCATCCGGCACTGCGCTGGCGCTCAAGGCGGGGATGGAGCACGCGGGGTTTCCGCGCGCCATCGACGTGTCGTCCACGCGTGTGGGCTTCACTCCCGGAACTCACACGGTGGGCTTCGACGGTCCGTCCGAGACGATCGAGCTCACCCATACGGTGCGCGATCGCGCGGTGTTCGCTCGCGGCGCGCTGGTGGCGGCGCGATGGGTGATCGGACGCCGGGGGTGGTTCGGCATGAGAGACGTACTCGAAAGCGGGATGGAGGGGATGCCATGAGGGAGGCTTGGACCGGAGTCGGGACGGCGTTGATCACGCCGTTCACCAGGGGTGGCGAGGTGGACGAGGCGGCGGTGAAGCGCCTGGCGCGGCGGCAGATCGAGGCCGGCGTGCATTTCCTGGTGCCCTGCGGCACCACCGGAGAGACGCCCACGCTTTCGGATCGCGAGAAACGTCGGGTCGTCGAACTGGTCGTGGAAGAGGCGCATGGGCAGGTGCCGGTCCTGGCCGGCGCGGGGGGCTACGACACCAAAGAGGTAGTGCACGCAGCGAAGGAGATGCAGAAAGCGGGTGCGTCCGGGCTGTTGTCCGTGACGCCGTATTACAACAAGCCCACGCCCGAAGGTCTCTTCCAGCACTTCTCAGCCATCGCCGACGCCACGCCCCTGCCCATCGTCCTCTATAACGTGCCCGGCCGCACCGGTTGCAACATGGACGCGCCAACCGTTGCGCGCCTCGCCACCATTTCCCACGTCGTGGGCGTGAAGGAGGCGTCGGGGAACATGCAGCAGATGGCGGAAATCGTGCACGCGGTGCCGCCCGACTTCGTGGTGCTGTCGGGCGATGACGCGATGACGCTGCCGCTGATGGCGATCGGAGGCCGCGGCATCATCTCGGTGGCATCGAACGAGATTCCCGCGGAGATGGTCCAGATG
Organism: Vicinamibacterales bacterium; assembly: GCA_035538015.1. Classification (GTDB taxonomy): domain Bacteria; phylum Acidobacteriota; class Vicinamibacteria; order Vicinamibacterales; family UBA2999; genus VFZN01. Next base: position 9,646 of record DATLLC010000247.1, read on the forward strand.
GTGGAAGCGGCAGAGCGCGGCGACTATCACGCCGCTCGCGCGCTGCACCACCGCCTGCTGCCGCTGTTGCTCGTCAACTTCGTCGAGCCGAACCCTGGCCCGGTGAAGTTCGCCGTGGCGGCGATGGGGCTGTGCGAAGAGGTGTACCGCCTGCCGATGGTGCCGCCGCGGCAGGGGGCGAAGGATCGGATTCTGTCGGCGCTCCACGAGGTGGTGGGGACGGTGCGGATGTCGTAGGAACTCCCACCTGGAGGGAGGGAGCAGCGTGACGAGATCGGAAGGGCGCCAGGCGTGAGAGAGACGATCGAGCAGTTGTTCGCGGCAGGGGCGGCGGCAGACAAGGACGCGGCTCGTGACGCCTTTGCCGCATTGCAGGAGGCACTCGGTGCCGGTCAGGTGCGCGCGGCCGAGCCCGATGCCAGCCAGCCCACCGGCTGGCGCGTGAACCAGTGGGTGAAGCAGGGCATCCTGCTCGGCTTCCGTTTCGGTGACATCGTGGACCTCACCGCCGGGCTGCCGTTTTACGACAAGGACACCATGCCCTTGAAGCGTCCCGGTCCCGGGGCGGGGATCCGGATCGTGCCGGGTGGGTCCAGCGTGCGCGAAGGCGCCTATCTGGCCCCGGGCGTGATCTGCATGCCGCCGATGTATGTCAACATCGGCGCCTACGTGGGCCAGGGAACGCTCATCGACTCGCACGCGCTCGTCGGCTCGTGCGCGCAGGTCGGGGCGCGCGTGCACGTCAGTGCGGCGGCGCAACTGGGCGGCGTCATCGAGCCGGTGGGGGCACTGCCGGTGATTGTCGAGGACGATGTGCTGGTGGGCGGGAACACCGGGATCTATGAGGGCGCGGTGATCAAGAGCCGGGCGGTCATTGCGGCGGGCACCATCCTCACCGGCTCGACGCCGGTCTACGACTTGCCGCATGCGCGGATCATCAAGCCGGAACCCGGCCAGCCCCTCGTCATTCCGGAAGGTGCCGTGGTCGTGCCGGGCGCTCGCTTGGTGACGGTGGGCGCCGGTCGCGACTGGGGCCTGTCCCTGGCGACGCCGGTCATCGTGAAATACCGCGACGATCGCACCGACACCCGCACGGAGCTCGAGTCGTGGATCCGGTAGATCCCATCGCGCTGGCCCGGCAGCTCATCGACATCGACTCGACGACCGGTCGCGAGGGCGAAGCCGCCCAGGTCCTGGCCGCATTCCTCCGCGACCGTGGCTACTCGGTGCTCGAGCAGCCCCTCGATCAGGACCCCACCCGTCTCAACGTCATCGCCGCGGTGGGAGAGCCCCACGTCGTCTTGTCCACGCACATCGACTGCGTTCCGCCGTTCTTCCCGAGCCGCCTCGAGGATGGTGTTCTCTACGGGCGCGGCGCGTGCGACGCCAAAGGCATCCTTGCGGCACAGGTGGCGGCGGCGGACCGGATCCGTCAGCGCGGCGACACGCGCGTGGGCCTCGTCTTCGTGGCGGGCGAAGAGCGCGGCAGCGAGGGCGCGGTGGCGGCCAACCGCATCGCGTCGCCCAGCCGGTATCTCATCAACGGCGAGCCCACGGACAACCGGCTTGGCGCCGCCACGCGGGGTGTGTTTCGCGTTCGACTCCGGACCGAGGGCGTGGCCGCCCATTCAGGCTATCCGTCGCTTGGCCGTTCGGCCATCGAGGCCCTCATCGACGTGCTGGTGTCGTTGCGTGCGGTGTCGTGGCCGGATGACTCGGTGCTTGGCCGCACGCACTACACGGTGGGTCTGATCGAGGGCGGCATCGCGCCCAACGTCGTGCCGGCACGCGCCTCTGCCGAGGTTCTCTTCCGCAGCGTGGGCCCTCACGACGACATTCGCGCGGCACTGGCGGCTTCCGTCGCCGATCGCGCCGAAGTGGAAGAGGTGCTCGAAGTGCCGCCCGTTCAACTCGACACGCGCGAAGGGTTCGAGTCCGCCGTGTTCGCCTACACGACCGACATCCCCCTGCTGTCCAACTGGGGCACCCCTCTACTGCTCGGCCCCGGCTCCATCCACGTGGCACACACCGATAGGGAGCACGTCCGTGTCGACGAGCTTCTGGGCGCCGTCGATCTCTACGATCGCCTGGCCTCGTCGCTGCTGGGGGAGGTCTGATGCGGATACCTGGGGTCTTGGGTCGTGGGTCTCGGGGTAAGACCCCCTGAACCTCAGAACCCCAGAACCTCAGAACCCCCAGAGTGCTACACTGATAATTCGTTCCACCACCGGACCGGCCGACCGCACGAGGGGCCGGGCCATTCACCGGTGGCGGGCCGCACCGCGGCCCGGGACCTGTGCAATCTCAGGGCGGCGAACCGCGTCAGGGCCGGAAGGCAGCAGCGCTAAGTCGTAACCGTGATGTGTGCAGCCATTCCGGGTCGCGGTAGGGCCCAGAATGAGTGCAGGGTGCAGAGTGGAGGGGCACAGCATCAGGCACCCGGCACCAAGCACCCGACACCCAGCACCCGGTACCCAGCACCCGGCACCCAGCACCCGGCACTGATTCTGATGTCCTACCAGGTTCTCGCCCGCAAGTGGCGGCCCCAGCGATTCGAAGACGTACTCGGCCAGCAGGCGGTCACCAGGACCCTGCGCAACGCGCTCAAGAGCAAGCGGATCGCCCAGGCGTTCGTGTTCGCGGGTCCGCGCGGGTGCGGCAAGACGACCAGCGCCCGCATCCTCGCCCGGGCGCTCAACTGCGTGCAGGGGCCGACGCCTGATCCGTGCGGGGTGTGCGACGCCTGCGTCGAGATCGCCGAGGGCCGCGATATCGACGTGCTGGAGATCGATGCGGCGACCCACACCGGCGTCGACAACGTCCGTGAGGTCATCATCGAAGGCCTCTCGATTGCGCCGGTCCGCAACCGCTACAAGGTGTTCATCATCGACGAGGTGCACATGCTCTCGGCCTCGTCGTTCAACGCCCTGCTCAAGTCGATCGAGGAGCCGCCGCCGCACGTCATCTTCATGATGGCGACAACCGAGCTCCACAAGATCCCCGACACGGTGTTGTCGCGCGCCCAGGTTCACGAGTTCCGGACGATCTCCGCGAAGACCGTGGCCGATCGCCTGCGCTTCATCGCCGACCAGGAGCAGATCACCGTGCCCGACGCCGCGCTGTTGCTGCTGGCGAGGGCCGGCGAGGGCAGCATGCGCGACTCGCTGAGCGCCTTCGACCAGGTGCGAGCCTTCGCCGGCGAGGCCATTACCAGCGAAGACGTGGTCACGGTACTCGGGCTCGTCGGGCGCGACCTGGTCTTCGACATGCTCGAGGCGGTGGTCGCCGAGGACGCGCCCGCAGCCTTTGCGCTCACCGAGCGCGCCATCGAGCGCGGCTACGACCTGCGTCTCCTCTGCCGCGAGCTGGCGCGGGCGATGCGCGATCTCCTGATCGTGTCGGTGGACAAGGCCCGCGCCTCGGATCCGGACGTCGTCGGCGACGGCGATCGTGAGCGACTGCTCCAGCTCGTGGCTCGGTGGTCGCGCGAGGACCTGCTCCGCGGCTTCGATCTGCTGACCCGGACCGAGCAGGAGATTCGGGGATCCGATCAGCCGCGCTACAACATGGAGATGGCCCTTCTTCGCCTCATGCACCTGCGCAAACTGGTGCCGCTGACCGACCTCCTGACCGGTGCGGCGGGTGCGAGAGGGGCGACGGGCGCGGGACGGACGCCAAGTGCGATGAGCTCGGCGCCGGCGACGCCGCGACCGGCCTACAACCCGACGCCCTCGGCCGGGGCCGGAGCGGCACGAATGTCAATGAGCCGAACCGCACCGGGAGGCGTCGCATCAGGCCCTCGTCCGGTTGGCGCCGCCGCATCCCCCGCTCCGACCGCAACGGTCGCGTCCGCTGCGTCATATCGCGACGCCTTTCTGGCCGAGGTGAAGGCGGCCAAGCCGACGTTCTACAACCTCGTCGTCGCCCAGGCGTTCAGCATCGACGCGAGCGCGTCGGGCGTCACCTTCACTTTTCAGCCGAACCAGAAGGTCCCGAAGGCGCAGTGCGAGGACAACCGCGCCTGGGTGCAGGGGATTGTCGAGAGAATCACCGGCGAAAAGCTGCCGGTGCACATCGTCTTCACTGACGCCAGCACTGCAGCGTCGCCAGCTCCACCGCCCGTGGCTCCGGCGCCCCTGACCGGCGAGCGAAAGGCCGCCGCTCTGGAGCACGAGACCGTGCGCCATCTGCTCGAAGTGTTTCCGGTCGAGAAGACCACCGTCCAGGACGAGTAGGGGTCAGGGATCAGGGGTCAGGGATCAGGGATCAGGGATCAAGGAGCAGGGGCATCATGGATCTTCAGGCAATGATGAAGCAGGCGCAGGAGGCGCAGGAGCGCCTTCAGCAGCAGATGAGCGAGCTGCGTATGCAGGCGACCGCCGGCGGCGGGATGGTGACGGTCACCGTCAACGGACACAAGCACCTGCTCACCTTGACTATCGATCCCGAGGTGGTGTCGAAAGACGATGTGGGCATGCTGCAGGACCTGATCGTGGCGGCCGTCAACGATGCGCATCGCAAGGTAGACGAGGAGCTGAAGCGGTCGATTGGCGGCATGATGTCGGGCCTGGGACTGCCAGGCATCTAGGGCTCAGAACCTCAGAACCTCAGAACTTCAGAACCTCAGAACCCCAGAACCCGAGAACCCCAACCCCGTGCTCCCCGAGTCTCTTCAGCAACTCATCGACCAGTTCAAGCGCCTGCCGGGCATCGGCGGGAAGAGCGCGCAGCGCCTGGCCTTCCACATCCTGCGCACGCCGCGGGAAGATGCCGAGCGGCTCTGCGAGGCCATCCGCCAGGTCAAGGACCGCGTCACTTACTGCACGATCTGCAACAACATCACCGACGTCGATCCGTGCGGCATCTGCGCCGACGACCAGCGCGATCCTCGCACCATCTGCGTCGTCGAGGAGCCGCAGAACGTCAACGTCATCGAGAAGACCGGCGGTCATCGCGGCACGTATCACGTGCTGATGGGCGCGATCTCGCCGCTGTCCGGGGTCGGGCCTGACGACCTCAAGATCAAGGGCCTTCTGGCGCGCATGGCCGGGGGCGGCGTGGAAGAGATCATCCTGGCCACCAATCCCACCGTCGAAGGCGAGGCCACCGCGATCTACCTGGCTCGGCTGCTGAAGCCGCTCGGGGCCCGGGTCACCCGAATCGCCATGGGCATCCCGGTCGGCAGCGATCTCGACTACGCCGACGACTTGACGATGACGCGTTCACTGGAGGGC
>DATLLC010000248.1:0-11757 GCA_035538015.1 Vicinamibacterales bacterium
GCTTCGACCCCTCGACGTTGGCATGCAGCGGGCACGCCGCGTCAGGCACGAGCCTGACGAGCGGCCAGCTCGAGGTCGTGAAGCTGGTCTATGCCGGGACGAAACTGAAGAACGGTGATGTCTACGCCTACGGGTTCCCGCCTGGACACGAAGGCGGCGCGACCGGCTGGCGCCAGTGGATCAGCGGCGCCGAGGTACCCGAAAAGCTGGCCGACGGCTCGCTGGCCTACACCGGCAAGACGCTGCCATCCGGCTACACGCTGATGGACTTCAACTTCAAGTTCCTGTCGCTCGACCAGGACGACCCCGGGTACGACTGGCGCAAGTTCGACGCGGACCGCGATCTGCCGCGGATGAAGACCATGACCGAGATCCTCAGCCCCCTCGATTCGGATCTGCGGCCATTCCAGAAAGAAGGCGGCAAGCTGATCCTCTATCACGCATGGTCGGACCCCGGCATCAGCGCCTACGGCACGCTCGCCTATCACGAGGCCGTGGTAAAGGCGGTCGGCGGTCAGGCAACGGCCGACACGTTTCTGCGCACCTACTTCGTTCCGGGCATGCACCACTGCAGCGGCGGGCCGGGCCCGAACCAGTTCGACATGCTGACGGCGCTCGAGAACTGGGTGGAGCGCGGCGCCGCGCCGACGGCCATCACCGCCTCGCACGTCGTCGAGGGCAAGGCCGTACGCACGCGTCCGCTGTGCCCGCATCCACAGGTCGCGCGATACAAAGGTAGCGGCAGCATCGACGAGGCAGCGAGCTTCGCGTGTGCAGCAACACGGTAACTCCGAGACGTTGCCGCCGTCGTCGATGCGCCTGGAATTACCTGCTTAGAACCGGATGCGCGCCCCCACCAGTATCGGGAGCGACCAGCGCGAGCTCTCGCTGTTGACGTCACGCAGGCCTTCCTCGACCAGCCAGTCGACGTCCGACAGCCCGCCCATGAAACGCAGCTGCGTCTCGGCCATGACCTCGAAGGGGCCCACGCCGATGAGCACGCCACCGGTCGGACCGAGGCTGAACGCCCACGACTTCTCGAACATCTTGCCATCCTGCGCGGCTAGCCCGGGCAGGAGGTTGGCAGGCACGTTGACGAACGTGGCGCGGATGTCCTGAAGCCGGTTGATGCCCACGAGGTAACCGACGAAGGGCGTGAAACGCGTGCGGGCGAAGAACCAGCGTTGGCCGCCCTCGAAGCCCCAGTACTGATACTCGGTGAAGATGACATCGAGCGGGATCGGGGTCGTGCCGACGGTGCCGACCCGGGTCGCATCCTCCGACGCATCGCTGCTGGAGTACACGAAGTTGAGCACGGCCTCGGTGCGCGGAGTGGTCCGGTAGCCGACGCCGAGCTTGAAGACCCCGATCCGTCCGTACACCTCGTCGTAGGTGGTTTCGTCCAGTCTGATTGGCGCCCCTCCCGATGTTCGACCATCGGCTTCCTTGATCACCTTGCCGCTGAACTGGTTGTCCCAGCCGAACAGGACCGAGAACGTGAGGCGGTTTCGCAACGTGTCGGGAGTCGCGGCCGGCTGCACCGCGACGGTGACGGCTTCGGTCCTCGTGACGTCCACGCTGCTGCCCACTTTCAAATCCTCGAGGATCTTGGCGTCGGTGGTGTCCATCAACCCCCGCGAGTAGGCCGTGCCGTTCGGTGTGGTGAAGCTGACGACCCTGTTCACAGGGTCCCAACCGGTGATGGTCACGGTCGTGATCCGTTGTCTGGTGCGCGTCGCGCCCGGCAGTGCCCCGGGGGTGCCCACCGTTGTCGGCTCCATGATCCGGTCGACCGGGGGCTCGCCCGCGGGCTTCGGCCGCAGGCTGACGCGATCGTAGTAAGTGGCCGTCACGGTGTCGCCGACCTTGACCTGCTCGAATCGCATGGCTTCGGGCGGCACGTCGAGGGTGACCACGCCACCTCTGACCCCCCGAATCGTCACGGTGCGGCCCTTGTAGTCGACTGCCTCAACCGTGCCCTGGACGCTCGTCTGGCTCTCTGCCTCTCGCGGCTGTCCCATTACCACGGGCGGCACGGATAGCAGAGTTCCCAGGCACAACAAATATGCAAGAAGCTGTTTCGCCACGGTAATTCACCTTTTACGACGCCGTAATAGTAATAGCGGTGACACCGTGGCGCCGGAGCCGGTGTTACAGGACTGCAAGCCCACCTCAGGTGTAGCTACATGGAGGGCACACAAGTGTAGCCGCAACGCCTGTCAACGCTCTCGGGAAAAGCCACCGGACTGTGGTCCAGCTGCAGATGGCCGATACGATGGCTGAGCTGTTATGCGCCTCGACTGGAACACGTCCGAATCATCATCCTTCGGCACCGGGTGGCTGAGCGGGCTGCTCGGCGCCATTTGCGGCCTTGTGGGGCTCGGCGCCGTCCTGTGTTTCCGTTTTCCGGAATGGCTGACAGTACCCGAGGCGCGCGCGCGCTCTATCCCGTGCCGGTCGTCCGCGCGCTCCTGCACGTGGTGCTGATCAGTGCCTTCCTGCTCGGCGTCCTGAGCCTCGTGCTCCGCCGTAACAAGGCGCTGGGCATGGTCGCCGTGAGCGCCACCCTCATTGCGGCGCTGCTCGGCGGGTCGCAGGTCCCGGTCGATGGCGAGCTCGGTAGCGGTCCGTTCCTGGGCCTGGACTGGTTTGTGTTAAGCCTGATTCTGTACTCCGCGGTGTTCGTGCCGCTGGAGCGCTGGTTCGCCCGGCTGCCCGAGCAGCCGCTCTTTCGCGAGACGTGGCCCACGGACTTCAGCTACTTCTTCGTCAGCGCCATCCTGGTGCAGGTCACGACTCTCCTGACGCTACGGCCTGCGATGCTGCTCTTCGACTGGGCGCGCGTGGCGACGGTTCACGCCTGGGTGCAGGCCTCCCCGGGCGTCGTGCAGTTCGGGCTAATGGTGCTGGTGTCGTGCACCATTCGGGCGAGCAGATGGACTGGCTCGCCGGGTCGCGCCTGCACATCGTCGACATCGCGGTGACGCGGGGGCTCACCTACGTACCCATCTACGTGCTCGGCTTCTCCGACGAGCCGTTGGCAGCCTACCTGGTCTTCGTGAGCGCGCAAGCCACGTTCATCCATGCCAACGTGCGCTTCGAGTGGCCGTGGCTGCGGTGGATCCTCGCGACGCCGCGCTTCCATCACTGGCACCACGCCGCCGAGCCCGAGGCGGTGGACACGAACTTCGCCGTCCACCTGCCCGTGTTGGACCTGCTGTTCGGCACGGCGCATCTGCCCGACCGTTGGCCGTCGGCTTACGGCCTTGCGCATGGCGCCCCGGCGCCTCGCGGGTACCTCCGGCAGTTGCTCTGGCCGCTCCGGCGCGATTAACCCCACAATTCACTTGGGTTGACGTTGCCAGCAGCCCAAACTCCCGGTCTTTGGCGCCAGTTTCCAGCTAATCAGCCAACCGTCGGAACGACCACTCAAGTGAGCTGAGGGGTTAGAGGCGTTCAACCTGCATAGAATGTGACCGTGTCCGTCCTCCCGGCTGACGCGCACATTGGTGAGGTAAGCCTGACGGTCTCCGATCTGGATCGCTCGTTGGCTTTCTATACCGACGTGCTTGGGTTCGCGGTGCTTGGGTCCGAGCCGGCCCGCGCCGCGCTGGGGCCGCGTGGAGGCCGGGTCCTCGTCCGGCTCGAGGCCCGCCCCGCGGCCGGTCCCCGCCATCGACGCACGAGCGGCCTCTATCACTTCGCCGTTCTGGTCCGGGACCGCGCCGCCCTCGGCCGATCCCTCCGTCGGCTGGCGGAGCGGGAATGGCCGCTCTCGGGCGCGGCCGATCACCTGGTGAGCGAGGCGCTCTATCTCGACGATCCCGATGGGCTCGGCATCGAGATCTACCGGGACCGCCCCCGCGGGACTTGGACCCGAGAGGCTGGGGAAGTGGTCATGGCCACCGAGCCGCTCGATCTCGACGGGGTGGCGAGCGAACCCGGTGCCGAGCAGCCGTGGTCCGGCCTCGAGGAGGGCACTGTCATGGGGCACGTGCACCTGCACGTGCCCGACCTGGCCGAGGCCGAGCGCCTCTATTGCGCCGACATCGGATTGTCGCCGACGCTGCGGCGGTATCCGGGAGCATTATTCGTCGCGGCCGGCGACTACCATCACCACCTGGGCCTCAACGTCTGGGCCGGTCGAGGCGCGCCTCCGCCCCAGGCCGGGACCGTGGGGCTCGATTCGTTCACGATTGAAGCCGGCAGCCTTGCGGCGCGGAGCGTCCTGGATGACACGACGCGCGTGCGCGTGATCTGCCGCCCCACGGGATGAGCACCGGCCTCCTACCGGACGTGTTCCTCCAGCTGGCCGACCGCCGGCTGCGAGCGCGATGGCTGGGACCGAAGACGGCCGCGCTCGATGACCCTTACGCCCCCACGCTGGTGTTCCTCCACGAAGGGCTGGGATGCGTGGAGCTCTGGCGTACGTTCCCGGAGGCCTTGTGCGCTCGTACGGGACTCCGCGGGCTCGTCTACGACCGCACGGGCTACGCGGGGTCGAGTGCGTGGCCATCTCCGCCCGGCCCGCGCTACCTTGACGTCGAAGCCACCCGGGTCTTGCCAGAGATGCTCGATGCCGCAGGCATCCAGGGGTGCGTGATGATCGGGCACGACGATGGGGGCACCATTGCTTTGGAGTTTGCGGCCACGCAGCCGCCGCTGCTGCGCGCCGTCGCGACCATCGGCGCGCACGTGATCAGCGAGCCGCGGACTCTCGCGAGCATCCGTCACGCACGCGACGCGTTCCTCAAGACCGACCTTCGCGCGCGGCTGGCGACCTATCACGGTGACCACGTCGATGGTGCGTTCTGGTTGTGGAACGACGCGTGGCTGGCGCCCGGCTTCCAGCCGCTCGATGCCGAGGCGCGTCTGCCGCGCGTCCGCGTGCCGGTGCTGGCGTTGCAAGGCGAGCACGACGAGTACGCCACGCTCGCGCAGTTGCGGGCGATCTCGCGCGGCGTCTCGGGACGCTGCGAGGCGCGCCTGCTGAAGGACTGCGGACACGGCCCGCACCTGCAGGACGAGCCGACGCTGGTCGAGGTCATCGCGCGTTTCGTGGAGTCGCTCTGGCATGGGCCCTCGGAGCCAGGTCGTGCCGCCCGCGCCAGCGCCATGGTGCTGGCCTGCCTGTTAGGGGCCAGCCACACCGGGTTCGCGCAAACCGATCCGTGCGGCACGGATGCGGCCCAGGCCGTCATCGCCGCCGCCCGGCAGGATCTCTCGCGTGGCGACGATGGCGTGGCTGCAGACCGATTGCGGAAGGGGAGCGAGTGGCCTGGGGGATGCGCCGAGGTTGGCGTGGCGGCCCTCGCCGTAGACGGGTGGGTCGAAGCCCGCCGGTTGGCGTTGGTGGCCGGTGCTCCTGAAGCGCTGGAGCGCATGCGTGACGTGCTCGCGCGCGTTGACACCGTGCGCGCGTCGCGCCCGCCGACCGCGCTACTGTCGCAGCTGGCCGCCTACGCCGATGCGATCCTTCGCGCGGCCGTGGCCGCGGCACAGGACGAGCGCGACGAGATGCAGGTGTATCTGGCGCACGCGCGATCGGTGGCCGAGTCGCTTCGGCTGGCCGGCGTCGATCTTCCGTGGCCGCTCCCGATCGATCTCGTCGACGCCGAGCTCTGGCTGGAGGTGGACCGGTTCGTCGAGGCGGGCGACGCCTTCGCCCGCGTGCCCGACGGCCCGTTCACCGCACGGGCGGCATTGGGCCTGGGCGCGGCCCGCGAGCGGCTGCAAGACAGCCACGGGGCCTGTGCGGCGTACCGCCGCGCGGCGGCGGGCAGCCTGGCCGGTGCCATGGCCGAGCGGGCCCGTCTGGCCATAGATCGCCTGGCGTGTCCGCCGGGGTAGTCCTTCGCATGCCGCGCTACCGTCCCGACGTGCTCGAGGAATTAGCCCGCCACGGGCTCGCACCCGGGCCCGATACGCCGGCGGCACGTCTTCGCGAGCAGATCAACGATCTCTATCGCATCGAGATTCGAGCGCTGCGCGACCGCTGCCGTGCCCGGGAGTTCGCGGTTCGGGATCTGCCCGTCCGAGTGGTCGAGCTTCGGAAGCGCTACCTCCTGCTCTCGATTCCTATGGAGCAGTGGACGGAGGACTAGGGCCGGGAACCGGGAACCGGCAGACGGCAGACGGTAACCTTCAGTCGGTTGCCGGTTCCCGGTTGCCGGCTCCCGGCTGCCGGTTGTACATTCACCTCATGCAGCGCATCACTGTTCCCTATGTCAGGGATGAACGAGGCGGCCCCTTGCGTCCCGCCACATGGGACGAGGCTCTCACGCGGGCGGCGTCTGGGCTCCGGTCGATCCGGGACTCGTATGGCGGCCGGGCGTTCGGGCTGTTCAGCTGTTCGAAGAGCACCAACGAGATGAACTTCGCCGCGCAGAAGTTCGCACGTGTGGTGATGGGCTCGAACAACATCGACAGCTGCAACCGCACCTGACACGCGCCCAGCGTCGCCGGTCTGGCGACGGTGTTCGGGATGGGTGGCGGCACCAGCTCCTATCAGGAGATGGAAGCGACGGACTGCGTCCTGCTCTGGGGTTCGAACGCCCGCGAGACACATCCCATCTTCTTCCACCACGTCCTGAAGGGCCTGAAGCGGGGAGCCAGGATGTTCACTATCGACCCGCGGCGGACCACGTCCGCCGAATGGGCCGATGTGTGGGTGGGCCTCGATGTCGGCAGCGACATCGCGCTGGCCAACGCCGTGGGCCGGGAGATCATCGCCGCGGAGCTGATGCATTGCGACTTCGTCGAGCACGCCACCGACGGGTTCGACGCCTATCGGGCGCATGTTGAGCCGTGGACTCTCGATCGCGCCGAGCTGGTGACGGGGGTCCCCGCCGGCGTCATCCGTGAGATGGCCCACACCTACGCCAAAGCGCCGCGTGCGATGTTGTGCTGGACGCTCGGCATCACCGAGCACCACACCGCCGTCGACAACGTGCTCGCCCTCATCAACCTGGCGCTGTTGACGGGCCACGTGGGCCGATGGGGCAGCGGCATCAACCCACTGCGCGGCCAGAACAACGTCCAGGGCGGCGGCGACATGGGCGCCCTGCCCGACCGGCTGCCTGGCTTCCAGCACGTCGAGAACGACGAGGTTCGCGCCCGCTTCGACCGCGCCTGGGGCGTCGAGGTGCCGCGGGAGCGCGGCTGGCACCTGTCAGCCATGTTCGACGCGATGGAGCACGGCGACTTGAAGGCCGCCTACGTGATCGGCGAGAACCCGATTCAGTCCGAGGCGGATCAGCACCGCGCAGCGCGCCTGATGGCGCGCCTGGACTTCCTCGTCGTGCAGGACCTGTTCATGACCGACACCGCGGCGATCGCGGACGTCGTGTTCCCCGCCGCCGCCGGCGCCTTCGAATCAGAAGGCACCGTGACCTCGAGCGAGCGGCGCGTGCAGCGCAGCCGCCGGACGGTGGATCCTCCCGGTGAGGCGCGCGAGGACCTGGCCATCATCTTCGCCCTCGCGCAGGCCCTCGGCCACGACTGGGGCCCGCCCGATGCCGAACGCGTGTGGGACGAGCTGCGCTCGCTCTCGCCCGTCCATGCCGGGATGAGTTACGCGCGCCTGGAAGCCAGCCGTGGACTCCGATGGCCGTGCTATGACGAGCATCACCCGGGCGAGGTGTTCTTGCACGCGCGGCTCTGGGAGCGACCGGTCAAGGGGCCGCGGGCGCCATTCAGTGTGGTCGATCACAAGCCACCGGTGGACGTGCTGTCGGCGGAGTTCCCGCTGCGGCTCACGACCGGCCGCCGCCTGGCGGAGTACAACACCGGCGTGCAGACGGGCGCCTATCGATCGCCAACCCGACGCGGCGAGACCATCGATCTCTCGCCGGAGGACGCCCGGACGTATGGCGTCGAGGCCGGGGAGCTGGTGCGCGTCGTCTCGCGCAGGGGCGCCGTCATGACGCCCGTGTACATCGATCCAACGCTGCGACCTGGCCTGGCGTTCATGACCTTCCATTTCCCGGAACAGGTTCCGACCAACCAGCTCACCATCGACGCCCAGGATCTCAAATCCGGCACGGCGGAGTTCAAAGCCACGGCCATCCGCCTCGAGCGGGTGCCGGTGCCGACGTCCTAGCCAGCCAGTCCTGCACAGCACTGCCCGATACGACACGTTGGCGGGGCCCCCAACGGGGCCCCGTCAGTGTCGTGAAATGCAATCGGGGCGTAGCCCCGCTGAATTGCCAGGCTGGAAGTGTATTGACTTTAAACTCTATTAAGGTATTGTATATGACAGTAGAGTCAAACAGAGACATTGACGGTGTCACAGCAGCACATCGTGCGATTCATCTCCAAGGCCACCCTGGACGCCGACTCGACATTGGCCTACGTCGAGTCGGTCTCTCGCCGTAATTTACGGAAGAGTGCGGCGGTCGTCGGCCTCGGCGTCTACGCGATCTACCTGATTTATCGGGGACTGTACACCCTCAATCCGGATGCGTTGGCGTTCTCGCTTGCCGTCTATCTCGCCGAGATCCACGGCTTCTTCTCGCTGGCCTTCTACTACTTTCAGATCTGGGAGCTGCGACGCCGGAACGTGCCTCCGCCGCCGGAGGGCGTCTCGGTCGACGTCTTCATCACCACCTGCAACGAGGACGTGGACCTGCTCCGCCAGACGGTGCGTGGCGCGATCAACATGCGCTACCCTCACCGGACCTTCGTGCTCGACGATGGGCGGCGCCCGGAGGTGCGGGCCCTCTGTGAGGAGCTCGGTTGCGAGTACGTCAGCCGTGACACCAACGAGCACGCGAAGGCGGGGAACTGGAACCACGCGTATGCCCGCACCTCCGGCGCGCTGATCGCCACCTTCGACGCCGATCACGTCCCCCGCGCCGACTTCCTCGAGCGGACGCTCGGCTTCTTCGCCGATCCCTGGGTCGGGGTCGTGCAGGTCCCGCAGCGCTACCACAATCTCGATTCGCTCCAACACCGCGTGGACTGGCGTCAGCGACGCCTCTACGGCGAACAGGACGTGTTCTTCAACCTGGTGATGCCAGGGAAGGATCACTGGAACGCGAGTTTCTTCTGCGGGACTGGCGCCGTACTCCGTCGCTCGGCCCTCGCGCCGCATGGCGGTCTGGTCACCGGCACCATTACCGAGGACATGCACACGGCGCTCGCGCTGCAGTCGGAAGGGTGGAAATCGGTCTACCTGAACGAGCTGCTGGTGACCGGGCTGGCCCCGATGGACTTCACGAGTTACAGCAGCCAGCGGCTCCGATGGGCCGAAGGCAACCTCAAGATCATCCGTCGGCTCAACCCACTGACCCGGCGCGGGCTGACCTTCGCCCAGCGTGTCTGCTACTTCGCGTCGATGTACCACTGGACGATCGGCTTCCCGAAACTGGTCTTCTATCTCGCGCCGCCGCTCATCCTCTTCTCCGGGCAGTTTCCGATTGCGAATTTCGACCGCCCCTTCGTGACGATGTATCTCGCGCACCTGGCGGCGCTCGTCGGGTCCTACAAGCTGCTCGCGCGCGGTACCGGACGGCTTTTCATGGACGAGCTGTTCAACATGGCGAACTTCTACACGCTGCTCGTGGCGTCGTGGCGGTTCCTCGCGGGTGGTGGTGGCCGCTTCGTCGTGACCAGTAAGCGCGGGGGAGAGGGTAGCAACGACCGGGCCGTGTGGCCGCATTACGCGATGGTGGTCTTCACGGTCCTGGCGATCGTCTGGAGCGCTCTCGGCCTCGGGTTCGGCGTCACCGAGGACGTGGTGGGAGCGGGCATCGCGGCGTTCTGGTCGATCTACAACCTGAGCCTGATGCTGGTCGTGCTGTCGTTCGCGCGGCGTCCGTCACAGAAACGCCAGGCGGTACGGTTCCGCACGTCGGTTCCCGTCGAATTGCTCGATGCACCCGCCAACGGGTGGCTCGGCGTGACCCTGGACCTCTCCGAAACGGGCTGCACGCTCTTGTGGCCAAGGCCCCTCCTCGTCGGCGGCCGCCTCCGGCTGCGGGTGCACCTGGGCGCGCACCCGCTTGATTGCGATGCCGATATCGTCTCGCTCCACGATAGCGTGCGCAGCGAGTGGGTGGCCTACGGCGTGCGCTTTCGCTTCAGCGGAACCAATGGTGCGGACCGGCTCGCGGATGGCCTGTACAACATGGCGGTTCCGGAGATCTTCACGCGCCTGACACGGCCGTCGTGGTCGGTGCGCGTCGCACGCGCGGCCATCAGCCGCGTGCTTCGCAGCACGACACTGCGTGCGCCGCGCTACGAAGCCTACCTGCCGCTCCGGCTGCAGATTCGGGACGGTGGCGAGTTCCTCGCGACGACCCGCGATCTCAGTCGAGGCGGGCTCAGCCTCGTCTCGCCAAGGCCGTTGGCCACCGGCACGGTGGTACGGCTGATCCTGCGCTCGCCGGATGGCGAGTGGAGCAGCCTGGGCACGGTGATGAGAACCACGGCCATGCCCGGCGCCGACGCGGCGTTTCGCGCCTGGCTGGTGGGCCTCCGCATCGACGGCCAGGCCGACCTCGTCGGACTGCGTGACATTCTGTCCACGGAGGCGCTGGCATGAGGGCCACGCCTCCGCTGATCGCGCTGGGCCTGCTCGTGAGTCTGGAGGTCGGCCTCTTCTACGTGCAGCATCATGACGTGGTCCGGCTCAGCGGCGGCCGCGGCGCGGTCGTGGCCGACGAGGGCTTCCCGGAGGCCGCGCGGAGCGTGCTGGCGCGCGAGCGAGTCAGCCGCCGGGTCCTCGAACGGGTCGCCGACGTCGCTCGTGAGCGAGCGGAGTTCGATCTGCAAGCGCGCGCCCTGGAGCGCATCGTCGAGGGAGCGCCGCACGACGCGGAGTCGCGGCTGCGCCTCGCGCAGGCCCTTCGCGAGGCTGGCCGGCTCGAAGAGGCCGAGCGGCTGTACCGCACGGAGCTCGGGATGGATCCGGAAGGCGGGCTGCGATGAGGGCGTGGCGCGACCTCGGCCTCGTGGTGCTGTGCTGGACGCTGGTGTCGGCGTCGACGAGCGCGCAGACCTCTGCGACCGCGTCCCGCGCGGCGGCGCTCGTCGGGCTGGCGCGCACCGCTCGCGATCAGGGGCACCGCGAGTCGGCGGCGATCTACTTCCGGGATGCCGATCGGTTGACGCCGTTCACCGGGCCGCTGCTGGTGGAGTACTTCTGGGCCGCGCACGCGGCGCGGGTGCCCGAGGCAACGTCGGTCGGCGAGCGCGTGCTCGCGGCCAACCCGCGCGAGGCACGCGTGCGCGATGGCCTGATCGGCCTGGCCGTGGCCGCGGGAAACGAGGGCCAGGCGGCTCGACTGGCCGGCCAGGGCCACGTCCTCGATGCGACAGAAGCCTTGTGGCCGCGGCGGCTGGGCGAGAGCCACCTGCGAATGCGCCAGTACCTGCTCGGAGCCGGGCAGTTCCTCCTGGCCTCCACGGCATCGGGTGCCGCATCGAGCGATCTCGCCCAGATGGCGTTCTGCCTCGAGCTGGCCGGCGACAAGGGCGCCGCCGCTCGTGCCTGGCTCGGTGTACCCGAAGCGCTTTGGTCCAGCCGAACGGACTGGACCGAGAGCCGTGCCCGCGCCGTCGCTCCCGCACCCGCTCCCCCGGTGCGGCGCGCGGCGGCGCCGGCGCGCACCGAGGCCCAGATCGTGGCTGAGCAACAGCGTCGCCTCTCGGGTCAGGCGTGCGCGACCGAACCGCTGGCGGCTCTCGAGGAGCGGGGCAACGGTGAGCCGTTCGTCAGCGCAGTCGCGGCGCGGCCGCCGGATTGCCCAGGGC
>DATLLC010000249.1:0-3123 GCA_035538015.1 Vicinamibacterales bacterium
GAGCCGGAAAGCCGCGCGCCGATCCCGAGATTTCGCGCCGAGCCCGCCCACTCGCCGGTCGCGTCGACGGTGCCGCGCGGTCGCCATGAGTCAGGCAAAGCACGTGTGAGCTGCGCCAGGTCTCCAACGTGCGCCTCGAACGTGCCTTTGCCGGTGTCGCGCCGCCAGGGTAACGTGCCGCGCAGGGTCGCGCGATTGCCCGAGAGCTGCAGCTCCAATGGCGTCACCGCCAGCCCCTCCGCATCGAGCGCCACATCACCCGACAGTCGCACCTGGTCGAGCCCGCCCGCGCGAACGCCCTCCGCGAGAATCGGACCCGAGGCGCGCGGAGCGCCGAGCGTCCCGTTAATCGTGGCGTCGAAAGTGATGCGCTCGGCGTCTACGGCTGCCACCGCGGCGGGAAGCGGCAGGCCCAGCCGCTGCAACTGCGCGAGCGCGGCCCGGATATCCTGGCCCTGCAGCACCAACTTTCCCATGACGATCGAATCGGCGATCCGCGTTTCGTCCAGGGTCACCGCGCCGCGGAGGGCGGCGAGGGTCCCGCCCTCGAGCGTTTGTCGAATGGCGACACGCCACTGGCCATCGCCGCCGTCGGCTTCGATGGTCGCGATCGCCGAGCCGTCGGAGGCCCCGCCGCGGGCCGTCGCGTCGACCCGGCCGGCAAGCGTGCCAACGCGCGGACTCGGACCGGTCCACGCCACGCGGGCCGATCCAGCGAGCGTCGTGCGCGACGCGGCTTCGAGTGGGAACGAGAACAGACTGGCGATGATGTCGGTCCCCACGTTCGTCCAGCTACCGGTGAACGCGGTCTGCTGGCCATCGCGGAAGCCCAGTGCGCCCCGGCCCTCCACCGTGGCGGACCGCGATGCCAACGCGAACGCGTCGATGGTGAGACCGTTCGACGATACGCGGCCCGACGCGTCGAGTGCAGCCGGGTGCAGACTCTCCCATCCAAGCTCGCGTCCGCTCACCTGGAACGTTGCCTCGGGCGAACCGAGGGGCCCCCGGACATCGCCGCTCAGGTCCACTCGGCCCGTCCATTCGGGCGCGTGACGCCACCAGCGACGCATCTGTTCGAGCACGGCGGTGCCCTCGTAACGGAGCTCGAATATCTCGTCGAGGGCGAGCGGCACGCTGCCCTTGGCGCGAACCTCGCCGAACGGCGAAACGGCGGTGAGCGAGCCACTCAGCCGGGCGTCCGGTTGCAGGGCGACGCGCGCCTCGGCGCGATCGAACGCGATGCCGATCTCGTCGGTCCCGAACGATAGCGCGACGCCTCCAGCCGCAGTCAGCGCGCCTTCGAGCCGTGCATCGGCCGCGCGTCGGTCATCCTTGCCTGCGGTCCGAGCATCTGTGACATGTGTGCCATCTGCGGCTGCGGCCGGACCGCGCAGCATCGCTGACACCTGGCGAGCCTCCAGCCGCACCTCGTCTTCGAATCCGATGGCAAGGTCGAGGTTCTCGACCTGCAAGGTGTCGATGGTGAACGCGGGCAGGGAGGTCGCGGTCTCGTGCGATGGCGGCGTGACCGCCGTCTCCGGTCGAGGACTGGTCGAGTCGAGGTCGAGCTGCGCGTTCAGGAGACGGATGCCGTCGAAATCCAGGCGTCCCCGGAGCGCGGACGCGGCGAGATCGAGGTCCAGCCGCGCCGCTTTCGCGATTGGGCGATGGGGCGCCGAGACATCGGCGACGGTCAGGCCCTGGACCGCTACGCTCAGGTCGCGCAGGCGATAGTCGAACCCCGTGGCGCGGATGTCGAGGCCATATCGACTTCGTGCCCAAGAGGTCGCCTGTGCGAACACCCAGCCCTTGACCCACGGCGTGGACAGGACGAGGGGAATCGCCAGGAGCACGATCGAGAGGCCGGCCAGGAGCCGTGCGAAACGTGACGGCGCCTGCACCCATCCATTTGACACCCGAGCCGAACCGTCTGCCAACCCTGTCGCTCGCCGGCCTCGTCGTCAGGGAAGCCCGAGGGTCCGGTAGTAGAATCGCGTGGCCCCGGGAAGGCCTTGGCATGCGCATATTCGCCCCGTTCGTCGTCGTCTTGCTGATCGGCGCCTGGTCGCCGGCTGAGGGCCAGTCCGATACCGCGGCGATCGATCGCTCGACGCAGGAAGTCCTCCCACAGGTGGTCACGTGGCGGCGCGACTTCCATCAGCCCCCCGAGCTCGGCATGCAGGAAGTCCGGACCTCGAAGATCATCGCGGACCACCTGCGCGGACTGGGCATGGAGGTGCAGACCGGCGTCGCGGGCACGGGGGTGGTCGGCATCCTCGAGGGCGGCAAGCCCGGCAAGGTGGTCGGCCTGCGGGCCGACATGGACGCGCTTCCCGTTGTCGAGCAGGTGGACGTGCCCTTCAAGTCGACGCAGAAGGCGATGTGGGACGGCCAGGAGACCGGCGTCATGCACGCGTGCGGGCACGACAATCACATGGCCATGCTCATGGGGGTGGCGACGGTGCTCTCGCGCATGCGAGCGGAGCTCCCGGGAACCGTGAAGTTCATCTTCCAGCCGGCGGAGGAAGGGCCCGGCGGCGCCGAGCCGATGGTCAGGCCGGCGTGCTGGAGAACCCAAAGTGGACGCCGTGTTCGGACTGCACGTCGTCCCGTACACCTCCGGGACGATTGTTTACCGTTCCGGTCCGCTGATGGCGAGTGCCGACGAGTTCCCCATCGAGATTACCGGCAGGCAGACGCACGGCGCCATGCCGTGGAACGGCGTGGATCCCATCGTGAGGACAGTGAGACCGAATCTGGTGATCGGCTGATGTGGTGATCTGGTGATCGATCTGGCGATCGCCTGATCTGACGATCGATCTGTCGATCTATCTGTTGATCTATCTGTTGATCTATCTGGTGGTCTATTGCGTGATCGTTGATCCAGGGACGACGGAGTCAGTATGCAGCAGCGATTTGTCTGGGCCCTGGCGAGTGCCGTGTTGGGGGGGACCGTGGCGATGGTCGCGCAGGCGCCGCCGCGGGCGACGCCGGTGTGGACCGAGAACTCGCGGGGCGACGGGCCGCTCGACCGCCTCGCCTTCCGCGCTATCGGGCCGGCCACGCCCTCCGGCCGGATCGACGACGTGGCGGTGCTCGAATCCGACCCGATGACCTTCTATG
>DATLLC010000250.1:0-24259 GCA_035538015.1 Vicinamibacterales bacterium
TTCTGCGTGAGCACGGGTTTCGGCTGATCCGGCGGCGCGAAGAAGTTCCTCGCCTGCAGCGCATCGTCGCGGTTGAATTCCCAGAGCGCGCCCGAGAGGGTGTTGGTGCCCGACTTGGTCACGACGTTGACCACGGAGCCGGCGTTGCGCCCGTATTCGGCCCCGAACGCGTGCGTCAGAATCTTGAACTCCTCGATTGCGTCCGGCGGGGGCGGAGCACGAAACCTGTGTTGAAGGTGTCGTTGTTGGTGGCGCCGTCGAGCAGGAAGTTGTTCGACTGGTTGCGCATGCCGTTGACGTTGAATCCGCCGGTCGCGTTGCCGAAGCCGCCGGGCGTGGCATCGCCGGTCTGGCCACCCAGGCCCGACGGCGGCGCCACGACGCCAGGAATGAGCGTGCCCAGCTGGGTGAAGTTCCGCCCGTTCAGCGGCAGGTCCACCACCTTCTGCTCGTCGATGACGATGCCGTGCGTCGCGTTGCTGGTTTCGACGAGCGTCGCCGTTCCGCTCACGGTGACGGTCTCGGTGAGCTGGCCGACCTCGAGCTCGAAGACCGCGCGCGCGGTCTCAGTCACGGTCACGCGGAGGTTCTCGCGCAAGGCCGTCCGGAAACCGGCCAGCGAGGCCTTGACGCTGTAGTCACCAGGCTGCACCAGCGGCACCGTGTACAGCCCGTCGGCGCCCGTCAGCGCGGTGCGAACGGCCCCCGTGGCCAGGCTGGTCACCTCGATCGTCACGCCAGGCAGCACACCGCCTTGGGTGTCGGTGACCAGGCCGGTAATCTGTCCCGTCGCCTGGGCCAGTGCCGCCGGCGGCAGCAGCAGAACCACCGCCAGGACCGCGCCCGCAATTCGAATCCAACGCTCCATCGGCCGACCTCCTTCACACGCGCTTCAGGAAACAGCGCCACACTATCAGACGTTCGTGCCGGGGCTACACACGCGTGCTAGCTCGCCTCGACCGCGTTGACGATGGCGTCAACCATGTCGCTGGTGGTATGCCGACCTCCGAGGTCCGGTGTCCGTACCTCCCCAGCCTCGAGGACGTGCTCGATCGCCAGTACGATCCGAGCGTGCAGGTCGCCGTGGCCGAGGTGATCGAGCATGAGAGCCGCCGCCCAGATGGCCCCGATCGGATTCGCAATCCCCTGCCCGGCAATGTCCGGGGCAGAGCCATGAATGGGCTCGAACATAGACGGGTAGCGCCGTTCGGGATTCAGGTTGGCGCCGGGCGCGACCCCGAGGCTGCCCGACACCGCTGCGCCGAGGTCGGTCAGGATGTCGCCGAACAGGTTCGAGGCGACGATCACGTCGAGCGTCTGCGGCTGGGTGACCATGCGCGCCGCCAGCGCGTCGACATGGTACCTCCGCACCGTGACCTCGGGAAATGTCCGCGCCATATCGTCCACGACCTCGTCCCACAGCACCATCGAGTACTGCAGCGCGTTGGACTTGGTCGCGCTGGCCAGCAGGCGCCGCGGCCGCGACCGAGCGAGCTGGAAGGCATAGCGCACCACGCGCTCGATGCCCATCCGCGTGAAGAGGCCTGTCTGTTCGGCCACCTCGTGTGCGGTGCCGCGATGCAGCCGGCCACCGAGGCCGGCGTATTCGCCTTCGCTGTTCTCCCGCACGCACACCATGTCGATGTCCCGGGCGCCACGGCCCGAAAGCGGGCCCGAGACGCCGGGCAGCAATCGCATCGGCCGCAGGTTGACGTACTGCTCGAATCGCTGGCGGATAGGAAGGATCAGCTCCCAGACCGAGACGTGATCGGGGACGGAAGGGTGGCCGATCGCGCCCAGGTAGATCGCATCGGCGTCGCGGAGCCGTTCGAGTCCGTCGGCCGGCATCATCCGCCCGGTCTCGCGGTAGTAATCGCAGCCCCAGGCATACTCGGTGCGTTCGAACACGATGCCAGCCCGGCCGGCGACCGCGTCCAGCACCCGCATGGCGGCGGGCGCGACCTCCTGGCCGATGCCGTCGCCGGGGATCAACGCGAGGCGATAGTTCGTGGTGCTCACGACACTACATGCCGGGCGGCGTGAACCGACCGTCAGCGGCCAGCCACCCGCCGTCCGCGTAGATGATCGTGCCGGTGACATAGCTGGCGGCGTCCGACAGCAGGAACACGGTGGGGCCGGCCATCTCGCTCGGTTGCCCCCAGCGGTTCATCGGGTTCTTCATCGCGTAGGCGTTGTACCAGTCGCGGTCGTTCTTGATGGGGGCAGTCAGCGGCGTCTCGATCACGCCCGGCCCGACGGCGTTCACGCGCACGCCCATGGTGGCCCACTCCGTGGCGGCGGTCTTCGCCAACTGGAGGATGCCGGCCTTCGTCATCGAGTACACCGACTGTCCGGGCTCGGTGACGATCGACCGAATCGAGGAGAAGAGGACGATGCTGCCGGATTTCTGGGCGGTCATGATCCCGCCGGCGACCATCAGGGCGGCGAAATTCCCGCGGAGGTTCAGGTGCACGACCTTGTCGAACTCGGCCAGGGAGTACTTGAGGATCGGCTTCCGCACGTTGATCGCCGGCGTGCACACCAGCCCGTCCAGCTTCCCGTGCTTCTCGGCGATGCCGTTGAACCCGGCCTCCACCTGGGCCTCGTCCACCAGGTCCATCACGCCGGACTCGGCCGATCCGCCGGCCGCGGTGATCTTGCCCGCCACTGACACGGCGTTTCCGCCATGGATGTCCAGGCACACCACGTGCGCGCCCTGCGCTCCACAGGCGAGCGCCACCGCCTCGCCGATACCACCGCCGGCACCAACCACCGCCACGATCTTGCCATCCAACCTGAACAAATCCGACGCCATCGACACGCTCCTCTAGCTGTTTCCACTCGAGACGCGAGACTCAACTCGCGCCCGCCGTCTCAATACCAGCACCAGCCCACATGCGGCCGCGGCCGCGATCAGGCCGCCCACATTCGGATTCGTCCACACTGCTCGTCCCGCCTGCCCCGACAGCTGCACCGCCAGCACGAACGATACGCCGGCCACAATGGCCGCCAGCGTCTCGGCGGTGCCGACGCGACGCGAATAGAGCCCAGCCATCACCGGGACGAACAGGCTCACTCCCAGCAAGGTGTAGAAGATGGTCAGCGCGCCGAGGACCGTCGGTAACTGGATGGCGAGCAGCACGCCGAGGGCGCCGCCGGCGATGGCGGCCAGCCGGGCGACCGTCAGGATAGTACGATCATCGGCGCCGGGATTGATGAACTGCCGGTAGAGGTCCTGCGACAGCGACGTCGCGAGCATGAACAGGATGGCGTCGCAGGTGCTGACCTCGGCCGAGAACACGGCGGCCAGGCCCAGCGCACCGAGCCAGACCGGCAACGCCTGCACCAACACTGTCGGCAGCACCAGGTTGGGGCTGGACACGTCGGGCACCACCACCCGCGCGGCCATGCCGAGCAGGACCGGGACGAACGCGAACAGCGCGAGCGCCACTGCCTGCATCCCGACGCCGACTCGGACGGTGCGCGGGCTGGCCGCGCCGTAGACCTTCTGCAGCAATCCTGGGGAGACGATGAAAGCGGGACCGAGCATCGCCAGCAGCGTCACGCCCGAGCCGGGCCCGGTCGTGTGGAGGGGGTTCCAGAAATGCGGTGGCCCGGCTGCGGTGATGCCCGCGAACCCACCTGCCTTCTCGATCACGATCGGCACGGCGGCCAGAAGCCCGCCCAGCAGCACGACGAGCTGGACCGCGTTGACCCAAGCTGAACTCAGCAGCCCGCCGGCGACGAAGTAGACGAGCATCGCTCCCGCGCCGATGGCAGTGCCCCACGCGCGCGGAACGTCCGCGACGACTTCCAGGACAGCCGCGCCCGCGATCAACTGACCGGCGAGGATGGCTAGGGTACCAACCCAGATGAGTGCCGCGACGAGCCCACGGACCGGCCGGCCGTATCGGTACTCGAGGAAATCGCCGACGGTGTAGAAGCCGTGGCGCTCGGCCAGCGTCCAGAGCTTCGGTCCGACCCACAGGGCCAGAACGATCGAACCGATCGCCGCCGATCCGTTCCACCACCAGGCGCTGATGCCGTCGCTGTAGGCCAGGCCGGCTGCTCCGACCGTGGAGCCGGCGCCGATATTGGCGGCAAGGATGGTCGAGAACAACAACGGAGCGGAGAGTGACCGGCCAGCGACGAAGAAATCGCTGCTGCTCTTGACGAGACGCGCGATCCAGAGGCCTACGGCAGTCAGTCCGACCGCGTACACCACGAGGAGCGCGAGATAGGGGTTCACCAGCGACTACTTCTTCAGGTCCCGCGCGGCCGGCAGATTCGGGATGCCGGTCGCCTCTGTCGCGGCGCGTACGATCGCGCGAGCCATGACATCCGCCGCGAGCGCGCCGATCTGCGTGATGTCCACCTCTCCGGTCCATTGCCCGGTAGCCAGCGCGAACACCGTGTCGCCGTCGCCCTGCGTGTGCGCCGGGAAGATCGCGCGCGCGAACCCATCGTCGGCCATCAGTGCCATGCGGTTGGCCTGCGCCTTGGAGAGGCGGGCATTGGTGGCGACGAGGCCGATGGTGGTGTTCTCCGCCGCCCGGGGACGTGGCCCGGTCTGGCCGGTGCGCAGCAGCGTTCTCGCGTCGGCGAAGCCGCCATCCGCGTTGCGGACCCCGGCGACGACCTTCCCGGTGTCCGGATCGATGATGTCGCCGACGGCGTTGACCGCGACGATGGCGCCCACGCTCAGGCCGTTGGCCAACGTGATGCTGTAGCTGCCCACGCCAGCCTTCATGGAGCGCATCGGCCCGCCCGTCTTGCCCACTGTCGCGCCCGCGCCCGCGCCGACCGTTCCTTCTTTCACCGGCTCGGTCGACGCAGCTGCGGCAGCGCGGTAGCCGCAGTCCGCGGTCGGACGAATCTTAGGATTGCCGCCAATCGACAAGTCGAACAGGATGGCGGCGGGCACGATTGGGACCTTGGCAATGCGCACGTCCCAACCGATGCCGTGCTCCTCGAGCCAGCGGACTGTCCCGGTGGCCGCCTCGAGCCCGAAGGCGCTGCCGCCCGACAGGACGACGGCGTTCACCTTGTCCACCATGTTGGCCGGATCCAGGAGATCGGTTTCGCGCGTGCCCGGTGCGCCGCCGCGTTGCGAAACGCCGCCCGCGGCCCCTTCACCCTCAACGAGGATGACCGTACAGCCGGTCGGCCTTTCGGACAGAGTGTGGTGGCCGACCTTGATCCCGGGGACGGCCGTGAGCGTGCGGTTGGGATCGGCGGCGGAGGCTGGCGTTTGGGCGCTGATCGTCCCGACGGCCGCCACCGCGACAACCCCCAGCGTGAAACCCGGTAGTCGCATACGGAGCCTCGATGACCGGACTACTTCTTGAGCGGTGTGTCCGAACCGTGCGAGGACACCAGCTTCCAGCTGCCGCTCTCCCACAGGTAAACGTCGGTGCCGCGCACGAAGCGATCGGGCCCACGCTCGTTCGACTTCCGCTCCTGGTACGTCGTCATGTAGACGATCCCGACGTTCCCGAGGGCCAGATATCCGGTGTCGGTCGGCGTCGACGAGGAGAAATGCCCGACGTCGGCAATCAACGTCGGCAGGATCGCCGCTGGAGTGAGACTCGGTCCAAGCCGTACGGCCTGCTGGCTGTCCCGGAAGAAGCCCACCGCCTGCGGGTGAATCAGGCTCTGTACCACGGCCAGCTTGCCGGCCGTGACGCTCTTGATCATGGTCTCGTGGACCAGCTTGAGCGAGGCCTCGTCGGGACGACCTTGCGCCCGGACCGCCGAAGCGGTGCAGATGACGGCGACCAGGGCCAAGACACAGACACGCTGGTGCACGGTTTCCTCCCGTCAGGTGACGCGAACACAGGCATTGCCAGCGCGGGTGCACGTTGGCGACCCATATGATGGCATAGTACGATCCGCCAGTCGTGCCCGTCGCCTCCCTGGTCGATCGCGTCCTGCTCGAAGTGGACCGGGCCGCGGACGAAGCCGTCGCCTTCGCCGCCGACATGATTCGCATTCCGACGGTGAATCCGCCTGGCGAGGCGTACGAAGACTGCGCCCGGTTCATCGGCCGGACGCTCCAGCGACTCGGCTTCGACGTCGAGTACCTGGCCGCCGAGGGGCGGCCCGAGCACACGGTCCGCTACCCGCGGCTGAACGTAGTCGGCAGCCGCACGGGCCTGGCGAGCCGTCCCACCGTCCACCTGAACGGCCACTTCGACGTCGTCCCGGCCGGCGAGGGATGGAGCGTCGACCCATTCGGCGGCGTCGTGCGCGACGGCAAGATTTACGGGCGGGGCTCGTGCGACATGAAGGCTGGCATCGCCGCGGCGGCCTTCGCGGCCGAGGCGATCCGGCGCGCCGGCGTACCGGTGCCGGGGAAGATCGAAGTCAGCGGCACCGTGGACGAGGAGAGCGGCGGGTTCGCGGGTGTGGCCTGGCTGGCCGAGCACGGACGCCTGTCGGCCACTCGCACCGACTATTGCATCATCCCGGAACCGCTCAACGTCGATCGGGTGTGCGTGGGGCATCGCGGCGTCTACTGGTTCGAGGTGGCGACGCGCGGGCACATCGCGCACGGGAGCATGCCGTTCCTCGGTGTCAGCGCCATCGAAGGCATGGGTCACCTGCTGCAGGCGATTCGCGAGGAACTGATGCCGGCGCTCGCGACACGGCAGACCGAGATGCCGGTGGTTCCGATCGGCGCGCGACAGGCGACGCTCAACATCAACGGGATCTTCGGCGGCCAGGCAGTGGACGGCATCCAGACGCCGTGCGTGGCCGACGTCTGCCGTGCGGTGTTCGACCGTCGGTTCCTGCTGGAAGAGGGCTTCGAGGCCACCCGGCGTGAAGTCGAAGCGGTGATCGATCGGGTGCGCGCCCGCGTGCCGCGCGTCGAGTACGCGCTGAAGGACCTGATGATCGTGCACCCGACGCGGACCCCCGACGACTCGCCGGTGATTGCCGCCATCGAGCACGGCGTCCAGTACGTGCTCGGCCGGCCGGCGACGCGGGTGGCGAGCCCCGGGACCTACGACCACAAGCACGTGGCGCGCATTGCCGGGGTGCCGCACTGCGTGGCTTATGGGCCGGGCGAGCTCGAGCAGGCGCACCAGCCCGATGAGTATTGCCGGGTTGACGATCTCGTCAACTCGACCAAGGTACTGGCCCTGGCGATCCTTGAGCTGACGAGAGCAATAGAGATCTGATGATCTCTAGATCTGGTGGCGTGGCGATCGATCTGGAGATCTCGAGGTGTGCCGCCAAGACCCAAGACCTCAAGACCTCAAGGTCTCTTCGATCTCCGCCCTCACCTCGTCGAAGTCCGGATCCCGCTGCAGGCGCCAGCGGGTCAGCACGCCCATCTCGGCGAGCGGCTTCTCGAGATGCCGGCGCGTGGACTCGACGTCGCCGCGCATTGCGTGCAGGGCGGCCATGTAGTAGCGCGTGAACGGATCGTCGCCGCCCCCGGCCAGCCGCTGGTCGAAGGCCCGCACCGCCCGGTCGAAGTAGAGCTGCGCGTTCTCGAGATCGCCCTTCCGCTGGTACGCGGCGGAGAGCTTCTGGTAGATCTCGATGGTCGTCCGCTCCCGGAGGGCGTGATCGCTCATCGAGATGAACTCCAGCTCCCGGCGATACTCGCGGATGGCCTCGTCGTACTGGCCGCGCCGGTAGAAGACGTACCCCAGACGGGACCGTGCACCCAACAACAGCAGGCCCTGGGTGCCGGACATGGCCTGCTCCTGCAACACCACGGCGGCGCGGGCCTCGCGCTCGGCCTCGTCCAGCTCACCGCGCATCGCGTGGAGGAGCGCCAGCTGCAAGTGCGCGTACCCGGCGTCGGGGTTGAGGGCCAGCGCTCGCCGGAAATGCGTGATCGCGAGCTCGGTGTCGCCCTTCCCCATCCAGAAGTTTCGGGCGAGATTGGCGTGCGCCTCGGCGTTGTCGGGGGCGAGGCGCAATCCCTCGTGCATCTCAGCGATGCCGTCGTCGATCTGTCCGAGGTCGGCGAGGGTCTCGCCCAGCCGGATGTGGGCTTCGGCCGACTCGGGTTTGAGCGCGACGGCCTGCCTCAGCAACGCGAGGCTCCGTTCCAGGAGATCCGGCATCGCGAGGAACGCCCCTTTCAGATCCAGTGCGCTGCCCAGGGCAATCATCGCCTCAACGTACCCCGGCGAGAGTTCCAGGGCCTGCTCGAACAAGCCGATGGCGCGATCCACGGCATCGCGGCTGGCCATCCTCAGATTGAGCATGCCGCGCGAGTAGGCCTCGAACGCCTCGAGCGACACCTCGGTCTCGTCCGCAATCGCCTCGCGCTCGCCCGACGCGAGCTCGCGAGCCATGCCGGTCTTGGCGAGGTCCTGCACGAGCTGATCCTGAAGCTCGAAGATCTGATCGATGGTGCCGTCCAGCTTCACGGTCGCCGCCGACCGCCCCGAGGTCACCTCGATGACCTGCCCGGTGATCCGGACGCGATCGCGCAACCGTTGATAGGCGCCCGACACCACGAAGCTGGCGCCCAGCCGCCGCCCGAGCTCCGGCGAGTGACGATCGTCCGCCCCGCGTTCGCTGATCTGCAGGTTCCGCTGCAGCTCGAAGACGTGCTCGCGAGGGATTACGGTGAGCCCGCCGATCTTGGCGAAGTCCACGCTCAGCGACTCGGCGATGCCCTGCCCGATCCACTCGTCGGCGGTATCGCCAGTGATGTTGGTGAAGGCGAGCACGGCGACTGACCGGACGTCGGCGCGGGGGGGTTGCGAGGGCAGCCCAGCGGCCGGATCGGAGAAGTCGATGGGACCCCGCCACGCCGACGCACCCATCGCCGGCTGTTCCCGCAGCCGGCGCCGGGCCAGGGTCAGGTCCACATAGAACTCGCGGGCCGACTGGTAGCGAAACGCGGGATCCTTCTCGAGGGCCTTGCGGACGATGGTTTCCACCTCGCCCGGCACGCTGTAGCTGTACCGCCCGATCGCTTCGGGCTCGCGATTGAGGATGCGGTCGGCGACCTCCGCCATCGAATCCCCGGCGAACGGCAGGCGGCTGGTGAGCATCTCGTAGAGCACGACCCCGAGCGAAAACAGATCGACGCGCTGGTCCACCTCGTTGCCGCGAAGCTGTTCCGGCGGCATGTAGTTCAGGGTGCCCACCACCGTCCCCGCCAGGGTGAGCGACGCCTCGGTGGCGAACGCCTCGCGCGACCGCGCCGGCTTGGCCAGGCCGAAGTCGAGCACCTTCACCAGCTGCCGCGACGTGACGATCAGGTTGCTGCTCTTGATGTCGCGGTGGACGATGCCCAGGCCGTGCGCTTCGTCGAGGGCATCGGCTACCTGCATCGCGATGTCGAGGCTGTCGGCCACGGGCAGCGCGCCGCGGGCGATGCGCGCGGAGAGCAACTCGCCCTCCACGTATTCCATCGCGATGAAGAGGCCGATCTCGTGCTCCACCAGGTCGTAGGCCACGGCGATGTGCGGCGAGCGCAGCTGTGCGGCGACCTGCGCCTCGCGCACGAGGCGCGCGCGCGCTTCGGGAGCGGCGTCGAGCGCGGCGGCGAGGAACTTGAGGGCCACACGACGACCGAGGCGGGTGTCTTCCGCGAGGTAGACATCACCCATGCCGCCGCTGCCGAGGCGTTCGATGATGCGGTACTGGAGGATGGACGTTCCGAGAAGGCCTGCGCCGCTAGGCACGATTCCATTATAGTTCCGAGACTATGGCGACCCTCGTCCGGAGGCTGGGCCTCTGGAGCTCGATTGGCCTGGTGATTGGCATCACGATCGGCGGCGGGATCTTCCGCACGCCCGCTGGTATCGCAACGCGCGTGCCCGATCCGGTCTTCATGCTGGGCGTATGGGTGCTCGGGGGCCTGATCGTGCTCTGTGGCGCGCTCGCCTTCGCGGAGCTGTCCGCTGCCATGCCCGAAACCGGCGGTATGTACGTATACCTGCGCGAAGGATGGGGCCGTCCCTACGCATTTCTCTATGGCTGGGCGCAGCTCGTCCTCATCCGAGCCGCGGCGCTTGGCGGGATCTCGTCAGTGTTCGGCGAGTACTTCCTGCGCGTGTTCGGCATCGATCCGGCGGCCCATCCAGCCTGGGCCGATTACCTCGCCGCCGCCGCTATCGTCTTCGCCTCCTTGACCAACATCGTCGGCGTCCATCTCGGGGCGCTGTTCGCCGGCATCTCGACGGTGACCAAGTTCGGCGCGCTCGCCTTCCTCGTCGCGGTGTCCTTCGCCCTGGGAGGCGACGCCGGCGCGAGCACCGCCCATTTCGCCAGCACCGGTGCGCCGATCGATGCCGGCCTCTTCGGCCTCTCGCTCATCTCGGTGATGTGGGCCTACGACGGCTTTGCGGACCTGACCTTCGCCAGCGGCGAGGTGACCGATCCGCAGCGCAACCTGCCGCGCGCCATCATTTTCGGCACGCTCGCCATCATCGCGATCTACCTGCTGTCGAACGCCGCCTACCTCTACGTCACTCCCATCGATCGCCTCAAGGATTCACGGCTCATCGCCGCCGATACGCTCGCCGCCACGCTCGGGCAGGCCGGCGTGTCGTTCATCGCGGTCGTGGTGATGGTGTCGACGTTTGGATCCCTGATGGGCAGCATGCTCGCCTCACCGCGCATCTTCTTCGCGATGGCCGACGACAGGCTGTTCTTCCGGCCGATCGCCGCGGTGCACCCCAGATGGAACACGCCGTATGTGGCCATCCTGCTCGCGTGCGTCCTGGGCGTGACGATGGTGATGACGCAGACCTTCGAGCAGCTCACCGACACGTTCGTCCTGGCGATGTGGCCGTTCTACGCGCTGAGCGTCGCCGCCATCTACCGCCTGCGGCGCCTACAACCGCACCTGCACCGGCCCTACAAGGTCGTGGGGTATCCCTTCGTGCCGGCGGTCTTCATTGCGGCCGCGACCTACCTGGTGATCAACGCCCTGGTTACCGATCCGAAGTGGACGTCGATCACCTTCGCCGTGGTGCTCGCCGGCCTGCCGGTGTACTACGTATGGTTCAGCAGCGCCGAGCGTGGACCGGAGGACGTGGTCCGCTCAGCCTCGCGGTAGTCCAATCCGCACCCGCGCGCACCGGCCGCACCCGTCCGCACCGGTCCGCATCTGTCTAAAACATCCGTGACTGGCACCCGTCGACGACGACGGTGGTGCCGCTCACCCAGCTTGCCTTCGGCGAAGCCAGAAACGCCACCACGTTGCCGACTTCCTGGGCCGAGCCGAAGCGGCCGAACGGGAGCTCGCGCGCGATGAACTCCGTGATGCCGCGCGGGTCCTCCTGCTGCCGCTTCCACCACGATCCGCCTTCGAAGAGAATCGAGCCGGGCGCGACGCCGACCACTCGAATCTGATCGCGCGCCAGCTGCTGCGCCATTGCCTTGGTCAGGCTGATCTCCGCCGCCTTGACCACGTTGTAGGTCATCCGGCCGCCCGCTTCGCGCCCGTAGATCGAGGAGATGATTACGATGACGCCACCGCCCCGCTGCCGCATGTGCGGCGCGGTCAGTTGCGAACAGCGGATGGCGGGGAACAGCGTGGAGTCGAAGGCCTCTCGCCAATCGGCATCGGTCGTCTGCTCGAGCGTGCCGCCGCGGCCGATCCCGACGTTGTTGACGAGGATGTCGATGCCGCCGCACTCGACGACCGCGGTCTCGATCAGGTGATCGACGCCGGCGGGCGTAGACACGTCGCAGGTGACCGGCACCACCTTCGGACCACGCCACCGCGAGCCGATCTGCTCGGCCGCACGGGTCAGGCCTTCCAGGTGACGCGCGCCCAGGACGACCGTGCAGCCTTCGCCCGCGAGCGCCTGCGCCGTAGCCAGGCCCAGACCGCGGCTTCCGCCGGTGATGACAGCTACTTTGCCTTTCAGTTCGAGGTCCATGGCTGGGATCAGGGATCAGGGGTCAGGGATCAGGGGTCAGGGATCAGGGTCGGTCGGATCCTAGCGGCCCGTGAGATCGTTCAGGCTCCAGTCGAAGTCGTGAAACTGCATCTTGAACTGGTTCTGCTCGAGAAAGTCGAGCTCGGTGCGTAGCGCCGTCGGGCCGATGAGGCCCAGCACGGCACGCTCGAGGGGGCTGCGCTGCGCGAACATCGGCGCCGCCTTGTCTGCGTAGGACTGGACGAACGCGGCTTCGCGCCACGAGAACATGGGATTGACGCTCAGCAGGCCGTTGGCGCGATCCACGAACACGAGCTCGCGCCGATCAACTGCCTCGCGGGCGATGGCCTCGAGTTGGGTGTCAATCCGCTCGGCCGTGTAGGCTTCGCTGCGTAGACGGCCGCCGCCGAGCGCGCCGCGGCCGAGCGCCAGCAGGGCGCGGGCATCGCCGAGTGGCACGATGATGTCCTTCTCGATCTGGTCGAGGGTGACGCTGCGGCCGGCCGCCCGGAACGGCCGCTTCTCGAACGACCCGGGGATCTGCCGGATGCTGTTGCGCGGATACATGGCCGCCCGGCCCGCGATCGGATAGTTGTCGATGACCGTACGCAGGACGAACGCATTGTAGGCGTTCACCCAGAAGGCGAGTTGCCGGTTCCGGTCGCCGGACGGCACCTGGGCTTCGGCCAGTGACTGCACGTACTGATCGAAACGGGGCCGCTCGAGCTTCAGGGCGCGGTAATAGACCAGCCCGTCGCGGACGTAGATGTCCAGGATCGTGTCAAAGGGCCGATGGAGGGGATCGACCGGCGGTGGAGCGGGCTCCTGCGCGCGCAGGCCAGCCGCCAGCACTCCGCACAGGAGGAGGCACGCCAGCTTCGTCATGGCAGACCTTCGAGAAACTGCGTCAGCACGGCGTTGAAGCGCGCCGGCTGCTCCAGGTTGGACAGGTGCCCCGCACCGGGGATGATCTCGAGACGGGCGCCGGGAATCACGGCCGCCATTCGTCTCGACTCCTCTACAGGCGTCAGCACATCGTCTTCACCCACGACGACGAGCGTGGGGACCCGCAGGCCCTCCAGCACGGTCGTCGCGTCGAGGCGATCCATCATGCGCTGGATCGCCGCCCGGACGCCATCGGGGGACTGCTGCTTGATGAGGCGCCGGACCGTCGACTCGATGGTCGGATCGGCGTCCCGCGTCGCCTGGCCAAGCAACTTGTGCATCATGTCGCGCGCGACGCCCGATGGGCCCTCGCGATCGACGAGCGCCAGCATGCTTCGCCGGTTCGCCCGGCCCTCCGGCGAGTCCGCGCCCATCCGGGTGTCCGCCAGCACGACGCCAGACGCCAGCTCCGGCGCGCGCCGCAGCAGCGCGAAGGTGGCGTAGCCGCCCATGGAACAGCCGCCGATCACCGCACGCGCGATACCGAGCTCGCTCAACAGGCTGATGAGGTCGCTCGCGTAATCGTCCATCGACGGCGATGGTCCGTCCGCCGCCGTCGATCCGCCGAAGCCGCGCAAGTCCGGGGTGATGAGCCGCCATCCCCGGGGGATGCTGCGGATCTGCGGCTCCCACATGTTCGCACCGAGGGGAAACGCGTGCAGCAGGACGATCGTGCGCAGGTCGACGCCGCCGGGAACGGAATCGAGATAGGCGATGGTGCGGGAACCAACGTGACAGTATTGCCGGGTCATGCGATGAGTGCGGCAATTGTATATCGCCGCCCCCGCCGGTCTTCCGCCCGTGCCTCAAAGAGAGCGCAACGCGTCCGCTGGATCGACACGCGCGGCCCGGATCGCCGGCGTGGCACTGGCGGCCAGGGCGACCACCACGAACCCGGCGGCCGCGACGGCAAAGGTCACCGGGTCGAAGGGCTCGACGCCGAACAGCAGCCCGCGCATCAGCCGGCTTGCCCCCGCACCGAGTGCGAGCCCCAGGGTCAGACCAAGCATCGCGAGCGTCAAGGCCTGTCCGATGACCATCCGGGCCACGACGCCTCGATCGGCGCCAAGCGCTAGTCGGAGGCCAATCTCGCGAGTCCGCTGGCTCACCGCATGGGCCATGACGCCGTAGATGCCGATCGCCGCGAGCAGCACCGCGGCAGCGGCAAAGATGCCGAGGAGCAGGAGAAACATGCGCGGCTGCGCCACCGCCTCGCGGGCGAGCTGGTCCATCGTTCGGACGCGGAACAGCGGCAGCGACGCGTCCTGGGCGGCGACGAGCTTCCGGAGGGGTTCGATGAGCTCGGTCGTCTCACCGCGGGCCTTGGCCACGACGCTGATGAACTCCACCGGGAACTGCGCGTGCGCAAGGTACACCGTCGGGCGGGACGGTGCGCCAGGGCCGCGGTCGTGCACGTTGTCGACGAGGCCGATCACGGTACCGCCCGCGGGTCCCCCTCCCTGCCCCAGCCGGGTGCCGAGCGTCATGCTCCGGCCGAGCGGCGCGGTATCCGGCCACAGCACGGCGGCCGCCGCCCGGTTCACGACGATGACTGGAGGGGCGCCACTGCCGTCTGCAGGCTGGAACGTCCGCCCTTCGAGCATCGGGATGCCCATGACGCGGAAGTACTCCGCCGTCACCACGCGGACCTGCATGCTGCGCCGCATCTGGTCGTCGCGGTCCAGCGTCCGGCCGTCGATCGTCGAAGTCGAGATGGTGTAGTTGTAGTCGGACAGCGGCAGGCCGGAGATTGCCGCTGCCGCTTCGACGTCCGCGCGCGCGGCGATCTCGCTGATCAGGCCCTCCACGCGAATGGCGCGGGACGCCGGCGTCGGATAGGTGGTGGGCGGAAGCGACAGGTTGAACGTCTGGATCCGTGACGGATCGAAGCCGAGGTCGACGGCCGTG
The DNA here is from genome assembly GCA_035538015.1 of Vicinamibacterales bacterium. Lineage (GTDB taxonomy): Bacteria > Acidobacteriota > Vicinamibacteria > Vicinamibacterales > UBA2999 > VFZN01. The sequence continues at coordinate 14,724 of DATLLC010000250.1, forward strand.
AGGCCGAGGAACGAGCGCATCAGCAGCCCGGCGCCGATCAGCAGCACCACCGACAGCGCGGCTTCGAGCACGATGAGACCGCCGCGGAGGCGCTGGCGATCGCGATCGCCCACCGTCGAGCCGGCGTCGGCCTTGATGCCGCGCATGATGTCGAGACGCTGCGCCGCGTGCCAGGCCGGAAGGGTTCCGAAGAGCACCGCCGACAGCGCCGATGCCACCACCGTGAAGGCCGCCACGGGCAGATCGAGGCGGGTCTGGTCCAGCAGCGGGATGTCGACCCCGGCATCGAGCGCGGCGATGAGGCGCGTGCCCCACAGCGCGACGAGCAGCCCGCTCGCTCCGCCAATCGCCGCGAGCAACCCGCTCTCGACGAGCAGGCCCCGGGCCAGGCGTCCGCGGCCGGCGCCGAGCGCCGTGCGCACGGCCAGCTCTCGCTGCCGCCCGAGCGCGCCGGTCAGCGCCAGGTTGGCGACGTTCACGCAGACGATCAAGAGCACGAAGCCCACCGCCGCCAGCATGATCAGCAGCGCGGGACGGACGTCCCCGACCATCGCGTCGCGCATCGGGTTCAGCGCAACGGTCCGCTTCTCGTTGTAGCGCGGATACAGCTCCGCCAGGTGCGCGGCATACCGTCGCAGCGATGCCGCCGCCTGGTCGAAGACGACGCCGCGCCGCAGGCGTCCGATCACGTCGAGGTACTGCGCGCCACGCTGGGTCTCCAGTTCCCTGGCCGTGAAGCGCAACGGCAGCCAGAGCTGCGAGTCGAGCGGATAGGCAAAGCCCTCCGGCATCACGCCGGCAACGAGCGTCGGCTTGCCGTCCACCATGATTGTGGAGCCAACGAGGTCGGCACGACCGCCCCATCGTCGCCGCCAGAGGCTGTGGCTCAGGACGACGACATCAGGTGTTCCGACTGGGTCGTCTTCTGGCGTGATGGTGCGGCCGTACAGCGGCGCCACCCCGAGCACTGCGAAGAAGTCTCCCGTGACATCCGCGCTCGGCACCTGCTCGGCCGGTCCATCGCCCGTCAACGCCGCGGCGTCGGCGGAGATCGCGGCCAGCGACTCGAAGGCGTCGACGTCCCGGCGCCAGTCGACGAAGTCGGGTGGCGAGCTCGTGCCGCGCCGGGAATCCGGCTTGTCGAGCGACGTCGTGGCCAGCTTGACGAGGCGGTCGGGCTCGGGGAACGGCAGCGGCCGCAGCAGCACGGCGCGAACGGCCCCGAAGATGGCGGCGTTGGCGCCGATCCCCACCGCGAGGCTGAGGACGGCGACCAGCGTGAATCCCGGCCGCTTCTGCAGAAAGCGGGCCGCGTACTTGATGTCCTGCCAGATCACATCCCACCTCCAGCGATCGGCCCGCAACCAGACGGCGTGGGCCCACGCCCCAACGCTGCGCATCGCAAGTTGCCGTTCGGTCCAGCCACGTCCCCGGCAGCCGGCCAGTTCGGCCCGCCACTCACGAAGCCAGTCGGCTCGCAAGTCGCCCGGCACGAGCCAGGCCGCGAGGTGCACGATGGTTTCAGCGACGGACCGCATGAATCAGGCACGTTCGCGCGCCGGCCGGGCCAGCGCGGGCAGCAGGGACTGGTAGTGGCGGGTGGCCGCGCCGAGCGCCTGCACCCCAGGCGCGGTGACCCGGTAGTACCGCCGTGCGGGCCGGCCTTCGGCATGGGCGTCCTCGGCCGACTCCCAGGCCGAGGCGACGCAGCCGTCACGTTCCAGCCGGCTGAGCGCTGGATACACGGTGCCGCTCGGTAGTCCGGTTCGATCGATGACGTCGAAACCGTAGCGGGCGCCGGCGACGAGGGCCTGAAGCACACTGCACGCCGAGATGCTGAGTGGTCGCATGAATCGTGGTCCCGGGGTCCTGAGTAGTATTACTACATAGCCAATAGACGATGCCGGTCGGGAAATGGTTGGCCCCGCCAGGTGCCGCTCCACCTCGACATCTCCTCCACTCGTCCCAGAAGTGTTGACCGGCACCCGAGGCCCCGGCCACGGTGTGTCATGCGCACACACCCCTTGATCGTTCTCGTCGCGGCGATGCTGGTGGTCGATCCAGCACGGGCAGCCGCAGACCCGATGTCGAACGGGGACCGGCAGCGGCTGGTCGCTCACCTCGAAATGACAGAGGCGTGGCTGATGAGCGAACTGGACGGGCTCTCCGAGACTCAACTCACGTGGCGGCCCTCACCCGAGGCCTGGTCGGTCAAGGACGTCGTCGAGCACCTCGGCATCGCCGAGCCGCAATACTGGGAGCAGTTGCAGAACTCGTTGAAGGCGGCGGCCAGCGGCTACAAACCCGAGGCGACCGACGCGGCTATCCTCTGGTACGGTATCGACCGGACGAACCGGACGCGGACCGGCGAAGCGCGCGTGCCGGATGGCCGCTTCAAGGACAGCGCCGCGGCGCTCAGCTCCTTCCGCAAGCTGCGCTCGACGATGCTCGAGCAGGCGCGGACGTCGCAGGAGGATTACCGGGGCCGCAAGCTGACCGACGGCAACATGGACGTCTACCAGTGGTTCCTGATGATCTCCTCGCATTCACAGAGACACATTCTGCAGATTCGCGAGGTCAAGGGCGCACAGGGGTTTCCGAAGCGATAGATCGAACCCCAGACCGATCACCAGATCGGGACACCATCAGATCTCGATAGCCTTCCCCAACCCCTGGATGTGCTTCCGGAATGTGTATTCGGGATCCGCATCGCGGCGGGCCAGGTAGTCAGCGAGGCGGAGCTGCTCGCGGAGCGGCTCGCCTGCCCGCAGCCGAAGCGTCTGCGCCTCCTCCCGGAGGGCGATTTCACGAGCTGCCTCCAGCACTCGGGCGCAGTGGACGAGCGCCACGAACACCACCCCATCCTCATCGGCGAACACCGCATCCTCACGCGTCACGGTGGTCGGGCCGCAGGTGGCCGCCTCGAGCGCTGTCGCGTGGCGGCGGCGCAGTTCGAGGGGGCCCGAGGGCGCCGTTCCCCGCGACCACAGCGGAATCCCGATCGCGCGGATAGCGGAGGTGTCCCGGTGCACGCCGTCGACGACGATCGCGGCCAGGCCGCCCATCAACGCCTCACCGGCCACGAGATCGCCGATGCACCCCTCGTTGAGCCGGCCGTTGTTGTCGATGACCAGGACGTCGCCTCTGGCCGCAATGGCGATCGCTTCCAGGAATACGTCCGTGCTGCCCGCATGGACGGCCGGTGCCACGCGCCCCGCGACACGGACCTGAGGGACGAGCGGTACCAGTCCCGGCGGGCCCTGCCGCACCGGAAGTCCCAGTCGCAGACAGGCGTCTGCGACGAAAGGCGTGGTCCAGTCGAAGGACTCGAGCGAGGAGAGGAAGGACATGAGGACAGTGTACAGCCCAGTCCGGGAGCGGGTCAGTGGTGGGAAAAGGACTCTTTCGGGAATGGAATGCTTGTCCCGATGCGAGCTCAGCCCGCCCCACTCCCCTGTTCCCGCATGCCGGCAGCAATGACGCCCAAGACCGCCTCCCCGAGATCCTCCGCCTTGCGTATCCCGACGCCGTAGACGTGACGCAGTGCCTCGATGCTGGTGGGCTTCTGCTTTGCCAGTTCCCGCAGCGTCGTGTCGTGGAAGATCACATACGGCGGCACCCCGCGCTCGCGTGCGAGGCGGAGCCGTAGCGCACGAAGCGCCTCGAAGAGCGCGCGGTCCACGCCTTCCCACGATTCGGCCTCGATGCGCGAGCGGGCGGGGCCGCGGCCCTTCTGGGGCTTGCGCTGGCGCGCCAGCGACAGCCCGGCCCCAGCCGCCGGGTCCTTCAACAGCAGGGCCCCGTCGCCGGTCAGCTGGAGCACCGGATACTGATCGCCGGACTGCTGCAGCAGTCCGTGCGCGATCAACTGATCGATATAGCCGCGCATCTCGTCGATCGACGCCTCGCCGAGCAGCCCGAACACGGACAGGGTGTTGTGTCCGCGCGACTGCACCGGCTCGCTCGCGTGACCGCGCAGCACGCTCGTGACGTGCGCGGCGCCGAATCGCTGGCCGACGCGGGCCACGCCCGACAGGATCTTGCGGGCCAGCGTCACCGGATCGGCCACCGACTCGAGCTCGCCGAGGCAATAGTCGCAGGCACCGCAGTCCGCCTTCGTGAACGTCTCGCCGAAGTAGCTGACCAGCCGGCTGTGCCGGCAGCCCACGCTGGCGGCGTAGCGTTCCATGTCGCGCAGCAGCGACTTTCTCGCCTCCGTCAGCTCACCGTTCTTGTTGAGGATCTCCCGCCACCGCAGGAAGTCGCCCGCCGACACGATGAGCACGCACTCGGCCTCCAGTCCGTCACGGCCGGCGCGGCCCGCTTCCTGCTGGTAGTGCTCCAGCGACTGAGGCGCACCGGCGTGGATCACGAACCGGACGTCGGAGCGATCGATGCCCATGCCAAAGGCCACGGTCGCGACGATGATGTCCACCGACTCGTTCAGGAAGGCGTCCTGGTTGGCATGGCGCTCCTCGTCGTTCAGGCCGGCGTGATAGGGGCGCGTTCGAAAGCCCTCGTCGGCGAGCCAGCCAGCCAGGTCGTCCACGTCGCGGCGCGTCGGGCAATAGATGATGCCAGCGTCACGACGATGGCGTGAGAGCACCTGGAGGATTTGCGCCTTCAGCGAGTTGCGCGGCAAGACGCGGAACAGGAGGTTCGGCCGATCGAACGATCCGACCAGCGTGATCGCGTCGCGCAGCCCGAGCTGTTGGACGATGTCCTGCCGGACGCGCGACGTCGCCGTCGCGGTGAAGGCGTGGAAGCTGACCTGGGGGAGCTGGGCCCGCAGCGTGCCGAGCTGCCGGTACTCCGGCCGGAAGTCATGCCCCCAGTGGCTGATGCAATGGGCCTCATCGATGGCGACGAAGCCGACGGGGCAGGTGCTGAGCAGCCAGGAGAACCAACCGCCCCCCTCCCCCGCGATCCGCTCGGGCGCCACGTACAAGAGGCGATAGCGCCCTTCTCTCAAACCTACTGTCACCGCGGTGCGATCGGCCGCGGCCATCGCGCTGTTCAGACACGCCGCCGGGACACCGTTGGCGACCAGCGTGTCCACCTGATCCTTCATCAGGGAGATGAGCGGCGAGATCACCAGCGCCAGACCCTCTCGCACGAGCGCCGGCGCCTGGAAGCAAAGCGACTTGCCGCCGCCGGTCGGGAGCACGAGCAGCGAGTCGCGCCCGTGGAGGACGGCGTTCATCGCCTCACGCTGGAGCGGGCGGAAATCCGTATAGCCCCAGTAACGCTCCAGGATTGGCGGGAGGAGATCCGCTGAGGGGACGGGAACCGACATCACTGCGCCGGCTTCCATCGTGCCATAGCCGCGCCCGCGCTCAGTCACGTGTCGGATCGGAGGGCCGAGGCCGGATCGATGCCGGCCGCCCGGCGTGCCGGAAGGGCGCCCGCGGCCGCCGCCGCGAACAGCATGACGACCGCCACGATGACGACCGTGCGTGAATCCGACGCGGAAACGTCCACCAGCAGGTGCTGGACCAGCCGGCCGAACGCCAAAGCCAGTACCACTCCGACTGCCACGCCCAGGCTGGCGTGCCCGAGGCTGGCCAACAGCACTGTCCGCGCGACTTCGGCCGGTGACGCACCGAGTGCGAGTCGCACACCCATCTCGCGCGCGCCGGCGGCGACGCTGACGGCCATCAACCCGTACAACCCGAGGGCGGCCAGCCCCAGCGCCGCCAGCGCGAAGCCGCTCACCACGTCGGCCGTCACGCGGCGGGTCGACATCTGCTCCGACAGGATGACGTCGAGCGGCACGATTCGGCCGATGGTGGCGTCGGGCTGCACGCGGCGGATGGCGCCCCGCAAGCCGGACGCCCAGTCGTGATCCTCGGCGGGGCCCCGCACCATGACCGCCGCCGAAGTCAGCGGAAACTGCCGGGTGCTGATGTACACCGCTGGTACCGCCGGCTGCTCGAGACCGCGGAACCGCTCGTTTTCGACGACGCCGACGATCTCGTAGTCTGCGGGCACGTCGGGCCCCCACGTGTATGCGGCCGCCGCGCTTTCGAGACGACGGCCGAGGACCCGCCCCCCATGAGCCGAGGCGAACGCTTCGTTCACCACGACCACGCCCGGAGCCTCCATGCCCTCGCGTTCCTCGAAGGCCCGTCCATCGAGGACGTTCACGCTCATCGTGTCGAAGTAGCTGGGGCTCACGATGCGGAGGTGCACGTCGACATCACCCCGGTTGGGTGAAGCCACGTCGCCGCGAACGGCCATCGCCTGCGTCCAATTCGCCTCGAGCGGATGATCGTAGGCAAACGCCACCCCGCGCGTGCCATGAAGCGCGGCGAGGGCCGCGGACACCTCGCGCTCGAAGGCCGAGACGCGCTGGTGCACCGAGGCTCGTTCGCCCGGGACCGCCACATCCGCCACCATCACATCGTCGACGACGAACCCCGCATCGCGCGCGCGCAGCGAGACCAGCGACTGGGCGAGCAGCGCGGCCGGGACGGCGAGGGCGACGCCGAGGGCGACCTGCGCTGCGACCAGGGCTCGATAGACGCTGGTTCGGCCTCCCGCAGGCGCGCCCCGCGGGACCGGCAACACGAGGCGGAGCCGCGCCACCGGCCAGGCCGAGAGGGCCAGCGTGGCGCCGGCGGCGACCAGACACGCGAAGATCGCGCTCGTCAAATCGAGGGCCGGCGTGGTGACGAAGGGCATCGAGCCAGGAAGCTGCCCCGGAATCCAGGCGAGGGCCGCGCGCGACCATAAGAGGCCCAGCCCGAGGCCTGCCACCGCGGGCAGGAGCGCGTCCATGCCCAGGAGTCCGACCAGCCGGAGCCGACTGGCACCCAGAGCCAGGCGGGTCGACAGCTCCACGCGACGGCGCTCGACGAGCGAGACCTGCAGGGCGGCGAGGTTGGCACACGCGACGAGCAGCACGGCGAGCGAGGCCGTGAACAGTACCAGCAGCGGCGTGCGCGCCTCGCCGACGAACTGCTCGCGAAACGGCGTCGTCATGCCGCCGTGAGCATCGAGCTCCGCTGACTGCACGGCGCCGAGCTCGGCGTCGGCGCGGGCGGCCGTGACGCCCTCGTTCAGTCGACCGACAGCACCGAACACATGCGCTCGGACGTTGGCATCGAATTGCGGAGTCCTGGCAATCGGCACCCAGAACTCGCGCAGCTCACGATCGAGGGCAACATGGGCCGGGTTGGAGGGCCAGCCGGGCGTGACCACGTCCGGCATTACCCCGACAATCACGTACGGCTCGCCACTCAATCGGACGGCGTGACCGACGATGTCCGGACGGCCACCGAAGCGGGCCTGCCACATGCCCTGCGAGATCACCAACACCCGGTGCCGCCCGGGCACCTCGTCCTCCGGGCCAAAGGCTCGGCCGCGGATCGGCCGCAAGCCGAGTGTGTCGAAGAACGACGCAGACACTCGGATACCACGGACGGGCACGCTGCCGTCCTGACCCTCCATGGAATGCCCGGCCGCGCCAAAAAGCGAGAGCGACGCAAAGGCCCCCGACTCACGCTGCCAGCTGGCGAAGCGTCCACTCGTCACGCGGAACGGCTCGCGCCCGTCCTGAACGGTCTCCCAGACGAACACCAGCCGCTCGGCGTCCGGCAACGGCAGCGCCTTCCAGAGCACCGCGTGCGCTAATGCGAACGTGGTGGTGACAGCGGTCACGACCGCGGCCAGCGTCAGCACGACGCCAGCGGTGGCGACCGGGCGCCGACGCCAGCGCCGTACGCTTCCCCGCAGGTCGTCTCGAACGGCCTCCCCGAGCGAGGTCGCCAGCCGCCGCCCTGACGTTTCGCCCGACCGCCAGAGCCGGACCGATTCCCGGAGACTGTCGGCCAGTTCCTGCAGAAGGTACCCGCGCTCAACTCCGCGGCCTCGGGCCCGCGCCTCACCGGCCAACGCGTTGACGGTGGCAGCCAGCTCGCCGCCAAACCGCTCGCGATGCCGGGCTGGGGCGAGGCGAAGCGAGAGTCGAACGAGCCACCGCAACAGGGCGTTCACGGGCGGGCTCCTCTCGGATTCGGCAGCAGCCGCTTGGCTGCGGCCCATCCGGTCGCGCGGGCCAGGCGAGCCGCCTCGGCTTCGAGCAGGCGCCGACCGGCACGCGTGAGGCGATACAGCCGACGGCGCTCGTGGCCGGCCTCCGGCTCGAGCTCTTCGATGAGGCGCGCGTCGAGGAGACGGCCCACCGCGCCGTAGAGCGTGCTCGCCGTCAGCCGCACCTCTCCCGACGTCCGCCCCTCGATGTCCCTGATGATCGCGTAGCCGTGGCGGTCCTCGTCCACGAGCGACAAGAGGATGTGGAACACCGGAACCGAGAGCGGCAACTGATCGACCGGTGATGGCGCCACGGTTCAACTATACCCTTGAACGATATATCTGCAGACGGAGCGCGGTGAGTTCCTGGGATGGGGGAAGGGCCAGACCCAGCTCGAAATGTGAAGGGCCGGAGCAACGCCCCGGCCCTTCGAACCCTCGAGATTCGAACCTTCGTGCTTCCTACGCGCAGCCGCTGGTCGTGCCGCAGTTGCCGCACTTGTAGCAGGATCCGCTCCTGACCATGATCGACCCGCAGGTCGTGCACGGCGGCGCGTCCTCCTGGTTCTGCATCGCCGCCATCTGCGTCGCCGGCACCACCGCGCGCGTGGCCGTGACGGTGGCCGTGACCGTCTCCACCCCCATCGCCTTGGGCGCGGGAATCTCGGCCGACGCCGCCTTGCTCTGGGCCTCGGACACCTCGTCGCGGTTGTTGACCCCGGCGCGGAACTGCGCCTCCGGCGAGAGGAACTTGGACGCCATCCAACGGAAGATGTAGTCCACGATCGACTTGGCGAAACGGACGTCGGGATTTCTGGTCATCCCCGACGGCTCGAAGCGGACGTGGCTGAACTTGTCGACCAGCGCCTGCAGCGGCACGCCGTACTGCAGGGCGTAGCTGATGGCCTGAGCGAACGCATCCGCGAACCCCGAGATCGTGGACCCTTCCTTGGCCATGACCAGGAAGATCTCGCCCGGCATCCCGTCCTCGAAGAGGCCGACCGTGATGTAGCCCTCGTGGCCCGAGATGTCGAACTTGTGGGTGATGGCCTGGCGCTCGTCCGGGAGCTTCCGGCGCATCGGCGTTCGGGCCGCCAGCGCCGCGGCCACCGCCGCGTCGACAACGTCCTTCGGCGGCGCGGCGAGGGCGCCGGCCCTGGCGTCCTTGGACGTGTTGAGCGGCTGCGTACGCTTGCTGCCATCGCGATAGATCGAGATGGCCTTCGCGCCCAGGCGCCAGCTCTCCAGGTAGGCCTGTTCGACGTCCTCGACGGTCGCGTCCTTGGGGACATTCACTGTCTTGCTGATCGCGCCGGAGATGAAGGGCTGCGTCGCGCCCATCATCTTGATGTGGCCCATGTAGTCGATCGAACGATCGCCCTGCGTCGCCTTGAAGGCGCAGTCGAACACGGGCAGGTGCTCGTCCTTCAGGAACGGCGCACCCTCGATCGTCTCGTTCTCGTCGATGAAGTGGATGATCGCCTCGACTTCCGGCACGGTAT
>DATLLC010000251.1:0-11928 GCA_035538015.1 Vicinamibacterales bacterium
AGCACCTCTGGAGGTGCGGATCACTGCCGAGTTCCGAGCGTGTCCCATGGACGATTCCGATACCGATCAGGGGGGATTCTTCGACTGCGGTCGAGCTTGCCCGAACGCTGAGGCCTGAGCGCCGCATTATACATAGCCGCCAGGGAATTCCATTGTTGAGCCGGGACACGCGCATTTGAATTATCCCACCGCGCTGTATTAGCCCATCATTACAACAAAATTCAGAGTTACAAGTTCAAAGTTCAATGCTCCTGTCGAACTAACCCGCCCCTACCGCAGCGGCGGCGCGCTCGCCGGGGGCCGTCGATGTTCGGTCGCTTGCTCGTAGGCGTAGGCGAGCTTGAACAACGTCGCTTCGTCCCACGGTCGGCCGTAGATCGTCATGCCGGCAGGTAACTGCGCGCCGCGCGTAAAGCCCATCGGCACCTGGATCGCCGGGAACCCCGTGGTCGGCGAAAAGAATTGGCTGTTGTCACCGTGCGGCGAGTTCAGATCGCCGATCAGTCGCGGCGGATTGCTCCAGGTGGGGTACACGAAGGCATCGAGCTTCAACGTCTCCATCGTCCTCAGCACGGCCTGTCGCATCTGGTCCCGGTAAGCCATCTCCGCATGGCACGCCGGCGTGTCGGGGCCATTCTCGGGCCCCTGCTCGGCCTGCTCGAGCCGCCGCTGAACGCTCGGATGGAAGCGCCCCGACTTGATCACCTCTGCCAGCGTCTTCACCGGTACGCGGTCGCCGTGCGAGGCCAGGTACCGATTGATGTCGTACTTGAATCCCATGCACGGGCCAACGCCCTGCGGGCGACGAATGGCCTCGAGCCCGTCGATCGTCGCCGGGTTGACGATTGTGGCGCCGGCGCGTTCCAGGTCGGCCACCGCCTGCATGAACACACCGACGATCTCCGGATCGGTCGTGTCCGCAGGCGCAGTCACGCCCGCGGCCGACGGTCCGGCGGTGCTTCGGACGTAGGCCTGACGCAGTACGCCAATACGTGCGCCCTTCAGCCCGTCGCGCTGTAACGCGGCACGATAGTCCACACGCGGGCGCCCGCGGGCGGCGGCGGTCGCCGGGTCATCAGCATCGTCGCCGGCGATGACCTGGAAGACCGTGGCCACGTCCTCGACCGTGCGTCCCATCGGACCCGCAATGTCGGCCAGCAGGTTGAGCGGCATCACTCCGGCCCGGCTGGTCAACCCCATCGTCGAGCGGATGCCGACCAGCGCCTGGTGCGACGAAGGGCCGCGGATCGAGTTGCCCGTATCGCTGCCGAGACCGATGAGGCCGAGATTGGCGGCCACCGCCGCCGCCGTGCCGCCGCTCGATCCAGCGGTCACGCGGTCCAACGCATAGGGGTTCTTCGAATACCCCGGCAGAATCGAGTTCACCGTCTCGTACGGCGAGAACGCCCACTCGGCCATGTTCGACTTGGCCAGGACGATGGCCCCGGCTTCCTTGATGCGCTTCACTTGGAACGCGTCCTTCGACGAGACGAACCCCTCGAGCGCCAGCGATCCGTTCGCGCTCTGCAGCCCGATCGTTTCGAAGTTGTCCTTCACGATCATCGGAACACAGTGCAGAGGACCGGTGGGTCCGGCCTGTTTGAATCGAGCGTCCAGGGCATCGGCCTCAACCAGCGCCCGCGAATTAGTGAGGACCAGCGCGTTGATCGCGGGTCCATTCCGGTCGAACGCGGCGATGCGCCGAAGGTAGTGATCCACCAGTGCCCGGCAGGTCAGCCGGCCGTCGCGCATAGCATCGTGCGCGGCGGCGATGGTGGTCTCTTCGATTGGAAACGGTTGGGTCTGACGGGCCGACGGCACCGCAACGCTAAGGGTCATCAACGTGCCGATCAGGGCAAGCGCTCGCGACATGTGGATACTATGGCCGAGCGTGAACACGTCCGTCGATGCTCTCATCATCGGGGCCGGCCCGTTTGGTTTGGCCATGGCCGCCGAGGCCGGGCGGCTTGGAATCGAATACCTCGTGGCGGGCAAGCCCATGGAGTTCTGGTCGGCCAACATGCCCGCCGGCATGCTGTTGCGCTCCGCGTGCGATTGGCACCTCGACCCGACCGGCCTCGACACCATCGAGGCATTCCTCGCGACTCAGAACCTGACGCCGGCGGACGTCGAGCCGATCTCTCGAGATTTCTATCTCTCCTATGCCCGCTGGTTCCAGGCGCGCAAGGGCATCGAGACCCTGCCCGTCTACGTCCAGCGCCTCGACCGCGCGGCGCGGAACCCGGCCAGGTATCGCGCCACGCTCGACGACGGTCGCACGATCGACGCCCGGAACGTGGTTGTCGCCGTGGGCTTCAAGTACTTCAAGCATATGCCGGAAGAACTGGCGCACCTGCTTCCCGAGGGCCGCTATGGACACTCGTGCGAGGAGGTGGACGTCGACGCGTGGCGCGGGAGGCGATGCCTGATCGTCGGCGGGCGGCAAGGGGCGTACGAGTGGGCGGCCCTCATGCACGAAGCAGGCGCCGCCGCCGTGCACGTGTCGCATCGCCATGTCTCGCCGGCATTCCGGGCGTCGGACTGGTCGTGGGTCGGCCCGATGGTCGAGGCGATGGTCGAGGATCCCGGGTGGTTCCGCCATCTGTCACAGACCGACAAGGACCGGGTCAGCCACAATCTGTGGGCCGAGGGCCGGCTCAAGATCGAGCCATGGCTCGAATCGCGGATCAAGGTCGACGGCATCACGATCTGGCCCGAGACACAGGTGACCCGTTGTAATGTCCAGGATGATGGCGCGCTCGGTGTGAGCTTCGATACTGGCCAGACGTTGAGCGTCGATCGCGTCATCCTCGCCTCGGGCTACAAAGTTGACGTTGGCCGCGTGCCCTTCCTGGCGGGCAGCGACGTGCTGGCGCATCTGGCGGTGCGGGATGGCTACCCGGAATTGGACGAGTACTTCCAGACCAACCTGCCCGGCCTGTTCATCACCAGCCTGCCGGCGGGCCAGGACTTCGGCCCGTTCTTTGGGTTCACCATCTCGGTGCGGACGTCGGCCAGGCTGATTGGTCAGGCCCTCGTCCGGTAGAGACAGGGCATGTATAGTCGCGCGATGGCGTACCCCGTTACCGTTGACGTCCAACCGCTGGTCACTGGCCGGAACCGCCTCACGACGGCCTTCCGTCTGATCCTCGCGATTCCACATCTGATCCTCGTCGGTGGCGTCGGCCTCGGCGTGGCCTCCCGCGGAGATGGCGGCCAGACGGCCAGCAGCGAGGGCGGGTTGCTCGGCGCGGTCGCCGTCTTCCTCGCCATCGTCAGCTGGTTCACCATCGTCTTCACCGGCCGGCACATCGCCGGCATTCGACAGTTCACCGCGCTCTACTTGCGGTGGCGCGTCCGCGCTCTCGCCTACGTGATGCTGCTGGAAGACGCGTATCCGCCATTCGGCGACGGGCCGTATCCGGCCGTCATCGACGTGGCCGATCCAGTCGAGCCGCGTGATCGCCTCTCGGTCGGACTCCGGCTGCTGCTCGCCATCCCGCACTTCATCGCGCTGGTATTCGTGCTGCTCGCGTGGGCGTGCACGACGATCGTAGCGTGGTTCATCATCCTGTTCACCGGCGCATACCCGCAGAGCCTGTACGGCTTTGGTACCGGCGCGCTTCGCTGGCGTCTGCGTGTTGAGGCGTACATGCTCCTGATGGTGGACGCCTATCCGCCGTTCTCGTTGAGCTGAGGCGCGCGGCTTGTCCGCGGACACTGGCCCCCCGAACAGGTGGCTTCGTCACTCCTGGCGTAGCGCAATCACCGGGTCGACTCGCGCTGCCCGGCGGGCCGGCCCCAGGAGCGCGGCCGCGGCCACGAGCGGCGCCCGGCGGAGTTGACCGAACCCACTCCTGAGGTCGAGCCAGATACTATCCACGAGACGCCTCCAGCCGTTCCACTCCCGATGCCCGATCACAGCAATCTACGACGGCGTCCCCTTGCTGGCCTTTGCGATAACATCCGCCGCATGCGTCAGACCACCCTGCTCGTCCTCCTCCTCGCCACATCCTTGTCCGCCGTGCAATCGCCCTCGCAGCCGAGTTGGCCGGCCCAGGAGGAAGAAATCATGCGGCACTTCCAGACTATCGTCCGCATGGATACCACGGATCCACCCGGCACGCCGCCCGGCGGTGAAAAGCCGGTGGCCGAGTACCTGAAACAAGTGCTGGAGAAGGAGGGCATCCCGGTCCAGTTGTTCGCGCTCGAGCCCAACCGGCCCAACGTCGTGGCTCGTCTGAAGGGCAACGGGAAGAAGCGTCCGCTTCTCCTTCTGGGACATACCGACACCGTCAACGTGGACGCGAAGAAGTGGACCTACCCGCCCTTCAGCGCCGAGCGCAAGGACGGATTCATCTACGGCCGCGGCACCATCGACGACAAGGACAACGTCACCGGCATGCTGATGACGATGCTGATGCTGAAACGGCAGAACGTGCCGCTGGATCGCGACGTGATTTTTCTGGCCGAGGGCGGCGAGGAAGGGACGACGCGCATCGGCATCCAGTTCATGGTGAACCAGCACTATGACGCGATCGACGCGGAGTATTGCTACGCCGAAGGTGGAAACGTCACGCGTGTGAACGGGCAGGTGAAGTTCGCCTCGGTGCAGACGGTGGAGAAAATCCCTCGGGCGATCAAGATCACGGCCAAGGGCACCGCTGGCCACGGCTCGGTGCCGCTCGAGGACAACGCGGTGGCACATCTCGGCGAGGCCGTGGGTGCGATTGCCGCCTGGACGCCGCCGACGCGCCTGAACGAGACGACGGCAACCTACTTCAAGCGGCTGGCCTCGGTCTCGACCCCTGAGGAAGCCGCGCGTTATCGCGACGCTCTCAGCCCGGATCCCGCGGTTGCGGGCCCGGCGCAGCAGTACCTGCGCAAGAACGAGCCGCGCCACTGGTCGATGCTGCGGACCTCGCTGTCGCCCACCATCATCCAGGGCGGTTACCGTTCCAACGTCATCCCCTCGGAGGCTACCGCCAACATCGACGTGCGCCAGACGCCCGACGAAGATCCGGCCAAGTTCCTCGAGTTGGTGCGCCAGGTGGTGAACGATCCGCAGATCATGGTCGAGTACGCGAACGCGAACTCCGCGAACCGTCCGCCAACGCCCGCGGCTCGCCTCGATTCCGACGCTTACAAGGCGCTGGAGTCGATGACCACCAAGCACTACAACGCGATCATGCTGCCGACGATGAGCACTGGTGCGACCGACATGTCCTACCTTCGCCAGAAGGGGATGCAGTGCTACGGCATCGGCCCGGCGCTCGACGTGGAGGATGGGCCGAAGGGCTTCGGTGCGCACAGCGACCAGGAGCGGATTGTCGAGGCCGAGTTGTACCGCTTCGTGCGGTTTGCGTACGACGCGGTCGTCGAGGTCGCGCGTGCGCGCTAATGTAACGGGGACTGGCACGGTGACGTCGAATTCGATGCAGATCCTGCGTACGGTCGCGGTGGTGATGGCGGCCGCAGCCTCGTTGGTGGCGCAGGGGCCGGCGGCGCCCCATGAAGAAGAGGTGATGCGGCATTACCAGGCAGTGCTCCGCGTCGACTCGACGGACCCGCCGGGTAATGAGTCCGGCGTGGTCGCCTACGTCAAGGAGCAGCTCGAGAAAGAGGGCATCGCCACCCAGATCTTCCAGCTCGAGCCGAACCGGCCAAACCTGGTGGCGCGGCTCAAGGGCAGCGGGAGCAGGCGGCCGCTGCTGATCATGGCGCACACCGACACGGTCAACGTGGACCCCAAGAAATGGACGTTCCCGCCGTTCAGCGCCACGCGCGACGGCGGTTACGTCTACGGGCGCGGCGCGGTGGACAACAAGCAGGACGTGGCCGCCGGTCTGATGACGATGCTGCGCTTGAAACGGGAGAAGGTCGCGCTCGATCGCGATGTCATCTTCCTGGCCGAGGCGGGCGAAGAAGGCACGACACGGGTCGGCATCATGTACATGGCCAATCAGCAGTTTGGGGCCATCGACGCGGAGTACTGCCTGGCCGAGGGCGGCGGCGTGACGCGGGTCGGTGGAGCGGTGAAGTACGCCTCGGTTGCCACCACCGAGAAGATCCCGCGCGCCATCGAGCTCACCGCGCGCGGCCCGGCCGGCCACGGATCCATCCCGCTGCAGAGCAACGCGCTCACCCACCTGTCGTCGGCTGTGGCCGCCGCCGCCAACTGGGTACCGCCGATCTCGCTCAACGAGACCACCGCCGCCTACTTCAAGCGGCTGGCCAGCATCTCGACACCTGAGGAAGCCGAGCGCTACCGGGCCGTACTCAGCCCGGACCCGACCGTCGCAGGGCCAGCCGACGCGTTCTTCCGCAAGGAGGCGCCGATCTATGCGTCGATGCTGCGCTCGTCGATCTCACCGACGATCGTTCAGGCCGGATACCGCGTCAACGTGATTCCGTCCGAGGTGAAGGCGACGCTGGACGTGCGCACCACGCCTGATCAGGATCCCGAGCAGTTCCTGGAGATGGTGCGCAAGGTCATCAACGATCCGTCGGTGGAGGTCGCCTGGGCAGCGCGGGACACGCGGCCCAACGCCGCGCCGGCGCGGCTGGACTCCGACGTGTTCCGCACGATCGAGGCCAACGTCACGAAGCACTACAGCACGATCGTGCTGCCGACGATGCTGACCGGTGCGACCGACATGGCGTATCTGCGTGCCAAGGGGATGCAGTGCTACGGCATCGGCCCGGCCACGGACATCGAGGACGGCCCGAAGGGCTTCTGGGCGCATAGCGATCAGGAGCGCATCCTCGAGACCGAGTTCCAACGCTACGCGCGCTTCTACTTCGACGTGGTGCGAGATGTTGCGGGTCGCAAATAGTGCGACGGTTTGGCGTGTCGCCGTGCCAGGCCCCGTGACAACCGCCCTCCTGGTGACCGCCGTGTCCTGTGCGCCGTCCGAGCCCGAGAAGCCCACCCTCACTTATCCCGACACTGCCAGGGGCGACGTCGTGGAGGACTATCACGGCACACAAGTGCCGGACCCCTACCGCTGGATGGAGGATCTGGATTCGAAGGCCGTCGGAGACTGGGTGGCCGCCCAGAACGCCGTCACCGATCCCTACCTGGACACGCTGCCGCTCCGGACCCACTTCCACGATCGACTGACGACGCTCTGGAACTACCCGCGCGTCGGCCTGCCCGACATCGAGAGCGGCACGTTGTTCTACTCGAAGAACACGGGCCTGCAGCGCCAGTCGCCCATCTACCGCCGAAGCGGGATCGCGGATGAGCCGACGCTGGTGATCGATCCCAACGCGATCTCTGAAGATGGATCGCTCTCGCTCGCGCAGTATCAACCCTCGCCCGACGCGAAGCTGCTGGCCTACGGGCTGGCGGAAGGGGGCGCCGACTGGCGGACCATCAAGGTGCGCGACGTCGCCACCGGCAAGGATCTCCCGGACGCGGTCCGGTGGATGCGCTTTTCGGACATCTCGTGGACCAGGGACGCAAAGGGCTTCTTCTACTCGCGGTATCCCGAGCCACCGAAGAACAAGGTGCTCGAGGCCGCGCTCTCGGGCCAGGCGCTCTACTACCATCGCGTGGGCACGCCGCAGTCCGAGGATCTGCTCGTCTACGAGCGCAAGGACCTGCCCGGCTGGCTGATCGGCGGCACCGTCACCGAGGACGGCCGCTATCTGCTGATCGTGATGGCGGAGGGCTCGGGGAACGAGAATCGGCTCTATTACGCAGACCTCGAGGACCCGGCGGCGCCGAACCTGAAGGCCGCGGTCAAGCCGGTCATCGAGAGCGACGATGCGGAGTACGCGCCGATTGGCAGCAGCGCATCGCTCGTCTACTTGCGGTCGGACAAGGACGCGCCGAACCGCAAGGTGATCGCGGTGGACCTCCGCAACCCGGCGCCGGCGGCGTGGAAAACCGTGGTGGCGGAGCAGAAAGAGGCGCTGGAAAGCGTCGGCGTGATCGGCGGCCGCATCGTCGCGCAGTACCTCGTGGACGTGCAAAGCCAGCTCCGGCTCTTCGGCCTCGATGGGAGAGACCAGGGCGAGGTCGCCCTGCCCGGTACGGGCACGGTGGCCGGCCTCGCCGGCCGCGAGGACGCGCCAGACATCTGGTACGTCTTCAGCTCGCCGCTCACACCGTCGACGGTGTATCGCTACGACCCAGCGACCAAGGCAAGCGCGCCGTTCGAAGCAGCCGCCCCCGGCATCGATGTCACCCAATACGAGACCGTGGCTGGGTTCGCGACCTCGAAGGATGGCACCAGGGTGCCGTACTTCCTCACGGCGAAGAAGAGCCTGACGCGCGACGGCAACAACCCCACGATGGTCTATGGGTACGGCGGGTTCTCGGTCACGACCCTCCCCACGTATCGCGCCGACGTGCCGGCGTGGCTGGAGCTGGGCGGCGTCTGGGTGACCGCCAGCATCCGAGGCGGCGCGGAGTACGGCGAGACCTGGCACAGGGCGGGGATGCTCGAGAAGAAGCAGAACGTTTTCGACGATTTCATTGCCGTCGCGGAACATCTGGTCCGCGAGAAGGTCACCTCTCCGCAGAAGCTGGGGGTGATGGGCGGATCGAACGGCGGGCTGCTGGTGGGCGCCGTCGTCAACCAGCGACCCGATCTCTACGCCGTGTCGCTCCCGGCCGTGGGCGTCATGGACATGCTGCGCTACGACCGTTTCACCGGCGGACGGCTGTGGGTGGGCGAGTACGGCTCGGCCTCGAACCCGGCGGAGTTCCCGTTCCTGATCAACTACTCGCCGGTCCAGAACCTGAAGCCGGGTACCTGCTACCCCTCGACTCTCGTGACCACCGCGGACCACGACGATCGGGTGGTGCCCAGCCATTCGTTCAAGTACGCGGCTGCGCTGCAGGCGGCGCAGGGCTGCGACAAGCCCGTCCTGATCCGCGTGGAAGTGGCGGGGTCACATGGGTACCGGCCGACCGACAAGCTCATCGCCGAACGAGCGGATCAGTGGGCGTTTGCGGCAGAGGCTATGAAGATCAGGAGTGATTGAGGCATTGGATGGCTGCCCGATTTTCGAAGGCGTCGATCGAGGCGCTCGCCCATGCGAAGATGATCGGCGTCCGTGCAGGGACCGCGCACAAGTACACCGGCGTCTGGGTGGTGGTGGTTGAGGGCCGGGTGTTCGTGCGGTCCTGGAACGATAAGCGGACCGGCTGGTTCCGCGCGTTCCTCGACGAGCCCGCTGGCAGCATCCAGTTCGCCGATGTCGAACGCAAGGTCCGCGCAACGCCGACCCGCAGCCAGCGGTTGCAGGACGCGGTGTCCGCCGCCTACGGGGAGAAGTACGACACCAGGGCATCACAGAAGTGGGTGCGCGGCTTCGCGCAGCCAAAGAGAGCGGTGAACACGCTCGAGCTCACTCCACGATGACCCGAACGTGAGGAGCGGGGGTTATGGCACGCTATGCACTCGTCCTCGTTCTGTGCCTGGGCACGCCCGTATCAGCCGGAGTGTGGGGACAGGCGACCGGCGGCGGCGCCGGGATACGATTCGTCGATATCGACGGCCGCCGTGTCCGCGTACGAACCCTCGGAGCCGAATCCAGCAGCCAGGGGACCCTCGTGGTCTTCGAGGCGGGCGCGTCGAACAGCCTGGGCGTCTGGGACCGCGTGCTTCCGGAGGTCGCGGCGTTCGCGCCGACGCTCGCCTACGATCGCGCCGGCCTAGGCGAGTCCGAGTGGGACGATCAGGCGCCGACTCCGCAGCACGTCGCCGACCGGCTTCGCCGCGTGCTGGCCTCGACCGGCGCGAAGCCGCCGTACGTGCTCGTCGGCTACTCGTGGGGCGGCATCCTGATCCGCTACTTCGCCGGCCTGCATCCGTCCGAGGTGGCGGGGCTGGTGTTCGTGGACCCCGCGCCGCTGGTGACCGAATCCCTCGCCGACAACCTGGCGCCCTTCGAGGCGGTGGGCGCCGGGCGCACGGGCTACGACGCCTACTGGTCTCGATTTCGTGCGCTGCTCGAGAACGCTGCGCCTCCCGTGCGCGCGGAGTTCGACGTCTTCCGTGGGCTCATGGAGGCGGACCTGGATCGCAAGAATCTGCGACCACTGCCAGCGGTGCCGGTCGTCGTGATCGTCGCCGCAAAGTATCTTCCGCTGCCCGCACTGCAGCTCCCCTTCGACGCGAGCGCGCATTTCGACGCCGATGTCCGCCAGCGCACCCGGATACTGCAAGAATGGGCCCTCGCCTCCCCGCGCGGCACGCTGGTGGTCTCCAACCACGCCACCCACCTCGTTCCCCGCGAGGATCCGGCTCTGATTACCTGGGCAGTCAGGCGAGTGCTGGACCGGCCCAGGCCTTGACGACTTCGCGATGATCGAAATCCGCCAGGAGCAGTCGGAGGACGCCGCGGCCATCCGCGAAGTCAATGGGCGCGCTTTCGGCCAGGACGTGGAAGGCCGCATCGTGGACGCGCTCCGAGCCAACGGCGGCGTGGTGCTCTCTCTGGTGGCCGCAATCGACGATCGCGTCGTGGGTCACGTCATTTACAGCCCGGCCGTCGTCGGCGACGTCATCGGCGCGGCGCTCGGACCCATGGCCGTGACACCAGATTTCCAGCGACATGGCATCGGGAGCCGGCTGGTGGAAGCCGCGCATCAACACCTGAAACGCGCCGACTGCCCATTCATCGTCGTGGTCGGCCACCCGGCATTCTACCCACGCTTCGGGTTCAAGCCGGCCAGCTCGTACGGCATGACCTGCGAGTGGCCGGTCCCCGACGAGGCGTTCATGGCCCTCGTCCTGGACGAGGCGCGAATGCAGGGGGTGATGGGCATGGCGAAGTACCGGGCTGAATTCTCGGAGGCCTCTTAACCCCACAATTCACTTGAGTTGACGATGCCATCAGCCCAGACTCCCGATCGTTTGCGCCAGTTTCCAGCTGATCAGCCAACAGTCGGAACGACCACTCAAGTGAGCTGAGGGGTTAAATGGCTCGCACACTCCCGGAGGGCTGGCACAGCATTACGCCGCGGCTGTTCGTCGAGGACGCCGCGGAACTGGTCGCATTCGTCAAGCATGTGTTCGGCGCCAGTGGAGAGCTCCAGGACGATCGGCCCTCTCTCATCACCATCGGCGACTCTCTCATCATGGTGAGCGAGACCGGGATCCGCGAGCGCTTCCCGGCGTTTTTGTACGTATACGTGGATGATGCCGATGCTGTGTACCGGAGGGCGCTCGAGGCCGGCGCCGAATCGCTCGAGGCTGTGTTCGACACGCCGTACGGGGACCGGCGGGGCATGGTGCAAGACCCCTGGGGCAACATCTGGCAGGTGGCGACCGTGGCGCGAGGCTGACTGCCTATTGTCGCGTCATCCGGAAGCGGCAGGCCGGACCGGAGTTGCATCGCCCCTCGACCACCGTCGCCGACCTGAAGGCGATTGTCAGGATGAAGTCGCCGTCGTTGCATTCCAGGCTTTCCATCGATATAGAGGGCAGCGCGCCGGCAGAGCCGAATATGCGGCTGTTGCGGCAGCCTTTGTTGTCGCTCCACACTCCCGGCAGCGGCCCTCCGGTCCCGGACGGATTGGCATTGAGCGTCAGCTGGAAGCTCGTGATCGGCGTCCACGGGTACGGCTTCGTGTAGTTGCTCACGGTCCCGTTCCAGGTGCCAATCAGCGAGGCGTCGCTGGGCGGCAGAACGGTGAACGAGATCTCGCTGCCGAACGGGGTCGCCCCACAGGCGTTATGAGCGGCGAGCCTGGCGTAGTAGGTGCCCTCCGGAGCGAAGGTCGTCAGGACGGTGCTGCGTGGGAGCGGGAACGTACCCACGTCCGATGCGCCTGGCGCCGAGCCGGCTGCGAGCAGATAGCCGGCGGGCAGCGGACCCGACCACGGATCCCATTGGAGCCGCACGCCCCCTTGCCCCGCGAGCGCAGAGAACCCGGTCGGGGTGAGCGGCAGATCGCAGATGCCGGGG
>DATLLC010000252.1:0-10203 GCA_035538015.1 Vicinamibacterales bacterium
TCCGCGGCCTCTGCGCCGTCCTCGGCTGGATCTTCTCCGGTGCCGATGCCTGCGGCCATGCCGTCTGCGGCCGCGGGCCGCCGACGTGGCTTCGGCCTCGGCCTGCCGATCGTGCGCGAGCTCGTCCACGCGCACGGCGGCCGCGTGGCCGTGTCGAGCACTCCCGGCGTCGGCTCGACATTCCGCGTCACGCTGCCACGCGAGCCCGAGCCCGAGCGTGAGTCCGCATCCCCGGACCGGACGCCGGTCTCGACCGTCAAACCGTGGGAGGCCACGCCATGAACCGGGACGGCGCCCGTTCCGCCGACAATCGCGACGTGCTCGTCATCGAGGACGAACTCCAGATGCGCACGATGCTCACCGACAACCTCGTGTTCGAGGGCTACCGCGTGACCGCGGTGGAGACCGGTGAGGCCGCGCTCAGCGAGATCGAGCGCCGCACCTACGCCCTGGTGCTCGTCGACGTGATGCTGCCGGGGATGAGCGGCTTCGACGTCTGTCGCAAGCTACGCGATCGAGGGGCGCGCGTGCCGATCATCATGCTCACGGCCCTGACCAACGAGCGTGATCGCGTGCAGGGGCTCGACCTGGGAGCGGACGACTACGTCAGCAAGCCGTTCAGCGTGCGCGAGCTGCTGGCCCGGGTGCGTGCGCAGGTGCGACGCGACGACTGGCATGCCAACAGCAGCGAAGAGTTCTCGTTCGGCGACGTGACGGTGAGGCCGCGGCAGCGCCTGGTGCTCCGCAAGGGCCGGCGCATCGCCTTGTCGGCGCGCGAGTTCGAGCTGCTGCGCTATCTCGCGGCCCACCGCAACGAGGTGGTGAGCCGCGAGCAGCTCCTCCGGGACGTGTGGGGCTACCACCAGCTGTCGGTGACCCGCACCGTAGACAATTACATCGCCAAGCTCCGCACCGAGCTGGAGCCCAAGCCCCACGAGCCGCGCTACATCATCACGGTTCACGGGAGCGGATACCAACTGCTTCTATAGACTCTAGGCTCTAGGCGTTAGGCTCTAGGCTCTGAAAGGCTTGCTGTCACGCCGCAGACGCTGCTCCTGTAACAAGATGCAACCACGAAGACACGAAGGACGCACGAACGCTTAAGGGCTACCCATAGGCGCGTGCTTCCCAAGTGAGTTTTCGTGTCGGTCTTCGTGTGCTTCGGGCCCTCGTGGTTTCTTGTTTGATGCTCAGTTCGTAGTTCCGCGCATGTACCGCCCAACGAGCGTGCTCGGGTCGGCGCCCTTCTTCGGACGGAACTTCTGCGGCCGTCCGACGTGTACGTCCGCCGTGTAGAGGTTGCCCTCGTTGTCCACGTGGAACTGGTGGACGCCCCAGAAGCCGCCGGGGATCGTGCCGAAGGTGCCCCACGAATAGAGCAGCTTGCCGTTGAGGTCGTACTTCAGGACCTTCTGGGTGATGCCGTCAGTGACCCAGAGGTGCTGGTCCTCGGAGAGCAGAATGGAATACGGCCGGCGGATGTTGGGCCACGCGTCGAGGAACTTCCCGTTCTCGTCGAACACCTGGATGCGTGAGTTGGCGCGATCGCTGATGTAGACTCGGCGGTTCTTGTCGATCGCGATCGCGTGGACCGTATTCATGTAGCTGGGACGCGTCTCCGTCGGCTCGTTGCCCTTCTGGCCCCAGGTCATGATGAACTTCCCGTCCTTGTTGAACTTGACGACGCGGGTGTTCACGTAGCCGTCGCTGACGAAGAAGGTGCCGTCCGGCAGCCACGCGACATCGGTCGGTCGGTTGAAGTGGGTCTCGTCGTTGCCCGGCGTCATCGGCGTCCCTACGGTCATGACCAGCTTCTTGCCATCGTTGGTGAACTTGTAGATGGCGTGCGCGCCATCGTCGATCAACCAGACGTGGCGATCGGGATCGTAGGGGTTGATTAGCACGCGATGCGGGCGGACGAACATCTTGTTGTGCTGCTCCCACGACTCGATGAGCTTCCCGTCACGATTGACGATGTTCACGATGTGATCCCAGCGCGGGTGGCGCGCTGGATCCTTCTGCGACATGTCGTAGCCGGACGCATTGCGCTCCGGGATGAAGCTGTTGGCTGCGCCGCGCGACTCCTTGAGCTCCGGCAGGCACCCGCGGCTGAAGATGAAGACGCGGTCCGGCGACTCGGCCCAGATTCCGGCGGTCGATCCGATGATGTGGCCAGCGCCGCAGAACTACTGCGGCCAGCCGGTCACGACATCGTATGGCCCGGTCTCGTTGCCACCGCCCTTCTCGGCTGGCATCTGTCCGATCGCGGCCACCGTCAGCAGCACCGCCAACCCGGCAACCATTGCGATGAGTTTCTTCGTCACATCTGCACCTCCTCCTTGCGCAGCTCCTTGATGAACACCGCGGCTTGTTCGGCTTCCGGCGTGCCGGGGTGAGCGGCGACGACCTTGTCGAACAGCTCCAACGCCTTCTGGACGTCTCCCTTGCTCGCGTACACCTTGGCGAGGCCGACCATCGGCGCGGCCGTGCCTGGACGCGCCGCCAGCGCCTTCTCGAACAACCCCGCGGCCTTGTCGGCGTCGCCCTTGGCGAAGTACACCGCCCCCAGCGTCACCGCGGCTTCCCAGGCGCCCTGATCCTTCAGATCCGGCTGACGTGCCAGACCGGTCTCGAATGCCGTCACGGCCTTGTCCAGCTCCTTCATGTCCACGTAGGCGCCGCCCAGCTGAAACTGCACGCGCGGGTCGGTGTTCCCGCCCGCCGCCACCTGCTCGAGCTGCGCGACCGCCTCCGCGGGCTTGTTCAGACGCAGATAGGCGAGCGCCAGGTTGATCCGCGCCTCAGGTTGGTTCGGAGACTTCGCGAGCACCTCCTCGAACAGTTTGGCCGCGCCGGCGAAGTCCCCGGCGTTGTAGGCTGCGGTCGCCTTGGCGAACTCCCCGGAACCGGCGGGCGAGGCCTTGGCCAGCTTGAATTCGAGTCGGCGCTCGCTGGCGGTGGTCAGCCGGATCTTGTCGTTGATCGGCTGATAGCCTTCCTTCTCGACGGTCATCTGATATTCGATCGCCCGCAGCCCGCGGCGGTAGAACTTCCCGGCCTTGTCGCTCTTGAGCGTGGTATCAGTTCCACGCTCCAGATCACGGAGGCGAATGGTGACGCCGTCGAGCGGCGCTCCCGTTTCGTCGGTGATCGTGCCCTGGAAGATCGTCAGCTCCATCTGGGCCAAGGCGACCGTCGTCCAGCCGAAGAAGACGGTCGCCACCAGCCCTGCGCGCCACAGGGCGCGCGCCATCACCCACCGACGTCGCATCAGAACCTCAGGCGGAGGCCGAACTGCATCTGGCGCGGGAACTGCGCCGCCGTCGGCACCATGAACACGCCCGACGTGCGAGTCCCCGTCGGGGCCACGTAGTTCGTCCGGTTGAACAGATTGAAGATGTCGTAGAAGAAGTCGAGGCTGTCGAACCCCCTTCCGAGCGGCAACTGGTAGCGGAACGAGATGTCGAACAGCACCGACTCCGGCCCCTGAAGGCCGTTGATCACGGCGCGGCCCTGGCCGTCCACTTCCGAGCGGATGGGCATGGTCAGATCGTTGACGCCCTGGATCGGCCGGTCGGTGTTGTCCTGGTCGCCGTTGAAATCGGTCCCGACCGTCTCGTTGATCGGCGCTCCGGTGATGGCGCTCAGCACGCCGGCGACCGTGAACGACCGCCACGGGTTGTAAGTGCCGCTCATCGCGAGCACTTGCCGGCGGTCGGAGGTGAATCGCCCGTAGTCCGCACGGATGTCGTTGTCCAGCCACATCCGCCGTGCATCCGGGTTGCCGATGCCCACGTAGTTGCTCTTCTGGACCGTGTAGGCGAGCCGCGCGCTCCAGCGGTTGGCCATGCGCCGCTGAAACGACATCTGCAGCGACTTGTAGTCGCCGTCGAACTCGTCCCGGGTCTGGGTCTGGAGCACGCGCTGGTACGCCACGTTCCGCGCTTCCGGGGGAATGAGCTCGCCGTTGGGATCGAACACGTCCACGCCAGGCCGGACCCTGTTCACCGGCTCGTTGATGTCCACCACCCCGAGCTGGTTGCGGGACGCGTTGGCCACGTAGTCGACTGACACGGCCGCGTTGGCGAACAGCTCGTGGCTGACGCCCGCGCTCCACGACCACTGGTAGGGCAGCTGGCGGTCGTCGCTATCGAGGCGTGGATTCCGGTTGTAGGTGGTGCCGCGCAGGCGGTTGATCTCTGCCTGGCCGGCCGCGCTCAACACTGCGACGCCGGGATTGCCGGCCGAATCGGGGATCATGTCGGGTCTGAGCACCGGGCTGAGCGGATCGCTCACCGTGACAGTCGGGAACTGCGTGACGAGCGCCGACTGCTGGTGGGTCAGGTCCAGCACGACCGGCACGTAGTTGTAGAACTTGCCGACGCCTCCGCGGACGACGGTCTTGCCGCTGCCGAAGACATCCCAGGCGAAGCCGAGGCGCGGGGCGAAGGCGTTGCTGGTCGCGGGCGTCTGGCGCTGGTTGTCGTAGCGGAGCCCGAGGTTCAGCGTGAGGTTGTTGGCGACCCGCCACTTGTCCTCGGCGAAGAAGTAGTAGCGGTGGTCCCGTGAGAACACGTCGAAGCCGTTGACCCCAACCGGTCCGATAGCAATATCGAACTGGAAGGGATAGGTGGCCGGGTTGCTGGGATCGTATGGCGCATCGCCGCGGAACTGGAACGTGCCGGAGTCCACGGTCGTCCGGGGATCCATCCGGTTCCAGCTGGTGCCGCCCCCCAATTTGATGGTGTGCTCGCCGCCCCAGAGCTCGGGGACGAAGTAGCTGAACGACTCGTCGAACACGTAGGTGTGGATGATGGTGTTCACCATCGATCCGCCCTGGCCGGTGACGTAGCTTGGGTGCGTGTTCGACTGCCCGATGGTGAGCGGGTCGCGTCCCGCAAAGCCGATGTAGTTCACGTCGTCGTCGAAGTAGGTCTGCGCGCCGGTGGCCAGATCCTCGTTGATGCGCCCCACCCGGATCACGTTGGACGCACGGTCGGAGAGCACCGCCGTGTAGGTGCCGCTGATCATGTGATCCAAGTCGCCTTCCCAGGTCTGGGCATCGAGCGTCTGGTTGTTGGTGTTGAAGCCCTCGCCCTTGGTCGGCGCGGTTTCGCGCAGCCAGCGCACGTTGACAAAGTTGCTCGCGTTGATCTGCAGGTCGCCACGGGCGAAGTAGTTCATCGCGTCGACGCTGAACTCGCCGAGCATATCGGTGGCAAGCGGCGCGGCTGCAGCGGGAAAACGCTTGAAGCCGGCGATCTGCTCCTGGTCGTTCTCGATCGTGAAATAGAAGTGGGCGCGGTTGCGGACGATCGGGCCGCCCAGCCCAAAGCCGCTCTGCAGCGTCCGCTCCGGCGGCTTCTGTGCATCGTCGGGCAGGAAGGCGTTGCGAGCATTGAAGGTGTCGTCTCGGAAGTAGGTATAAGCGCGGCCGTTGAAGCTGTTGCTGCCGCCCCGCGTCACCATGTTGATGATGGCGCCGGCGCCGCCGCCGTACTCGGCGCTGTACTGGTTGGACAGCACCTGGTACTCCTCGATGTTGTCGAGTACCACCCGGACCTGCGTGCCCTGGCTGCCACCGAGGCGATCGTCGTTGTTGTACATCCCGTCGAGCAGGTAGACGTTCTGCTGCGAAGGCGTGCCGTTGGCCACGACCTGGCCCCCTTCGAACGTGGAGGCGGCCGGATTCGGCGTGATGCCCGGAATGAGCTGGGTGAGCGCCGTGAAGTTGCGGAAGTTCGAGGGCACGTCCTCGATTTCCTTCCGCGACAGGCTGCCGCCGATCTGGTTGCTCGTCTTTTCGACCAGCGGCGACTCACCGGTGACCACCACCTGTTCGTTGACGCCCGCCACCTGCATCTTGAAGTCCATCGTGACGTTGAGCCCGGCGGTGAGCAGGAGATCGGCGCGCCGGAGCTCGGCGAACCCCGGCATCTCGACGCTCACGGCGTAGGTGCCAGGCTCGAGATTGGGGACCGAATAGGCGCCGTTATCCGCAGTGACGGTGGTTCGGGTGAACCCGGTGGCCGACTGGGTCACCGTCACGGTGGCGCCCGGTAGAGGCAGGCCGTCCGGGTCGACGATCCGTCCCAGAATCGAACCGCGTTGCTGCGCGAATGCCGACGAGACCGTCGCCACGGTCAGGCATGCGCCGAACACGAAGAGCCGCGCTACAGCGCCCATGGAGCGCCTCCTTTTTGTCGAGTGAATCCCGTGGGCGGAGGGTACCGCCATCGTGCGGCGAGGAGTGTCAAAGGATGTCTCGCCTTTGTCTCCGATTTGTCTAGGCCGAGTTGACCCCGGCCATTGCGCGCGCGATCCGCCGGTCGTTAGAATCCGCGTCTCGACAGGCCCCGCACCTCGGCCGTGTTGATCAGAGGAGGAGCACGATGCGTCAACGACATTGGGCACTTGCGCCGCCGATCGCCTTGTCATGCGCGATCGCGGCACTGCTGGCCGGCTGCAGCGCGCCGGCCACCACCTCGGCATCCGCGCCGGCCGCGTCGGCGCAGTCCGCGCCAGCGGCCTCACAGGAGAAGGGCGGCCAGGAAGAGTTCGGCCCGTACGAGCTCGTCGAGAACTGGCCGCAGCCGCTACCCGACGGTCCAGACGGGGTCAAGCACGAGGGCTGGACCTGGGGCTCGGTCGGCGCCGTCTACGCTGAGACACCGGACCGGATCTGGATCGCCCAGCGCGGGGAGCTGCCGCTGCCGCCGGGCGCCAAGCCCTGGACGCCCTACTCGATGCTCAGCCCGTCGCGCGGCAATGCCACCGGCAACACCGACGGCCTGAGCGCGACCTGCGAAACCGTCGAGAAACGCGGCTGGGAGCGCCGCTGGCACCACTCGGTCTTCGTGGTCAACCGCGACGGCAAGATCGTCCAGGACTGGCCGCACCTGGACAAGATGTTTCCGCAGACGGCCTGCGGCCGCGGCCCGCACAAGATCAAGATGAGCCCCTACGATCCGGACCGCCACGTCTGGATCTTCGATGACCAGCAGCACGTCATCTGGAAGTTCACCTACGACGGCAAGCTCGTGATGACGCTGGGCACCGTGGGCAAGCGCGGGCGCGACGCCGGCAAGCTGTTCGATCGGCCCACCGACATCGACTGGCTGCCGGACGGCACGTTCTTCATCAGCGACGGCTACGGCGGCACCCGCGTCGCGAAGTTCGACAAGGACGGCAAATTCCTGATGGATTGGGGCGGGCCGCCCAAGGATCCCAAGAATCCCGGCCCCAACGAGTTCAACACCGTGCACAGCATCCAGATCAGCAAGGACCGCAAGTTGTACGTCGTCGATCGTGGACACCGCAGGTTCCAGGTGTTCGACGAGAACGGCAAGTTCCTGGACATGTTCACCACCGGGATGCGTTCCTCGCCGTATGCCCACCTGATCACGACCGATCAGTCGCTCTGGGTGTCCGACGGAGGCACGCAGCGCGTGCTCAAGTACGACCTGAGCGGCAAGTTCCTGTACGGATGGGGCCTTTCCGGCGGCCAGCCGGGACAGTTGAACGGCCCCCACTCGATCACGGTGGATCAGGAGGGCAACCTCTACATGGCCGAAGTGTTCAACGGCAGGGTGCAGAAGTTCCGGCCGAAGAAGGGCGCGGATCCGGCCAAGCTGGTGGGGCAGGAGCTTCGGTACAAGACGGGCACATAGATAGATACTTGAATCTGTTGATCTACTGAGCTGGTGATCTGGTGATACATCTCGAGATCTCGTGATCTTGAGATGTATCTTCGGATCTATGTGGGCGTTATCGGGGAGCCGACGTGGTGATCTATCCTCAACGCGGCGAGGGCACGCAGGGTGCCTGGGGAGGAGGACCATGTTTCTCTGGCGAAGGGTGCTCCCGGCAAGAGTCCTGCTGATCGCGCTCGCGGCGCCGGCCTGGGCCCAGGTGGCGCCGCAGGAGCAGCTCCCCAAGGACGACGTCTTCCGCCGCAAGAACCCGGACGAGATGACGTCGCAGGCCCTGGCGCTCGACGTCCATCCGGAGTGGCCGATTCTGGTCGTCGGAACGGTCGAACGGCGGCAGATGCACCTCGGGCGGCCGGCCTACACCGTGCTCGCCCGCAACCGCTCTTTCGACGTGGTCAGGTCCTACACGCTGGCCGCGGTCATCGTGGGCAGCAACGGCGCCACCAAGGCCGTTCAGCGCCTGGCGACGATCAAGAACCTGAAGGCGGGCCAGGAACGCAAGCAGGATACCGAGATCCGTGCGGCGATGCCGAGCCTCTCCGATCGCATCATCTTCCTCGTGACGGAGGTGGAAGCGGGCGAAGGCGATCGCTGGTCGCTCGACGACGAGGCATTGCGAAAAATCGTGAGGGAGACCGTGACCGGGCAGTGAAGCCCGCTAGAGCGAGGCCTCGACCGCCGCCTTGACGTCGCGGCAGAACTTTTCCAGCGTGTGGTGCTCTTCGATGTACTTCCGGGCGCGCTCTCCCATCGCGCGCGCGCGGGCCGGGTCGTTCCACAGCGCCACCATGGCCGCCCGCAGCGCGTCAGGGTCGCCTTGGCGGACATAGAGCCCGGTCACCCCGTCTTGAATCACGTCCACCTGGCCCTCGGTGCGCGAGCAGATGACGGTCTTGCCCATCGCCATCGCCTGGAGAATCACGGTGACGCCGTTGTCGGTGTCCGACTTGAGCAGGGGCACGACCACGAACAGCGAGTTCGCGTACAGCTCGCGCAGGTCGAGAAGCGTCATCGCTCCGACGGTGAGGTTGGGGCCGGCGTGGGCGGCGAACTCTTTAGCGCTGACCTGCCGGTGCAGAAGGACTCTGCGGTTCACTCGCACGTGGTCGGCCGCGATGTGGCAGCGCAGGGTGGTGCCGCGCAGCGCCTCGATCAGCGTTTCGTAGTCGCGCATCTCGCGGCCGACGCTGCAGATCATCTCGGCCGGCCGCTCGCGGGGGCTCCAGAAGATCTGGTCGACGTGGTGTTTGACGAGGTGGATCTTCTCGGGCGCGAAGCCCAGCTCCTCGATCGCGAACCGGCGCTGCACCGAGGTCCAGGTCACGATCGCGCGCAGACTCTTGCCGAAGGCGCGCATCGGCAGCCGCACGTCGGGCTTCGAGAACCAGTACAACATCGGGACGTGGGGCTTGCCCTGGCGCGTGAGCCACTGAATCGCCATCAGTGCCAGCGACAGGCGTTCGCCCCAGGTCACGATAGCGTCGTACTCATCGCGCCGCCGGTGCACCTCGAGCGCGAGCTGCACCGACGGCGGCCCCCGCCGGTTCATCAGCCGCAGGGCGGCTGGCGCGGCGTCGAGGCTCGACTCGTCGTAGACGGGCGAGAACATCTCGTCGAAGAGGTGGCCGCGGGGCCGTGTCGCGCCGGTTCGGTCGCGGGGCTCAGTGCTCGCCCCGCGGGCGCCGCGCATCATCGCGACCGCGATTCTGGCCATCTCGTGCTCGACCCTTCCGTTGACCACCAACCCAGTTCATGGCGACTATCGTCCGACGCGAAGAATCACTGCCTTTCTCATCACCCACTGCTTCATGTCTCATACCAATTCGAATCATCGTGACTTTGCGCTCGCGCACCGGATCGCGACGACGCTGGTGACTCGCGGCGTAAAGGTGTGGATCGTGTCGGCGAGCATCGCTCCGGGAGACCGGTGGGAACAGCATATCGTTTCAGGCGTTCTGAACCAGTGCGCGCATTTTCTGGTCATCCCCTCGGCGCCGGTCATCAAAATCCAGGTGGGTCAATAGGAGATCGAGCAGGTGGCACATTTGGACTGGGCTGACGGTGCCGCGAAGGCACCCGACAAGGAGACTTCTTCGCCGATGCCCGACAGGCACCTGCTGTCGTGTGCCGAGCGTGTCGGCCGCGTCGCCGCCGAATCATCCGGGATGGTCGGCATTGCGGGCGTGCGCAGGCCGAGTGACCGCCGGGGCCGTGCGATTAGGGCACGAGTCCCTTGCCGCATGTTGCGCGATGGTAACTGCACGATCGAGGGAGCTCGCCACGGGAATGGAGAGAATGCGCGCCGCGCGCCGCTACCTTCTGGTCTCGCCCGGTCGCGACGAGGCCGACTACATGCGGCGGACTCTCGACAGCGTGAGCGCTCAGACCGTCCTGCCCGCGCTGTGGGTCGTCGTGGACGATGGCTCCACCGACGAAACGCCGGCCATCCTGGAGGAGTATCGGGCGAAGCTGCCGTACCTCCGTGTTGTCC
>DATLLC010000253.1:0-8575 GCA_035538015.1 Vicinamibacterales bacterium
CCTCGAAACCGGGGCCATCGGCGGCGCCGTTGCGCGTGGTGGCGGCGCGAGACGACGAGGCCGCGACTCCGATGACACCCGACTCCGCGAGCGGCAGGTCGATGGATTTCGGCTGCGCGTCGCGCGCGCCGAACCCGGACAGGCGCCAGCCCACGATGTGGTCGCCCTTGACGACGACCACCGCCGCGCGCGCCGTCTCGCGCCCGGCCGCAAGCGCGAGCGCGTCCAGCACCTCGCTGAGCGAGGTCGCGCCGTCGAGCCCGCGAATACTTTCGACGAGTCTGACCAACCCTGCGATCTCCGTTTCACGCTCCCCCGCTCGCGCCGCATCGATCGAGGCGAGGGCCGCGGCCGTCGCCCGCGTTTCAGCTTCCGCGACGGCCGTGTCACGTTCCGCGGTCAGCGCCAGGACCTGCTGCTCGGCCTCGGCCACAAGCCACGCCCGTTCGGCGTCTACTGCCACGCGCACCGCCTCGTCGATGGCGGCTTGAGTGTTTGCGTGCGCCTGGGCGAGCTGCTGCTCGAGCTCGGTCCGGGTCTGCGCTTCCGCGGCACGGACCAGTTCGGTGGCCTCGTCGAGCCGGCGGTTCGCTTCGTCGGTGTGGATGGAAAGGAAGTCCGTGACCAGGCTTTGCACCGCCTGATCGACGGACGAACGGATGCGGTCTTCGAGCGCCATCGTCTCTCTTTCGAAACGGTCGTCAGCGTGAGAGGACTAGGGCCGCGGCTGGGATCGCGCTCGTCCGTGATTTCACTAGCATTATGAGGAGGCGGATCGGTGCAAGTCAAGGCGCCGACCCACCGTTGCGCACTACCGCCCGAGCTTGCTCAGCATCCCCATCACGTCGTCCACGATCGAGCCGTCGCGATTCGAGTCGAGCATCGGGGTCAGCATCGACATCAACCCACCGCCGCCCGGCAAGCCGGCACCGGATGTCATCGACGACGCGCCGCCCTGGCGGGCCATCGCCGCCATCATCAGCGCGGCCACCAGTGGCAGGGCCTGCTGGAGGATGCCAGCGTCCAGACCCGTCTGCGCAGCGGCTCGGACAGCGACGTCGCGGCTGACGTCCTTGCTGCCGAGAATGTGTCCGAGGATGCTGTTCCCGTCGCCAGCAGCACCGGCGAGGCTGGTGGGATTCTCCAGGTACTGGGCGTGCTGCCCGTTGGTCAAAGCCCCCATGAGAGCGTCGAGGCCATCCGGGCTCTGCATGTTGCGCTGAAAACCGCCTGCCAGCGCCGGTACGAGCGTCGACAGCACGCTCATGGTTTGGGCATCGCCCAACCCAAGCTGCTGGCCCATCTGCTTCACGGCGCTGCCGTCCTGCGCCGCGAGGATCGAGTCGAGGATGTTCATAGGCGTCTCCCGCGAATAGGTGCCGGTCCGACTGGGACAGCCCCGGCGATTCTCCTCCCGCGAGCGCCCCCCACGCAATCGCGAAAGCGGCTGGCGGATGGTTGGCCGCGCCTGAAGAAGCCGATCACGCCTGGCGTGCTCATGGCCTATCCTGAAGGCCCGTGATCACGAGGACCATCACCCGCCGGAGGTTCGTCGCGCTCTGGCTCGGACTGCTGGCGCAAGCCCGCGCCTGGGCGCAGAGCCCGGCGCAGCTTCGGTGGGTATGGCTCGGCGCGTGCACGAACGAGGGGGTGACGATCAAGGCGCGCACGGCGCCAGGCGTCGAACTGCGTCTGTCCGCCACTCGTGAAGGCGACACGGGCGCCTCACCCGTCGAGCGCACCGCCGTCGCCGATCAGCAGGGTGTGGCCACCTTCGTCCTGAGCGGACTGCGGGAGCGGACGCGCTACCGCTACACGGTCGCCGGCCCCGGCGCGCCCCTCGATGGCACGTTCCGAACCTTCGCCGACGGGCCCTTCTCGTTCCGCGCGGTGTTCGCCTCGTGCTGCAGCACGGGATCGATCAGTCCGGTGTTCGACTACATGCGTTACCAGCGGCCGGACCTGTTCGTGCACATGGGCGACTTGCACTACCGCAACATCCGGCGCAACGTGCCGGCGCTGTTCGCGGCGGCCTACGACCGGGTGTTGATGTCGCGGACGCAGAGCCAGCTGTTCAGGAACACACCCGTGGCCTACATCTGGGACGACCACGACTACGGTCCCGACGACGCGGACGGCACCTCACCGAGCCGGCCGGCGGCGCTGGCGTCGTACCGGAGCTTCGTCCCGCATTACCCGATGGACGCGCGCTCCGAGGCCACCATTCATCAAGCCTTCTCGGTTGGACGCGTGCGCTTCCTGATCACCGATACGCGATCGGCCCGCTCGCCGCGGACCGTGCCCGCCGCCGAGCGCACCATGCTCGGCCGCGATCAGCTGGCGTGGCTGCTGGGCGAGCTCCAGAAGGCGTCCGACGCGCCCCTGGTCATCTGGATCAACACCGTGCCGTGGATCACCAAGCGGAACGAGGCGACGATCGAGGGGTGGGCGCCTTATGCGGGCGAGCGGCGCATCATCGCAGACGCCATCAAACGTCACGGGCTGACGCGCCGGCTGCTGATGCTGAGCGGCGACGCACACATGCTGGCGATCGACGACGGCACCAACAGCGAGTACGCGACCGGCGCCGCCTCAGGCGACCGTGGCTTCGTGGTGGCGCACGCGGGGCCGATGGACCGCTATCCCCGGATCAAGGGCGGCCGCTACAGCCACGGCCAGATTGCCCAGAACGGCCAGTTCGGCGTCCTGGACGTGGTGGATGACGGCCGGAGCGTGCAGGTGACGATTCAGGGGCATCGGGGGGCGGCGCCCGTCTCGGGCATGCGCCTCCAGTTCACCTGCGAGGAGGACGAGAGTCGCTGACAGTCCGAGCCCGACCGGTGGGGCCGGCCCCGCCAAGCCGCTGCCAGGAAGGGGTTTCGCTCTGCCCGGTCGCGCTTGGACCCCTACCGTCCGGCCGCGTCCGGGTGCGGGTGGTACAATAGAGAGGCGTCAACGACTGACCACGTGGGGGCGACCTGGCTTCGACGGGGATGCGGGATCGTGGAGCGCGTGCCGAGGATTCCATCTCACCCTCGTTAATCCGCGATGGAACACAACGTAACTGCGAACGCAGACTACGCTCTCGCTGCTTAATAACCAGTGAGCGGTCGCCCCGAGAACGCCTGCGGCTCGGGGATGACCGTCATGAAGCAGGCTGGTCGTCACGGGCTGCCCTGGACCGTGACGGCGAGACATTCCGGGGATGGCGGCCGGGAGTCTTGGCTCCGTTCAAAGCCGGTCGCGACATCAGAATGGAGACACGCACGTAGGGCGCTGCGACGACGTTTTCTCGGACGCGGGTTCAACTCCCGCCGCCTCCACCATTTAACCTCTTGAGCCCAAAGGACTTCTACCTTTGGGCTTCGCCCGTCTCCAACATGTCTCCAAAATTTCCGGCCGTTTTCCCTTCATCGAGCAGCCGCATCGCGTGATGGTGGCTGCCGGACTGAGGTGCATGTACCGCTGCGTCGTGGACAAGTCCTTGTGCCCGGCCAGCTCCTGAATCGCCCGGGCCGGCGCGCCCCGCATCGCCAGGTGCGAGCAGAACGTGTGGCGCAGGACGTGCAGCCCGTCGTGCGTGAGCCCCGCCCGGCGTGCAGCGCGACGGACGAGGCACTGGAGCACCTTCTGGGTCATCGGCCGACCATCGGCCTCGCAGAGCACGCGCGCCCCACGGAGGTGCCGATGGCCCCGGAGGGCCGCCGCCAGCCGCCGGGTGAGCGGCACGTACCGGAGGCGGCCGCCCTTCGGACTGGTGACGTGGCCCTTCCAGTCTGATCGCTCGACGCAGACCTGGTTCTTCACCACGTCCACGTCGGTCCACGTTAGCGCCATCATCTCGCCGGCCCTGAGCCCCGCTCCTCAAGGCCGACAAGAGGAAGAGCATCGAGATCTTCGGCCGCTTCTGCCGGCGCGGAGGCGGACGGCTGTTGGGTCCGATTACGGGTGTGTTCGTCAACGCGGGACAAAGCGATCGCAGCGTCTGAGCGGCGCATCGACTTCGGCGCCGCGCGGTTCGAGCGCTCTGTCGATGCGATGACCACTCGCCAGCGCGTCGAGGACATCCTCACGACCGACGAGATCGCGGGACTCGAAGCTGTTCGTCGACCCTGCGAACTGCACGCAGTGCCACAACTTCCTCGCCGCGCTATGGCGACGCCGCCCCGGGCCGGTCGTTCAACAACCACCGGGCTATCCGGTGATACGCTCGCGGCCATGCCTAATCAACGACCCTTTCCGCTGAGCGATCACGGCGAGGAAGGGCGCGCGTTCCTGCAAGCGCGGGTCGCGTTGTTCTGGAAAGTGCTGTTCTTCATCATTCTGCTTGGCAGCGGCCTCGGCGTGGTCGGCGCAGTGGCCAGCCCGGGCTTCGACCTGCTGCTCACTATCGCTTCCACGCTAAATGCCGCACTCCTGTGGTGGATCGCGAGCACGGGCGAACGCTCGATTCGTGTCAGCCGATGGTTGGACGCGGGCGGACTGTTCATCAATTCGCTGATCAGCGCGCTGACCGGCCGCTACCTGCTCGCGACCTTCGCCAACGATCACGGCCTCGCAACGATGCAAGCGGTAGACATGGCCGACGGGTATGTGTCGATGCTGCAGCTCGACGGCATGGGTTTGATGATGGCGATTCGCGCCGCGCTCATTCCCTCGTCGCCGCGGCGGACCGCGGTGGTCACGGCTGCCTTTGCCGTCCCGATGATCGCCGTGACGGCGGCACTGCTCCCCCTCGCGGATGGTGGACTGCAGTGGCGCGGCCTCGACTCCGGCGCCCTGCCCTGGCTGCCGGCCGGC
Organism: Vicinamibacterales bacterium; assembly: GCA_035538015.1. Taxonomy (GTDB): domain Bacteria; phylum Acidobacteriota; class Vicinamibacteria; order Vicinamibacterales; family UBA2999; genus VFZN01. The sequence goes on from DATLLC010000253.1 coordinate 4,801, forward strand.
TCGGTGATGATGTGGGGCTTCACGATCATCACCTGCACGGTGATCTCGTGGGTGATCTACGGCTTGCGCGCGGAGGTGCGCGAGGCACGCCGGCTCGGGCAATACGTGATTGAAAAGAAGATCGGCGGCGGTGGCATGGGCGAGGTCTATCGCGCTCGCCACGGCATGATGCGTCGGCCGTCGGCGATCAAGCTGTTGCGCCCGGATCAGAGCGGTGCGGCGAGCCTCGCGCGGTTCGAGCGGGAAGTGCAGCTCACCGCACGACTCACCCATCCGAACACCATCACGATCTTCGATTACGGGCGCACCCACGACGGCGTCTTCTACTACGCGATGGAGCTGCTCGACGGCGCTACGCTCCAGCGCATTGTCGCGGTGAACGGCCCTCAGCCGCCTGGCCGCGTCGTCCGGATCCTGTCGATGGTGTGCGGTGCGCTCGCCGAAGCTCACGCGATCGGCCTGATCCATCGCGACATCAAGCCCGCCAACATCATGCTGTGCATGCAGGGCGGCGAACGCGACGTCGTCAAGCTCCTCGATTTTGGTCTGGTGAAGGAGTTCGAGGTTGATCGAAGCGCGAACCTGACCGGCGAGAACGTCGTCCTTGGCACGCCCCAGTACATGGCGCCGGAGTCGATCCTGAAGCGGGAGTCGGTCGACGCCCGCGCCGATATTTACGCGGTGGGAGCGGTCGCCTACTTCCTGCTCGCCGGCACCGACGTTTTCGATGGCAAGTCGGTCGTCGAAGTGTGCAGCCAGCACCTGTATCAGCAGCCGAACTCCCTGCGCAAGAGGGGCGTCGCGGTGTCTCCCGAGCTCGACGCGGTGGTGCTCGCCTGCCTCGAAAAGGATCCGAATCTCCGGCCACAGACCGTCGTTGAACTCCGTCAACAGATCGAAGCGTGCCCGGTCGAGCCCTGGGACCGTGAGGCCGCGCTGGCGTGGTGGCGGATGTTTCCGACCGACTTACACGACGAGCCAGTGCCGCGGCCGACCGAGGTACACACCATCGCGGTAGATGCCATGCAGCGTTAGACCGTGCCGATTGGCTTCAGACCTCAGACCTGCCGTCAAGGCAGCGCAGACGCGACCAGCTCGGCCGCGAGCGCGCCGCCTGCCGGGGGCACGGAGATGAGCTGCGGATCTACTTGGATGACCAGTTGGTCATCAGCTACCTGCACAGGCACGGAGCGCTGGACGCGCTTCAGGCACAGTCTGCTCAACACCTCGAAAGCTTCAAGGAGCTGGGCTGGCAGCAAGTGCGAACGTGATGGCCATCCAGCAGCGAGGGTGGACAGACATACGGTTTGCGCCGCTCGATCGGCCGGAAGCGACCTAGCATTGAATTGTTTTCAAAACTTGGTAACCCGTAGGCGGCAACGGCGTTGCACGGTATCGGCGGGCACGCTTGGCAGGACGCGGCCGACGCGGCCCAGCCGTGATAAGGTGCGGCTGCTTTCCCAGCGGAGGACCTTGTGAACGAACAGCTCGCATGCCCAAGCGCACCCGCGCGTTGGTGCCCGTCCTGCCACGAACCGGGCGGCCAGGCTCACTCGGTGAAGGTTGACGCCAGCCAACGAACCGTCTCGTACGTGTGTGATCGGTGCGCGCACGTGTGGGAGACCACCATAAACGTCCCGTTCGGCCTGCTGTTTGCCGAGCCGCTTCCCTGACGTGGCCGATGCTGGTCGGCGCGCTGCTCCCGTCCCAATTCCCTCAGGACGAGATTCACATTCAGCACAACGGCACGGTGTGGCTCGTGGCCAGCCGCGTCGACGTGCAACATCAGTTCGAGCACTTGTCGGAAGCGATGAATTACGCAAACGAAGTGCGCGATCAGCAGCGGGGAGAGGACCGGCCGCGGGTGATCCTGCACCGCGCGCGCAACCCGGTTGCCGTGTAGGGAACGACGGGGGAACGGGCGTTGGGCGCACCAGTTGCGGTGGCCGGCCGTTACATCGCCGAAGCGCCTTGGATGTGGGGCATGTCGATCCGTCAGGCGGGCCCCAGCCCCCCTCCGCCGCCACTCGAACACCTGCTGTGGCGCGTCACTAAGACACGCGGTATGCCGAGGCTCGCGTGCGCCGGATGGCCCACGGGAAAAGAACTGCAGGGTGAGCGTCGGCGATCAGTTGGTGGTCTCGCGGTTGTTCCGTGATGACGAGGGCGGCCGGAAGCTCGGCGTCGAGAGCGAGGGAACGCTGGGGACTTCCTCGGGCACGGATGGACGCAGGACATCGTCCCTGATCGCCTGTGATCGGGGGCGGCAAAACGAAGGCATCGACGCATCGGACCACATCACTGGACAGGACAGCTCTCTAACCGTTAAGAGAGAGCTTGTCCATCCAGTCCTTGCGCTGGACGTCTCCAATCGCTGTCCAGGACGGTTGTCCAGTCATGCCACCCTCTGTTCTGTCAATGCGATCCGGGTAACATTGTCGGTTCCCTGCACACGCGTGAACGCCTTGTGTCTGTTCACCGCCTTGATCACGCTGTGCGCGCGGCCGGTCTGTGACGACAGGTTCAGGTCGGCACAGGACAGGCTCTTGCCGTGGCGACTGGCGCCGGCCCACTCACACTGCCCCACTTCGGCGTGCAATCTCGGGTCGGCGGTTCGATCCCGTCCCGGACCACCAGCGCCAACGCTACAAAATCAACGATTTAGGACATTCAGAATCTGCACCGCAGTTCGGCCTTGCCGAGCGGTGTAACCCAAGGTGCAGTCGTCCGACGGAGCTTGCGCTCATCGGCGTGGCGACTTGACGGTTCCGCTGGGCTGATCCCCTCCCTGTCTGCGAATCGCGCGGCGTTTCAATCTGCTGCAACGCCATGCCGCGTCAACGGAGCCCCTCCAGCAGATAGAGAGACGAGAGTGCGCGCACGAACGTGTAGGCATAAGCGCGCGCGTCAGGTGTCATGACGACTCGCAAGATATCTATGGTACCGGCGGGATCTGGCGGGATGAGTGATAGGAGGACCTCGCGTTGACCGTTCCTGAGATGCACTCGCGCAATCTCCGCTGGTAGGTCGGAGGTTCCTTGCACGAACAGCCACTCCCCGTCGGAGCTCGCGACAATCGGGACGTCCCTGCCCTGGGCGCCAACGAGCGGCCGGGCTGCGTCGCCGGCCAGCGAGAACACGGCGAGCCGCCGGTCCACGTCTCTCGTCACGAACTGCTCACCATCCGCAAGGACGGCAATCCGACCGTACGCTCCCTCAGGTGTCACTGGCTGCGGATCCCCTGAATCGGCCGACTGCAGATAGACGCGGTTCCGGTGTCCGGCTTCAGCGGCAGACACGAGGAACCGGCGACCATCGGGAAGCCAGCGAGCCCCCGGAAAGTACGAGCTGATTTGACCCGAGGGCATTCGGCGCGCCTGTCCAGGCCCAGTGGGCAACAGGACGAGGTGATCGGCGGCCACTGGTGTAGAGAGGACCCACTGCTTGTCCGGCGACAGAGCAAGGGGCACGCCTTCGCCGAGGCGCACAGCAGGTGCGCCGTCCGTGGTTCGCAGGTAGATCGAACGCGCCGTGCCTCCGCCCTCCCAGGATTCTTCGAGGACGATTGTCGTCCCATCAGCGGAGAGATCCCACGCCGTTGTCCCATCCAGCCAGGACAGCTCGCGCTCGCGCCCACTGCCAGGCGCACGGGCCATGACGGCGGCGCCCCACGCATCGCGCGACACGAGAATGCGCCCGTCGCGCGACACGTCATGCAGGGTCAGGGTTGCGGGCGCACTGAGGAGAAGGCGTTCCCTGCCGCCACGTGTTACCG
>DATLLC010000254.1:0-13781 GCA_035538015.1 Vicinamibacterales bacterium
GGCGGCACGCTGCCCCTCGTCGAGAAGGACGGCAACTTCCACAACAACCTGGAGCTGGCGGTGTCCGGCTTCATGTTCAGGTCAAGCGTATTTCGTCCTCCCGAGAACGTCTTCCCGGTCTGGTTGACCGCCACCACCGCCAGCTCCAGGTTGTTGTGGAAGTTGCCGTCCTTCTCGACGAGGGGCAGCGTGCCGCCGCCAATCAGCGCCGACACCACGACCGAACCGTTCGGCTGCGGACCCTTGAAGACGGCCGCCGTCGCCGCCATCGGCAGCTCGGAGAGCGGCAGCGGGCTGCTCATCGCGTTCCGCAATTCGGGCGTGGGATCATTCGGGCCGGCCGGCTTGGTCTCCGGTACCCGGCCGCGCGCGGCGACGTAGCCCTTACGGGCGCGGATGCGTGCCTCGGGATGGCCCGGGACCTTGACCTCGATCTTCCGGAAGCGCCCGTCGCGCCGCTCGTTCGTGGGGTAGTACCCAAGGATGTAATACGAGCTGTTGTCGTCGACGATGCGCTGGAACGCGGTGCCGAAATCGTTGGTGTTGACGATCGCGAAGCCGCCGGTCTCGCTCGACAGTACGCGAAGGCTGTCCTGGGACAGGCGCAGCTCGTCCTGGAACGACGTCGAGCCAATGCCGAGCGTGTTGTCCATGGGGAACGACTGCACTTCGATGCCTTCGAGCGCCATCCCACCCAGTCCGCGCGGGTCGACGCCATAGATGGCGACGTTGGCGCGCGTGGCGGCCGCGATCAGGTCCCGCGTCGAATCGAGGATCGTCGTCGCATCACGGTTGTTGAAGACGTCGTTGATGTCGTAGTCGATGCCCTCGCTGAAGAGCACGAGCGCCTTCCGGCGGCCGCTGACGCCGCCGAGGAACTGCGACACCTGCCGCATCGAGTCGAGCGAAATGCGGGCCTGGTAGCCGCGCTCCATGTTGTCGGTATCGTCGATCCGATCGCCCTGCTGGCGCGTCTGGCGCGTCCGGTACTCTTCGTCGATGCGGTTGAGCGTCGAGGACCGAACCTTGCGTCCCATGAACCGGTCCACGGCCGCCAGCATCAGGCGGGGATTGGTCGTGAACTCCTGGCCGGCGTCGGCCCGTCCGCTGGTGTGCACGACCGCCACCAGGTCGTTTGCGGCGACGTAGCGCTCGATGAACTGGCGGGCCGCGGCGCGCACGAGCGGCGTCCGCTGCGCGTTCGTGTGCAGGTCGTCGAGCACGATCAGGTAGACGCGGCCGTTCATGCCCGTGAGGTTGGTGGTCACATCGGGCTCGATCGGCTTCGACGCGAACAGCGGGCGTTGGGCGCGCTCCACCGGTAGGTTCACCATCGAGAAAACGGTGACTTGCTGGGGCTTGCCGTCCTCGAGCACTGCGAAGTCCTTGGCGGTGAGCCCGTCGACGAACGTGCCGTTGACATCGAGCACGCGCGCATCGACTTCGACGTAGTTCACCTCCGCCCGGAACGTCACGGGCGGTTGGGGCACAGCCGGGGGGGCTGCGGGCTGCGGGGACGGCTCGGCCGGAGCTGGCTGCTGGCCGGCGAGCACCCCTCCAAGCGAGACGATGAGCATGGCGAGGCCGAGGCACGTGCGTGTGGTCATGGTGATGCGGTATCGCAAGGCAGGCACTCCTCAGTATAAGACGGTGGCCTCAGAGCGGCGGTTTCTGCCGGTGGCCTTCGGTTGCCTGTTCAGTGGCGCGACGACGGCGATGTGCCCAGGCCCGTCCGTTGGCTTCCGGCAAAACTTTACCGCCCGGCTTGGCGTCAAAGCCGATAGAGGGAGGACTATACTCCTTAGATGTCTGTCGACGTAGCGGCCGTGCAGGACGCGCTCAAGGCCGAGGGGCTCGATGGCTGGTTGCTCTACGATTTTCAGGGATCGAACCCCATCGCGGCGCGCGTCGCGGGCATCGGCCGGAAGGGCGGGCATCTGGCGACTCGCCGGTGGTTCTACCTCGTGCCGGCGGACGGCCAGCCCAGGGGGCTGGTTCACGCAATCGAGCGGCACAACTTGGACCATCTGCCCGGTCCCAAGTCGGTGTACGCGGGACGCATGCAGCTCGAAGCGGGGCTGAAGTCGCTGCTCGCCGGGATGAACCGGGTGGCCATGGAGTACTCACCCGGCAACGCGATTCCGTACGTGTCCCGGGTCGACGCCGGTACCGTCGAGATGGTGCGCGAGGCGGGGGTGGCCGTGGCCACCAGCGGGGACCTGGTCCAGCGCTTCGACGGGCTCTGGGATACCGCCGCCATCGCATCCCACCGCGAGGCCGCCGACAAGCTCTATCGCATCAAGGACCGCGCCTTCGAGGCCGTGGCCCGGCGGCTCGGTGCCGGCACGGCGACGACGGAGTTCGACATCCAGCAGCAGATGGTGGAGTGGTTCTCGGACGAGGGGCTCGTCGCAGGATCCGCCCCGAACGTGTCGGCGCAAGAGAATGCCGGGAATCCGCACTACCTGCCGACGGCGGATCAGCATCGGGCGATACGGCCGAATGAACTGCTGCTCATCGACTTGTGGGGAAAGCTGGGCCGACCCGACGCCGTCTACGCCGACATCACATGGGTCGCCTTCACTGGCGGCACGATTCCGGATCGGTTCGGGCAGGCCTTCGAGGCGATTGCCCGGGCGCGGGATGCGGCGGTGTCGCTCGTGCAGGACGCGGCCCGGGCGGCCAGACCGATCCGTGGCTTCGAGCTGGACCGCGCGGCGCGGCAGGTTATCGTCGAAGCCGGCTACGGGGACGCGATCTTGCATCGAACGGGGCATAGCCTCGGTGAGGAGGTCCACGGCAATGGCGCGCATCTCGACGATTACGAGACGCATGACGAGCGCCGGCTGATGCCGGGCAGCGGCTTCACCATCGAACCGGGCGTGTACTTCGAGGATTTCGGCGTGCGGACGGAAATCAACATGGTGTGGGGCCCGGACGGACCCGAGGTGACCGGGCCGCGCCAGGCAGGTATCATCCCGTTAGTGTGAGGGGGAGGAACGACATGTCCACTCGGAAGACCACGCTGTTCTACGCGCTGCTCATTGCCGTCGCCTCAGTGGCAGTCGGCATGGTCATCGCGTCGCGCCTCGATTTGTCGCCTGCCTCATCGGCGCAGACGGTGGCCGCACCACCGATGAACAGCGCGCCGCTCGGCGGGCCGGTCGACGCGGCCACGTTCCGGAACATCGCCAAGTCGGTGTCACCCGCGGTGGTGAACATCCGCTCCACCTCGAAGCAGCGGGTGCAGGAGATGACCGAGTTCTTCGGTGGTGGCGGCGACGACCTGCTCGAACGGTTCTTCGGCGGCGGACGCGGGCAAGGGCAGGGCCAAGGCCAGGGGCAGGGCGAGCGGCAGCCGCGCGAGCAGGAGACCCAAGCCGCCGGCACCGGCTTTGTGATCAGCAAGGATGGTTACATCCTCACCAACAACCACGTCGTCGAAGGCGCGACGAAGATCGAGGTTTCGCTCTTCGGTGAGGACTCCGACGTCTACCACGATGCCAAGGTCATCGGACGCGACCCACTCACCGACAGCGCCCTCATCCAGCTGGTGGAGAAACCGCGGGGTGAGCTCATCGAGGTGAAGTTCGGCGACTCCGCGCAGATGGAGCCCGGCGACTGGGTGATGGCGATCGGCAACCCGTTCGGGCTGGCTCACACCGTCAGCGTCGGGGTGATCAGCGCCAAGGAGCGCCCCTTCCCCATCACCGACGGCCGTTCGCAGGACGTGTTGCAGACCGACGCGGCGATCAACCCAGGCAACTCCGGCGGCCCGCTGCTCAACGTGCGCGGCGAGGTCGTGGGGATCAACACGGCCATCTACACCGACGCGCGACAGCAGGGCAACATCGGCATCGGTTTCGCGATTCCGATCAACACGGTGCGCGAGCTGCTGCCGCAGCTGCGCAGCGGCAAGATCACCCGTGGCGTGATCGGCGTCCAGGTGCTGCCGGTACCGGCCGACGCGCTGGCTGAGTTCGGACTCAAGGAGCGCCGCGGCGCGCTGGTGGCCGTCGTCACTCCGAACGGCCCGGCCGACAAGGCTGGTCTCGAACCTGGCGACATCGTCCTCGAGTTCAACGGCAAGGCCGTCCGCACCCGTGACGACCTGGTGTCGGTCGTCGTCAGCACCAGGCCCGGTGCCACGGTGCCGGTCAAGGTGCTCCGCGACAAGCAGGAGCGGACGCTGAACCTCACGGTCGAGGAGCTCAACCTCGATGTCGAGTCGACGCGGGCCGAGCGCGGCGGTGCCCCTCGTGACGAAGAGCCGGAACAGGAACAGGCATCGGCCGGGTTCGGGCTCACGATGGGTCCGCTCACTGCCGACATCAGGCGGCGGATGCGCATCCCGAACGACACTGAAGGGGTCCTGGTCACCGGCATCGAACAGGGCAGCCCGGCGTTCCGGGCGGGCGTGCAGCGCGGAGACGTCATCCTTCAGGTGAATCGCCGGGGCGTCGCCAGCCCGAGCGAGGCCAGCCGGCTCCTCGGACAGGTGGCTGACGGCAGCACGGCTTTCCTCCTGATCCTGCGCAACGGACAGGAAACGTTCGTCACAGTGCGGAAGCGTTAGAAGAGGCGAAAGGCAGAAGGCACCAGGTAGAAGGCTTCCCTTCTACCTTCTGCCTTGTGCTTCCCCCAATGGCCCTCGAACGCGAGATCAAACTTCGGTTCGACAGCGCAGACGAGGCGCGGGTGCGCGTCCAGGCAATGGGGGCCACCCCGCTGCGATGCCGGCGGCTCCAGGAGGACTCTCTGCTGGACACGCCGGACGGCTACTTGCGCAATCGACGCGCCGCCCTGCGGGTCAGGCATGAATGCGGTCACAGCCTGCTGACCTTCAAGGGTCCGCCCCAGGCGGGCCCGATGAAGCTGCGCGAAGAGCACGAGACGCCGATCGGGGACGGCCAGGTCCTCATGACCATCCTCCATGCCCTGGGCCTCGAGGTCTGCTTCCGCTATGAGAAGTATCGCGAGGAGTTCGTGGTGGCCGACGTCGTGATTGCCATCGACGAGACTCCGGTGGGCGTGTTCGTGGAGATCGAGGGCGGCGAGGAGGATATCGGACGGACCGCCAGCGCCCTGGGACGAAGCGCTTTGGACTACATCACCGATTCGTATCGCACGCTGTTCGAAGCTCACCGCGAGCGGTGCGGGGCGAAGGACGAGGACATGGTGTTCCCAGATCCGACCGAGGCATGACGGGTCGTGGCCCCTGGCCGGCCCTCGTGCTCGCGGCCGGCCTCGGCACGCGCCTTCGCCCGCTCTCGGCCATCAGAGCCAAGGCGGCGCTGCCGGTGGCCGGGCGTCCGCTGATCATCCGGATCCTGTCCCAGTTGCGTCTGGCCGGCATCGACCGGGTCGTCATCAACCTGCACCATCGCGCCGAGACCATCACGCGGCTGGTCGGCGACGGCACACAGGCGGGCCTCGAGGTGCGCTATTCCTGGGAAACCCATGTGCTGGGCTCTGGCGGAGGTCCGGCCCGGGCCCTGCCATTGCTCGCTGCCGATCGTTTCTTCATCGTCAACGGCGACACGCTCAGCGACATCTCGTTCGAACGCCTCGCGGAGGCTCATACCCGGTCTGGTGCCGACGCGACGCTGGCGGTGGCGCCTGCGGACGTCGCGAAGTACAACGCCCTGCTGGCCGACGAGACGGGCGCGTTCGTGGACATCTTGCCGCGGGGCAGCGACCTCGGGGACACCGACCGGCGCCCCTGGCACTTCGTCGGCGTCCAGGCGGTCAACGCGTCGGCGTTCGCGGGCGTGGACCCGGCGCGACCGAGCGATTCGTTGCGGGACGTCTACGCGCGGCTCGGGTCCACACGGCGGGAGGCGGTGCGCGTGTTCCCGACCGGCGGCGTCTTTTACGACATCGGCACGCCGGAAGACTACCTGCGGACGACCCAGGCGATTGCCCTCGTCGAAGGCGCCTCACCCGGGTGCGGCGACGGGACGGTTGTCGCGCCTTCCGCGCGCATCGATCACTCGGTACTCTGGGACCGGGTCACCGTGGGCGAATCGGTCGAGCTGTCGCATTGTGTCGTAACCGACGACGTGACGATTCCCGCCGGCGAGCGCTACCATCGCGCGGTGATCACCCCGCGCGGCGCCGTTCCCCTCTGAGCCCACCATGGTGGACCCGCGCGTTCAGGCGTATCTCGATCAGCAGCACCTGTCCGCGGACGTGCAGCACGTCGTCGCGCTCACGGGCGATGCTTCCGATCGGCGCTACTTCCGTGTCCACTTCGCGGATCGCGCGTCGATTGTGCTGGCGCTTCACGCCGGGCCGATCGACGTCGACACACTCCCCTTCGTGTCGGTGGCACGCCTGCTGCGCGCCATTCCCCTGCCAGTGCCAGCCATCCTTCACGCATCGAACGAGCTGGGGGTGCTGGGCCTGGACGATCTGGGCGACGTCACACTCCAGGCGCATCTGGGCGTTGCGTCGCGCGCCGACCACGCGGCGCTCTACCGCCAGGCAGTGGAGTTCATCGCCACGCTCCAGCGGCGCGGCGCGGAGCTGGAGTCCCCCGAGTATCCGCCTTACGGCAGCGCGTTCGACATCGAGAAGCTCACCTGGGAGCTGGAGTTCTTCGTCAAGCATTACCTGCTGGCCTATCGGGGGCTGTCACTGTCCGAGGCGTCGCGCGAGGCGCTTCAGGGCGAATGGGCCAGCATCGCCGGCGAGCTCGCGAGCGAGCCGCGGGTGCTGTGCCACCGCGACTACCACAGCCGCAACCTGATGCTACACAGAGGGTCGCTCTACATCATCGACTTCCAGGATGCACGCATGGGGCCGGATACATACGATCTCGTGTCGTTGCTGCGGGACTCGTACGTGGACCTGACGCCGTCGCAGGTCGACGAGCTCATCGCCTACTTCCTCGCGGTCACGCGGGGACCCGCGCACCGGTTGACCGACGATGCGACGAGGTTCCGGCGACGGTTCGAGGTGATGGCGCTGCAGCGGAACCTGAAGGCCCTGGGCACGTTCGGCTACCAGACAACCACACGCGGCAACCCCGTGTACATCCAGTACATGCCGCGGACGCTGAGCTACGTGAAGGGCACGCTCGGGCGAGATCCGCGGTTCGGGAAGCTGCACGACCTCCTCGCCGGATGGGTCGCCGAACTGCAGTAACTCCGTCGCTGCCGACGGGTTAAAATCGAGGTTTGACCTTCCGCTTCGGTATCTCCACGCACCTCTTTCACGCCGAACGCCTCGCGCGAGCGCACCTGGCCGCCGTGGCCGGCCACGGCTTCGATGCGGTGGAGGTCTACGCTACGCGGACCCACTTCGACTATCACGATCCGGCCGCGGCCATCACGCTCGGCGAGTGGCTCGAGGGCACGGGACTCGCGCTACACGCCGTGCATGCGCCAACCACCGTGGAATTCGTCAACGGCCGCTGGGGCGAGACGCTGTCGATGGCCTCCGCTGATGACGGCCGGCGGCAGCATGCGGTCGCGGAGACCATCACCAGCCTCGGGCTGGCTTCTGTCGTGCCGTTCGCGCACCTGGTGATTCACCTCGGTGTACCGTCCTCCGACCCGGCGGCGAACAGCCGCGGGGCCGTGACCCGCAGCCTGGAGGAGATCGCCGGGGCCGCACAGTCCGTCGGCGTCAACCTCGCCCTCGAGCTCATTCCCAACCCGCTCTCGACCGCGTCGCGGCTGGTGCAATGGCTGGAGGAGGATGCGGAGCTGGGCGAGGCCGGCATCTGCCTCGACGTGGGCCATGCGCACCTCGTCGGCGACGTCATGGACGCCGTCGAGACGTGCTCGGGCCATATCGTCACCACGCACGTGCACGACAACGGTGGCAAGCGGGACGATCATCTCGTACCGGGGAAGGGCACGATCGACTGGGAGGGGGTGATGCTGGCCTTCCAGAAGGTCGGATACGACGGCGCCTGGATGTTCGAGCTGGCCCCCGCCGACGACTGGCGGGCCGTGCTGGAGCGGGCCGCCACGGCACGCGGACGACTCGAGCGCCTCCTCCACATCGAGCCGTAGGCATCAGCGGAGCAGACATCTCACATGGCGACACACGTCTACATCGAGCGTATCGGCGATTACGTCGGCCAGACAGTCACCCTCAAGGGATGGCTCGTCAACCGGCGATCCAGCGGCAAGATCCATTTCCTCCTCATGCGTGACGGCACTGGGTTCATCCAGGTGGTCATGGGCCGCAACGACGTCGGCGACGAGACCTTCGGCCGCGCGGATCATCTCGGCCAGGAGAGCGCGCTTGCCGTCACCGGCGTGGTGCGTGCGGATCCGCGCGCGAAGGGCGGCTACGAGCTGACCGCAACCGCGATGGAGGTCGTCGCGCCGGCGCAGGACTTCCCCATCACGCCCAAGGAGCATGGCGTCGACTACCTGATGGACCGGCGGCACCTGTGGATTCGCACCGAGCGCCAGACCGCCATCCTTCGCGTCCGACACGAGGTGATCGACGCCATCCGCGCCTTCTTCAACAGCGAGGGCTTCATCCTGGCCGACACGCCGATCTTCACGCCGGCGGCCTGCGAGGGGACGACCACCTTGTTCCCGGTGCAGTACTTCGACGACCACACCGCGTACCTCACGCAGAGCGGTCAGTTGTACAACGAAGCGAATGCAATGGCGCTGGGGAAGGTGTACTGCTTCGGGCCGACGTTTCGCGCCGAGAAGAGCAAGACGCGCCGCCACCTCACTGAGTTCTGGATGGTGGAGCCGGAGATGGCCTACGCCGACCTCGACGACGTCATCGGTCTGGCCGAGCGGCTCGTGTGCGCGGTCGTCGGTCGGGTGCTCGATCGCCGCCAGCGCGAACTGAAGACGCTCGAACGCGACACCTCGAAGCTCGAATCGGTGAAGGCGCCGTTTCCAAGGCTGTCCTACGACGAGGCGGCGAAGATCCTGCTCGACAAGGGGCTGCCGTTCGAGATGGGCGGCGACCTCGGCGGCACCGACGAAACCGTGTTGTCCGAGCAGTTCGACCGACCGGTGTGCGTCACGCACTACCCGGCGGCCGTGAAGGCCTTTTACATGAAGCCCGATCCCAACCAGCCGGATCGCGCACTGTGCGTCGACGTGCTGGCGCCGGAGGGGTACGGCGAGATCATCGGCGGGGGGCAGCGGCTGGACGACTACGATCTGCTGGTGCAGCGCATCAAGGAGCACGACCTGCCGATGGAGGCCTTCGAGTGGTATCTGGACCTCCGCCGCTACGGCTCGGTGCCGCACGGCGGGTTCGGCATGGGCGTGGAGCGGTGCGTGAGCTGGATCTGTGGCCTCGAGCACGTGCGGGAGACGATCCCGTATCCGCGGATGCTGTATCGGCTTTACCCGTAACGACGAGACACGATGGACACGAAGAAGGCACGAAGGACACGAAGGTAATGGTTGTCTTCGCGATCTTCGTGTCTCCTTCGTGAACCTTCGTGTTCCGCTTTTGTGACAGGATCATTGCGGTGAAGATTGGCTTCGTTTCGCTCGGCTGCCCCAAGAACCTCGTGGACTCCGAGGTCATGCTCGGCCTCGCCGAACAGGCCGGCCACGTGGTCACCACGGACGCCGAAGGTGCGGACGTGCTGGTGGTCAACACCTGTGCGTTCATCGATCGCGCCAAGCAGGAATCGATCGACACCATCCTCGAGATGGCCGAGCTGAAGAAGCTGGGCCCGGGGCGCCGCCTGGTCGTCACCGGCTGCCTCGCCGAGCGTTATCGCGACGAGTTGCGGCGGGAGATTCCTGAGATTGACGCCGTGCTGGGTACGGGCGAGGTGACGGGGCTGGTCGACGCGATCTCGGGGTTGAGCGACCCGTCGGGAGGAGAACCACCATCCGGAGCGGACCATGACCTGCCGGGAGTGGAACGTGCTCTGTCTGGAACGTCGGCTCAACCACTGAGGTTCTATCGTCGCGAACGGGCCGGTGATCCCGCGCTCGACCCCATTGGTGCGAGGTCCCGAAATGGCACAGCGCCTACCCTTAAGTCCGAAGGCCCAGCCCTATCGAGCGAGGCCTCTTCCCCTCACCAGGTCGACGACCCGGTGTTCGGCGTCGACCTCCCAACCTACCTCTACGACGCCGATACCCCTCGCCGGCGGGCCACACCCGGCCATTACGCGTATGTCAAGATCGCCGAAGGCTGCGACTACAAGTGTGCGTTCTGCATCATCCCGAAGATGCGGGGCCACTATCGCAGCCGGCCGATCGACTCGGTCGTCCAGGAAGCCCGCAATCTGGCAGCCGAGGGGGTCCGCGAGTTGCTCCTCATCTCCCAGGACACCACGTTCTATGGCATCGATCGCGGGGAGCGCGGCGCGCTCGCCCGGTTACTGCGAGCCCTCAACGAGGTGGATGGCATCGAGTGGATCCGCCTTCTCTACCTCTACCCGACGACGATTACGGATGAGGTGATTGAGGCGTTTGCCGAGCTGGACAAGGTCTGCAAGTACATCGATCTGCCCCTGCAGCACGCTTCCGATCCGGTCCTCAAGCGGATGAAACGTCCCGGGACCCGGGCGTCCTACGAGCGCTTGCTCGCCAACATCCGCGCGCGCGTCCCCGACGTCACGCTCCGAACGACGTTCATCGTCGGATTCCCGGGGGAGACGGAGGCCGATGTCGACACGCTGGAGGCGTTCATCACTGGCGTCGGCTTCGACCACGTGGGCGTCTTCACCTACTCGCACGAGGAAGGCACCTCGGCGTTCGCCCTGACGGACGACGTGCCGGCGACGGTCAAGCAGGCACGCCAGGCCCGGGTGATGGAAACCCAGAAAGCCCTGGTCGCCCGCCGCCAGTTGGCCCGGGTCGGACAGCGCGCCAGGCTGATGGTTGAAGGCCCCTCCCCCGCCCACGAATGGGTGTGGCTTGGACGCCTGGAGGGCCAGGCACCGGACATTGACCCAGTGGTCTACCTGACCGACGCCGACCCCGACCTTCTGGTTCCGGGCCGCCTGATTGACGTTCAGATCGTCGGGGCGGACGAGTACGATCTGGTGGCCCGTCCGCTGGCAGCGGATTGACCCGCCCACGACATCGCGGCGGTCCCGTCCGGGGCCCGGGCCGTGTGTTAAGATTAATGTTCGGTTCTCAAGTCTGGGAAACCAGAGTGGGCCTATTGCCCACTTTTTTTGTTTAGGGGGCTTTTTGGGCCCGCTCGAGCGTGTCCGGGAAGCGGCTACTCGCGTGGCGGCCAGCTACGGGCTCGACATCTTCGAAGTCGAACTATTGCGGGAAAGGGGCCAGCAGGTGCTGCGCGTGGTGCTGGACCGCCCCGGACCGAATCGGACTGCCGAGGAAAGCGTGAGCCTGGAGGACTGCGCGCGAGTGAGCGAAGAGCTGAGCGCCATCCTCGACGTGGAGGACGTAGTCCCGGCCGACCGCTACACCCTGGAGGTGTCGTCTCCTGGCCTCGATCGTCCGTTGCGGGACGCCGACGACTATCGGCGGTTCGCGGGACGGCGGGCAAAGATCGTGCTCTCCGAGCCGGTCGCGCGGCAGACGGCTTTTACCGGCCGCGTGCTGGGCATCGAGGGCGACGACGTGCTGTTTGAATCGGAGGGCGGCAAGCAGGTGTACCTGCCACTCAGGTTGATCACCCGCGCCCGCCTCGACGTGGAGTTCTGAGCTGACATGAGCACGAATCCGCTGCTGCAGACGATCGAGGCCCTGGCCAAGGAAAAGGGCATCGAGCCGGACGTCGTCATTCAGGCGATGGAAGAGGCCGTGCTGACTGCCTCGCGCAAGTACTACAAGACGGGCGAGGAGCTGAAGGCGAAGTTCAACCTGGAGAACGGACAGATCGAGCTGTTCGCGGTGAAGACGATCGTCGACGAGGTCACCGACCCCGCCCTGGAAATCTCGGTCGCGGAAGCGAAGGAAATCTACGGCGAGGACGCGGAGGTGGAGGCGGGCTACCAGATCGAGTTCCCGAAGCGGACCGACGTCCTCGGCCGCATCGCCGCGCAGACCGCCAAGCAGGTGATCTTCCAGAAGGTGCGCGAGGCGGAGCGCGAAAACGTCTTCGCCGAGTACAACCAGCGCGTCGGCGAAGTCATCAACGGCGTCGTGAAGCGCTTCGAGCAGGGCGACATCATCGTCGAGGTCGGCCGGGTCGAGGCCGTCCTGCCCCGCAAGGAGCAGTCGCGCGCCGAAAGCTACGCGCAGGGGGATCGCCTGCGCGCGGTGATTCGCGCGGTCGGAAAGGGCGCCAAGGGCCCGCAGATCGTGCTGTCGCGCACCGACCCTGCCCTGCTCATCAAGCTGTTCGAGCAGGAGGTGCCGGAGATCTACGACGGCACGGTCATGGTGCGGGGCGCGGTGCGGGAAGCGGGCGATCGCGCCAAGGTGGCCGTCTACTCGCGCGAGCGGGACGTCGATCCCGTCGGCGCCTGCGTCGGCATGAAGGGCACCCGCGTCCAGGCCATCATCCGCGAGCTGCGCGGCGAGAAGATCGACATCGTCGAGTGGTCCGAGGATCCCGTGCAGTTCGTGATGAACGGGCTCAGCCCGGCAAAGGTGCAGCGCGTGACGATCGTCGACGACCGGGACAAGGTGATGGAGGTCGTCGTCGAGGACAAGCAACTGTCGCTGGCAATCGGGAAGAAGGGGCAGAACGTCCGGCTGGCCGCCAAGCTCACCGGCTGGCGGATCGACATCAAGAGCGAGGAAGAGAAGCGCAAGGAAGTGGAAGCCCAGTTCGGCGCGATGGAAGCGGCCGCCGCCGAAGAGCCCGCCGCCGAGGAGCCCGTCGCGGATGCGAGCGCCGAAGAGGCTGCGGTCGAGGAGAGCGCCGCCGCAGAGACCATCGCCGAGGCCCCGGAAGCAGAGACCGTCGCCGAGGCCTCTGAAGGCGATCCCGGGGAGCCGAAACCGGACGCGAACGCCTGAACACCGGGACGTACCTGCGGGTAACGCCCGGGTGTTGAAGTTGATTAGCCTGTAGCCCAGAACGCAAACCGAATGGCCACTGTCCGGATCTACAAAGTCGCCGAGCTCCTGAACACGACCAGCCAGGAAGTACTGGACCTGCTCAAGAAGAATCACGGCATCGAGCTGAAGAGCGCGTCGAGCACGCTCGAAGAGATCGTGGCGCGCCAGTTCGTGGAGCGCCTGGCCAAGCAGCGCGGCATCGAGCTGCCCAAGGGCGACATCTTCTCGGAGCAGGCCGTGAAGTCGGCCAAGGGGAAGAGCGGTGCTCCGGCCCGCAAGGGTGGTGCACCCGCCGAGCCGCCCAGGCCGGCCGTTCCCACGCTCGGCCCGCCGCGCCTGGTGAAGAAGCCCTTGCTGGTGAAGCCGATCGGCGAGCCGGCCCTGGCGCACGCCGCACCGGACGGCTCGGACGCACACGACGCCGTGGCCGAGGCTCCGGTCGAAGCCCCGACGACACCCGAGCCGGCGCCTGCCGCAGGGACCTCGGCGGCCGCCGGAAGCCATCCCGTACCGGCTCTCGCCGATGAGCCCGTCGCCGAGTCACCCGCTCCCGCTGCCCGTGCCGAGGCCCAGGCCGAACCAGGGCCCATTGCCGCTGGTGCAGTCTCCGCCGAGCCTGTCGCCGCGCCAGCACTGCCCCCGACGCCTACGCGCCCCACAGGTCGCTTCGTGCCGCCCAGCATCCGCCTGCGCGTCGAGGAACCCGGCCAGGCGCCGCCGCAGGCGCCGCCCCTGGTTCCGAAGCGGGCGGTCGTGCCACAGCAACCGCCGCGCCCGGCGGCACCGCGGCCCGCGGGACCACCGCAGTCTCAGCCGCAACGCCCCGGCGGACCACGCACGACC
>DATLLC010000255.1:0-15401 GCA_035538015.1 Vicinamibacterales bacterium
GCCTTTACCCGCGCCAGCAGGCGTGCGAGCAGCAAGTAGGCGACCGGCACCACGACCAGCGTCAGGGCAGTCGAGGTGATCAGTCCGCCGATGGTGGCAATCGAGATTGGCGCGCGGAACTCGCCGCCTTCGCCCCGCCCCATGGCCGAGGGCAGCATGCCCAGGATCATCGCCATGGTGGTCATCAGGATTGGCCGCAGCCGGATCGGTCCAGCCTTGAGAAGGGCGTCTTCGACCGTCAGCCCCTCGCGGACGTACTGATTGGTGAGGTCGATCAGCAGGATCGCGTTCTTCGTGACCAGGCCCATCAGCATGACCATTCCGATCATCGCGGGCATGCCGAGGTTGTTGCCGGTCAGCAGGATCGCGAGCAGCGCGCCGACGATCGCGAGCGGCAGTGACAGCATGATCAGCAGCGGCTCGAGGAACGACTCGAATTGCGAAGCCAGCACGATGTAGATGAAGGCGACGGCCAGCAGCAGCGCCAGCCCCATCGCGGTCGCCGATTCCTGCATCAATTCGACGTCACCAGCAAAGCCCCATTCGAAGTTCGCCGGCAGGGCCACCCCGGCCATGACCTGTGAGACGTCCCTCGTCACGTCACCGAGGGCGCGGCCTTCCAGCTCGATGCCGATCTTGGCCTGCCGACGGCGCGCTTCGCGCTGGATGTTGGTCGGGCCGATGCCCGGCTCCATCCGGACGATGTCCCCGGTACGGACGAGGGCGCCGGTGGGAGAGTAGAGGGGAGCGTGGGCAATCGTCTGGAAGTCGTTGCGGAACTCCGGCGCCAGTCGAATGCGGATGTCGTATTCCTTGTCGCCCTCGCGCAGCCGCGTCGGCACGACTCCCTCGACCATGCTGCGCAGCTGCATCGCGACCGTGCCGACATCGAAACCGATGTCAGCCGCGATCGAGCGGTTGACGTGCGCGACCATCTCCGGCTGGCCGCTCTCCAGCGAGCTGTCGACGTCCACCGCGCCTGGAATGACGCTGATCTTCGCCACCACCTCGTCGTTCAGGCGCTGCAGCGCGTCCATGTCGTCGCCCCGCAGGTAGAGGTTCAGCGGAGCCTCCGACGGGGCGCCCTGCATGAACTCAGGATCCGCGACCGTCATCTTGAGCAGCGGAATCGCGCGCAGCCGTTCGCGCATCTCCGACTTGATGGCCGGCATCTTCCGCTCGCGCTCGAACTTCTTCGACGTCTTGATGCGGAGGTTGGCCCGCAGCGGGTCGCCCTCGAGACCGACGGTGGAGAACACCTGTCGCACTTCGGGCTCCTGCCGGACGACCGCTTCGACCTGGGCGACATACTCGGTGGCCTGCTCGAACGACGTGCCCGGCGGGGCCTCGATGTTCACGACGAACTCGCCACGATCTTCGACCGGCACGAACTCCGTGCCCATCACGCCCAGCGTGGACAGGCTGCCGAAGAACACCAGCGCCGCGAGCGCCACCACGGCCCACGGGCGGCGCACGCTCCAGCCGAGGACGGCGTGGTACTTCTGGTCGATGCGGTCGTAGAACGCGCCCCATCGCTCCAGGAGGCGACCCATGCGGGTGCGCGTCCGCTCTTCGGGAGGGACGAATCGCACGAAACGGGACGACAGCATCGGGTCGAGGGTGAAGGCGACCAGCAGCGACATGAACACCGCGAACGCGATGGTCAGCGCGAACGACTTGAAGAACTGGCCGACAATACCGGTCATGAACCCGACCGGCAGGAAGACAGCGAGGATGGTGAATGTCGTGGCCATGACCGCGAGGCCGATCTCCGCCGTGCCTCGCTGGGCGGCGGTCACCGGATCCTCGCCGTGTTCCATGTGGCGGTAGATGTTCTCCCGCACCACCACGGCGTCGTCGATCAGGATGCCGATGACCAGCGACAGCGCCATCAACGTCATCATGTTGATGGTGAAGCCCACCACGTACATGAAGAAGAACGTTGCGATCACCGAAGTGGGCAGCGCCAGCGCGGAGATGAGAGTCGACCGCCAGTCGCGCATGAAGATGAAGATGACGAGCACGGCCATGAGGCCGCCGAAGATGATGTGGCCGCGCACGTCGCTCACGTTCTCGCGGATACCGTCCGCATCACTGTGGACGGGGCGAATCTCGAGTTGAGGGAAGCCGGGCGCGAGCCGTGCCAGCGCTGCTTCGATCTTGGAGGCGATGTCCACGGTGTTGGCGCCGGACTGTTTCCGGACCGAGAACGACACGGCATCGGCCCCGTTCAGGCGCGTGGTCGACGTCCGCTCCTCGTAGCCGTCGACGACCGTTCCAACGTTCTTGACCCGCACCGTCGATCCGCCAGTGGATCGGAGAATCACGTTCTCGATTTCGCCGACTGCCTGGAACTCGCCCTTGGTGCGGAGCGAAACCGACTGCCCGTCGCGCTTCACCTGGCCGCCGGGTACGTCCAGGTTCTCGGCGGTCAGCTTGGCCGCGACCTCCGACAGGGGGAGGCTCAGGGCTTCGAGCCGCCGCGGATCCAGATTCACCTGGATCTCGCGGACCTCGCCGCCGTTCACCTGCACCGCCGCCACGCCGTCGATCTGCTCGAGGAGCGGCTTGAGATCGTCCTCGACCTGACGCCGGGTGACATCGCTCGGCTGGCTGGATCCGACTGCGAACACCATGATCGGAAGGGCCGCGACGTCGAACCGCTCGATCGTCGGATCCTCGATCTCCTGCGGCAGGCGCGAGCGGATGGCGGCCACCTTCTCGCGAACTTCGGCGGCGGCGGCCTGCGGATCCACTTCGAGCCGCAGTTCGACGCCGACCCGAGAGAACCCCTCGGTGGACGTTGAAATCACGCGCTTGACGCCGTTGATGCCGGCGATCGCGTCCTCGATCGGCTCGGTGACCAGCGTTTCAACTTCCTCGGGCGCGGCGCCCGGGTAGATCACCGACACGTTGACGAACGGGAAGTTGACCTCGGGAAACAGATCGATACCGAGCCGCGTCATCGAAACGATGCCCAGCACCACGAAGCTGAGAATGAACATCGTCGCGAAGACGGGCCGCTTGATGGAGGTATCAGAAATCCACATGATGCTGACTCGACGAAATGGAGACGTTGGTGATGGTCAGTGCGTGGGTACCGGACGCACGCGGGCGCCTGGGGCCACCTGGCGCCGGGCATCCGCCACGACGGTGTCGCCGGCCGCGAGCCCTTTGACGATCTGCACGCGCGCGCCGTCGTTGAGGCCCTCGGTCACTTCGACCGGTGTCACGGTGCCGTTCTGGACTCTCAGCACGACACGTTTCCCTTCACGGGTGCCAATGGCCTCGCGCGGCAGCAGCAGGGCGTTCGCCTGGCTCGACGCGACGATACGCGCGGTCGCGTACATCCCCGACAGCAGGTCCCGCTGCTGATTCGGGACTCGCACCTCGATCCGGAAGTGCCGGTTCCGTTCGTCCACCTCCGGTGCGATCGCTGCCAGCTCTCCCTCGAACACCTGGCCGGGTTTGGCCTGGGCCTCGATGCGAGCCTTCATGCCCACCCGCAGGCGTCCGGCCTCGAGCTCCGAGACACCGGCCTCGAGCTTCATCTGCCGCATATCGGCCACCACCACGACTGGCGGGTCGCCGGGCATGGCGCCCGCGTCGTAGTTCCGCTCGACGACGAAGCCAGTCAGGGGCGAGGTGATGGTCGTGTCCCGCTGGACCTCACGGGCTCGGCGGAGCGAGGCCTCGGCCTGGGCGAGGTTCGCCGCCGCCAGATCCCGCTGCGCCAGTCCGGCGCGGTGTGCGGTTTGCGCCGCATCGAGGCGCTGACGCGGAAGCGCGCCACCCTCGAACAGCACCTTCGCCCGATCGGATTCGAGCGCGGCGTTGGCGAGAGACGCGTCCGCGGTCTCGAGCCCTGCCTTGGCCACCGCGACGGCAGCGGCCGCCGCGTCCGCCTGCGCGTCAATCTCGCGTCGGTCGATCCGCGCGATCACCTGTCCAGTCGTGACGGCGTCGCCAATCTCGACGAGGACCGCTTCCAGCGTCCCGGGCAGCCGGGGCTTGACCGCGACCCGGGTGCGCGGCGCAAGCGTGCCTGAGATCTCGAGGGCGGCCTCGATTGCGCCCATCGACGCGGTGACGACCGGAACATCGACGGTGGCAGCCGCGGGTTCGGCCGCGGCTGTCTGAGCCGTGGCTTCCGGCGACTGACAGCCCGCCGCCACTACAGCGACGCCGAGGATGAGGACAGGGATGATGACAACGCTACGATTCATCGGGGACTCCAACGGCCGCGACGCCCGCACGATCGGCATGGCACTCGCGGGGATTGAACGTGATCGAGCAGCCGGACCGCAGGCCGGCGATGACAGCGTCGAGCACGTCGCCCGCCAACAGGTCGCGGTCCTCGTCGGGAGCGAGACGCTCGCACAAGGCCAGCACCGAGGGGCCGACCAGCGCGGCCCAGAGCACGTGCATTGCCGCGATGGGATTGAGCGTGGGTGGCAGCTCGCCCGCATCGACGGCACGCTGCAGGCCCGTGGCCGCGTCGGCCATCATCGACTGCAGGATCTCGAAGCCCTCCCAGCCGTCGGTGATCTGCGGCACCGATCGATCGACGAACAGCAACTCGAAGTACGCCGGCTGTTCCTTGGAAAACTCGTAGAACGCCCACCATCCGGCCCGGACCTGCTGGAGGGGCGTGCCCTGGCGGCTGGCGGTCTTCAGTTTTGCGTCGAGTCGGCGGAAGCCGTCTTCGGCCAGCGCCAGGTAGATGTCGTCCTTGCTGCCGAAATAGCTGTAGATGGCAGCGGGGCTGTATTCGATCCGCTCGGCGATCTTGCGGATGGAGACGTTGCGATACCCTTCGGTGGTGAAGAGGTCCCGCGCGGCCTCGAGGATGGCCTGGCGAACGGCCTGTTTTTCGCGATCCTGGCGCTCTCGGCTACCCATGAGATTGAACGGTGTTCATTGACCTAACGCTATTAGACGCGGGTGGGTGCCAGCAAGTTCCGGCTTTCACAAGCGGTTGGTGATCACTCACTAAATGACTGACTACAGGAGAGTTGCGTGCGCCGCGCTGGCGATCGCCGCCGCCACATGGGTGGCGCTTCTGGTGACCGCGCCCTTGACGGCGGCCGTCGCCGCGCCCGTGGGCGGGTGGCTGTACGCCGTGGGCTCGCTCATCTGCCATCAGCGCCCGGAGCGTTCGTTCCACCTGGGGTCGGCCCAACTGCCCGTGTGCGCCCGGTGCCTCGGCCTCTATGCTGGTGGCGCGGCGGGGGCGATCTCCTGGGCGATAGCCAGCCGTCGCGTGCGGCGCGTCTGGCCGGCGCGTTCTGCCGTCATCGCCTTGGCCGTCACTGGAGCGCCAACCGCTGTGACCGCAATCGCCGCGTCACTGGCGCTCGGCGATCCCTCCAACGCCTGGCGCGCGACGCTGGCGGTGCCGCTCGGGGCGGTGGGCGGGCTCGTGGCCGGGGCGCTCACCACGGATCACCTGAAGTAAACTGCTCGGTGGTGCCGCCCGCTGTCGTGTGGATCGTGTCGTGGCTCGTGCCCGGAGCCGGACATCTCCTGCAAGGACGCCTTCAGAAAGGCGTTGTCTTCTTCGCCGCCGTCTCCGCAATGTTCGTCATCGGCCTGGCGCTCGACGGACGGCTCTTTCCGTTCGATTTCTCGGAGCCCCTGGTGGGACTGGCCGCCGTCGCCAATCTCGCCGCCGGCGTCCCGTATTTCGTCGCCTCCGGGATGGGGGTCGGTCGTGGCGTGGTCACGTCGGTCGCCTACGAGTATGGCAACGCCTTCCTGATCGTCGCCGGGCTGCTGAACATGCTGATCGCGCTTGATGCCTTCGACGTCCGGCTCGGGCGGAAGTGAGCGTGCGGTGACCAGTCACCTCGGCCTCCTCCTCCTTTTTGCGTTCTTCGTGTCACTCGTCTTCGCGGTCATCGGTCGCGACACTCCGCGCGAGCAACTGCGCCTCGGCCTGAAGTATTTCGGCGCGTTCGTCGGCGTCGGGCTCGTGCTCGGCTGGCTGATGCTCCCGCTTCCGTTCTAGGCCAGGCTGGCGGCGTGTCGACACCCATTCTGCGATTGTGGGCGCCGGTCGCGCTCTACATGGCCGTCCTGTTCGCGCTGTCCTCCCAATCGGTCCTGCCCGGGGCCTCCCTCACGCCAGACTGGATGCAGCACGGCGTCGCGTACGCCGGGCTCGCGGTCGTCACCTTGCGCGCCACGGCCGGCGGCCAGTGGTCGGGTATACACAGTCGGGCGCTGCTGGCCGCATGGATCGTCGCGACGCTCTACGGCGTGAGCGACGAGTTCCACCAGTCGTTCGTGCCGACCAGGTCCGCGGATCCGCGCGACGTGTCGGCCGACGCGATCGGTGCGGCCCTGGGTCTGCTCGCCGCGTGGGCGTGGGGTATCATCAGACGTTCATCATGACCTTTGACAACCTGCTGTTCGAGCGCGACGGGGCGGTGGCCATTCTCACGTTCAACCGTCCGGCGGTGCTGAACGCGCTCAACGCCGCGTTGCTCCGCGAGCTGGATTCGGCCCTGGACACACTGGGGGCAGCCGCCGACGTCAAGGCGATCATCCTGACGGGTGCGGGCGAAAAGTCGTTCGTGGCCGGCGCGGACATCAACGAGCTGGCCGTGCTGACGCCGGCCGAGGGCAAGGAGCACGCGCGCTACGGCCAACGGGTCTTCGATCGCCTCGAGCACCTCGGCAAGCCTGTCATCGCCGCCATCAACGGCTTTGCGCTCGGTGGCGGCTGTGAGCTGGCGCTGGCGTGCACGCTGCGAATCGCGGCCGACACGGCCCGCCTGGGACAGCCGGAGATCAACCTCGGCATCATTCCCGGTTACGGCGGCAGCCAGCGGCTGCCGCGCCTGATCGGAAAGGGACGCGCACTCGAGATACTGCTGACCGGTGACATGGTCCCGGCCCAGCGGGCGTTCGAGATCGGTCTGGTCAACCAGGTGGTGCCCGCCGCCGACTTGATGAGCGCCGCGCGCAAGGTGGCGCACACGCTTGCCGCCAAGGCCCCGGTCGCCACCCGGTACATCATCGAGGCTGTCAACCAGGGCCTCGACATGCCGCTCGCGCAGGGGCAGTTCCTCGAGACCGCGCTTTTCGGCGCGATTGCCTCGACGGAGGACACCAAGGAAGGGACGTCCGCGTTCCTCGAGAAGCGCAAGGCCGCCTGGAAAGGGCGTTGACGTGCGCATCGCCATTGTCGTGGCACGGTTCAACGACTTCGTGACGGAGCGGCTGTTGGCCGGCGCGCGCGACGCGCTCGCGCAGGCCGGTGTCCCGCCTGACTCGGTGGAAGTGCACCACGTGCCCGGCGCGTTCGAGATCCCGCTGGCGGCCGAGGCCATCGCCGCGGAGGGGCGGGTAGCCGGGGTCATCTGCCTGGGCTGCCTGATCAAGGGGGCCACGCCTCACTTCGAGTACATCTCGTCGGCCTGCGCTCACGGCATCATGGCCGCACAATCGAAGACGGGCGTCCCGATGGCCTTCGGGGTGCTGACGACGAACTCGGCGGAGGAGGCGCTCGAACGGGCGGTGCCCGGTCCCGGCAACAAGGGCCGTGAGGCCGCCGAGGCCACGCTGGCCATGGTGGATCTGCTGGCGGAATTGCGCGGGGCTCGGACGTGAGCACGCCGCCGGGTAGCGAGTCGCGGTGGACTGGTCGCCGCCAGGCTCGCGCCGCCGCCTTGCAGGCGCTCTACGAGTGCGAAGTCGGGCACCTCGCGCTCGCCGATGCGCTCGGCGTCCTCGATCGCGTCGGCGAACCGGATGCCGCCCCCCTTGAACCCGGAGATCGCGCCTTTGCGGAGACGCTTGCGCGCGGCGTGCTGGCGGAAGGACCGGCGCTCGACGAGCGGCTGGGCCAGGCCGCCCAGCACTGGCGCGTGGAGCGGATGGCCACGCTCGACCGGCTGGTGCTGCGGCTGGCCGTGCACGAATGGCTGGCCCTGCCCGAAACCCCGCCGCGCGTCGTCATCAACGAAGCCATCGAGCTGGCGCGGGCGTTCAGCGGCGAAGACGCGGCCCGCTTCGTCAACGGCGTGCTCGACGGCGTGTTCCGGGCGTTGAAAGCGGAAGGCAAGGTGGTGGAGTAGCCACCGCGGACTTTCGAGGAGAAGCGACCGCGTGTCCAGCAACGAAGAAGCGCAAATCGCGCAGCGCCGCGCCAATCTCGACGCGATCGTGGCGCTGGGGTTCCGTCCCTACCCCAACCGCTTCGCGACGACACATACGGTCACCGCGCTGGTGGCAGCACATTCGGCCGCCGAAGCCGCCGAGCTGGAGGCCTCGCGCGTCGAGACGGTCACGGCCGGGCGAATCGTGAGCATCCGGAACTTCGGGAAGGCCGCGTTCCTCGTGCTGTCCGACGGCCGTGAGCGGATCCAGGTGTATGTCCGGCAGGACTCGCTCGCTCCCAGGGACTACGAGCTCTCGAAACTGCTCGATTTCGGTGACCAGCTCGGGGTGACGGGCCACCTCTTCAGGACCAAGACCAACGAGCTGTCGATCTGGGCCACGTCGCTCACGTTCCTGGCCAAGTGCTTCATACCGCTGCCCGAGAAGTGGCATGGTCTCCAGGACGTGGAAATCCGCTATCGGCAGCGCTATCTGGATCTCATCGTCAACCCGGACGTGCGCCGGGTGTTCGAAATCCGCAGCCGGACGGTGGCCGCGGTACGCGACTTCCTCACCGGCCATGGCTTCCTCGAGGTCGAGACGCCGATGATGCAGCCGCTCGCCGGCGGCGCGCTGGCCCGGCCGTTCGTCACGCATCACAACGCGCTCGACATGAAGCTGTACCTGCGCATCGCACCGGAGCTGTACCTCAAGCGGCTGACCGTGGGCGGAATCGAACGTGTGTTCGAGATCAATCGTAACTTCAGGAATGAGGGGGTCTCGACGCAGCACAACCCCGAGTTCACGATGCTCGAGTTCTATTGGGCCTACGTGGACTATCAGGTGCTCATGAAGTTCACCGAGGAGCTCTTGTCGTTCGTGGCGCGAGCCGCGGCCGGATCCGAGCAGGTGCGGTTTGGCGAGCACACGATCAACCTCGTCGCGCCGTTCCGGCGCCTGTCGCTTCGCCATGCCGCGGCGGAGGGAGCCTCGCGGCGGTTGGGCGTACCCGTGCTCGCCGAGGAGCTGCGAAGCCTCGACAGCGCGCGAGCCCTCGCCGAACGGCTCGGCGTTGCGGTCGTGCCGACGGCGGGTGCAGGGAAGGTGGCGACCGCCATCTTCGAGCACATGTGGGAGGACCAGCTCGTCCAGCCGACGTTCGTCTACGACTTTCCGACCGAAGTCTCCCCGCTGTCCAAGCAGCGGGAGGACGATCCCGACACGGTGGAGCGGTTCGAGCTCTACATCGGCGGATTTGAGGTGGCGAATGCGTTCAGCGAACTGAACGACCCGGCCGAGCAGCGCCGCCGCTTCGAGGCCCAGCTGGCCGAACGGGCCCGAGGCGATGCCGAAGCGCACGCGATGGACGAGGACTACGTCCGCGCCCTGGAATACGGCATGCCGCCGGCCGGCGGGGAGGGTATCGGCATCGACCGCCTGGTCATGATCCTGTCCAACTCCCCGTCGATCCGCGACGTGATCCTGTTCCCCCAGATGCGTGCCCGCGACTGAGATCATGCCCTACGAGCTGCAGATCGCCCTGCGCTACCTGCTGGCCAAGCGACGGCAGGTGTTCATCTCGGTGATCTCGCTCGTCTCCACCATCGGTGTCACGGTCGGGGTGATGGCGCTCATCATCGCGCTGGCGCTGATGACAGGCCTGCAGAACGAGCTGCGCGATCGCATCCTCGGCTCGTCGGCGCACGTCTATGTGTGGAAGCCGAGCGGCCTGACCGACTACCGGGCGGAAGTGGAGAAGGTAAAGCTCATCCCGGGTGTGCTCGGCGCCGCTCCGGCGCTGATTGGCAAGGCCCTCGTGACCAGCGACCGTAGCGAGGGCTTCATCACGGTCAAGGGAATCGACCCGCAGCTCGAGTCGCAGGTGACCGACATCGGGCGCTCGATGACCGCGGGCGCCGTGGAGGACTTGCGGCCTGCCTCCGAGGATGCGTTCGCGGGCATCCTGATTGGCAAGGACCTCAGTGGCTCACTGGCGGCGTTTCCCGGTGACGTCATCACGCTGGTCACGCCGCAAGGCTCGCTCTCGCCGATGGGCCTGATGCCGCGGCAGCGGCGGCTGCAGATTGCCGGCACGTTCCAGCTGGGGCTCTTCGAGTTCGACCACTCCTACGGCTTCGTCGACCTCGAGACCGCCTATCTGCTGACCGGACAGACCAGGCCGGATCACCTCGAGATCCGCGTCGCCGACATCTACAACGCGCCGGCCGTCGCCGACGAGATTCAGGCGCGGCTCGGCTCCGACTACCTGACGCAGGACTGGTCGGACATGAACCGGTCATTGTACTCGGCGCTGTGGCTCGAGAAGATCGCGATGGGCATCGGCATCGGACTGATCGTGATGGTAGCGGCGCTCAACATTGTGGCGTCGCTCGTGTTGCTGGTGATGGAGAAGACGCGGGACATCGCGATTCTGAAGACCATGGGCGCGTCGGCGCGGAGCGTGATGCTGATCTTCCTGCTCCAAGGCATGATCATAGGCGTGGTCGGCACGGTGATTGGCGCGACGTCAGGCGCGCTCGTGGCGTGGGTGCTCGACCGCTACAGGGTGATCAGCATCCCGAGCGACGTCTACCAGGTGACGTATTTGCCCTTCAAGCTCCTGCCGTGGGACGCGATCGTCGTGGTCCTCGGCGCCGTGGTGGTGTGCTTCTTCGCAACCCTTTATCCTTCGCGCCAGGCGGCCCGGCTCGATCCGGCGCAGGCGCTTCGGTTCGAATAGCCGGCCATGTCCTTTGTGGTCGCCACCGAGCTCGCCAAGTCCTATCCGGTGGCGGGGCGCCGCCTACAGGTACTGCGGGAGCTGTCGCTCACGGTCGAACAAGGCGAGATGGTGGCGATCATGGGCGCGTCCGGGGTGGGGAAGAGCACGCTGCTTCACCTCCTCGGCGGCCTCGACCGCGCCGACGCGGGCACGATCCGCGTCGGCGAGCACGTCATCACGGAGATGGCCGGTCCGGACCTCGTGGCGTTCCGCAACCGCCGCGTCGGATTCGTGTTCCAGTTCCACCATCTGCTTCCCGAGTTCTCCGCGGTCGAGAATGCCGAGATGCCGCTGCGGATTGCCCGACTCCCACTGACCGAGGCCCGCCCGCGCGCGACGCAGTTGTTGACCCGGGTGGGCCTGGTGGATCGGCTGGATCATCGTCCCGGGATGCTGTCGGGCGGCGAACAGCAGCGGGTCGCCGTCGCGCGGGCACTGGTCAATCAGCCGGCGCTGCTCCTGGCCGACGAGCCCACCGGCGACCTCGACGAGGGCACGGCGGACGCGATGCACGAGCTCCTCCGGGACATGCACCGCGAGTTCGGACTGACAGCGATTCTGGCGACGCACAACCCACGCCTGGCGGAGCAGTGCGATCGCATCCTCCGGCTCGAAGGGGGGACTCTCCGAGCAAGTTGAAGATCGGGTTCTACTTCACATTCGCCTTGAACCAGTCCAGTGTCCGCTGCCAGGCGAGCTTCGCCGAGGTCTCGTCGTAGCGCGGGGTCGTGTCGTTGTTGAAGCCATGCTGAGTCCCCGGGTAAAAATATCGGTCGAACCTCACATGGGCCGACTTCAGTGCCGCCTCGTATTCGGGCCAGCTCGCGTTGATCCGCTCGTCGACCGCGGCCGACTGGATCAGCATCGGCGCCTTGATCTTCGCGACGTCCGCGGTCGTGGGTGAGCTGCCGTAGAACGGCACGCCCGCCGCGAGATCGGGAAGCTGGGTTGCCAGGTAGTTCACCATACCGCCGCCATAGCAGAAGCCGACGGCGCCGATCTTGCCGATGGTCTCCGGCCGCGCCTTCAGCCACTCCGCCGCGGCGATGAAGTCCGCCCGCGTCTTCGTCTGATCGAGCTTGGGGAACAGCTCGCGGGCCTTGTCCTCGTCGCCGGGATAACCGCCGAGGGGGAACAGTGCATCGGGGGCGAAGGCGACGAAGCTCTCCATCGCCAGGCGCCGGGCGATGTCCTCGATGTGCGGGTTGAGCCCGCGATTCTCGTGGATGACAAGGATGGCCGGCAGCTTGCCCGACGCCTTCGCAGGACGCACGAAATAACCGCGCATCTTGCCAGAGCCAGCGGGCGACGCGTACTCGATGTGTTCCGCCTTGATGCGCCCATCGTCGGGCTTGACGACCTGCGCTTCGGCGAACTTCGGGCTGAGCTGCTCGAGCAGCATGGCGGCCGTGACGCCGCCGACCGCGTATTTGGCGGCCTTGTCGAGGAACCCGCGGCGGTCGAGCGCGCCGTGAACGTAGGCGTCGAAGAGAATCAGCAGTTCCTGGTCGAAATCGTGGGCGGTCTTCCGTTCCATGGATTGAGCCTCCTGGCGTGTTTCCTTCGTGCCCTTTCATATGGTCCTTCGTGGTCCTTCGTGACCTTCGTGTCAGAGGTGCGCGAGCTCGAAGATCACGTCGCCAATCGCCGAATAGTCTTCCTCACCGCGCCCGGCCGCGATCTGAGCGGCCACCAGCTGCGCCACCACCGACGAGGTGATGGCCGGGACACCGGCCTCGGCCAGGGCTGCGGTCGCGATGCCGAGGTCCTTCTTGAACAGCTTGGCCTTGAAGCCGGGTTTGTAATTGGCGGTGATCATCCGTTCGCCGTGCACGTCGAGGACGCGGCTTTGCGCGAAGCCTCCCATCAGCGCGGCACGGACCTTCATCGGGTCCACG
The DNA here is from genome assembly GCA_035538015.1 of Vicinamibacterales bacterium. GTDB lineage: Bacteria > Acidobacteriota > Vicinamibacteria > Vicinamibacterales > UBA2999 > VFZN01. The sequence continues at coordinate 12,787 of DATLLC010000255.1, forward strand.
CCGTTCTTCCGCGCGAGCGCAATCGCCTCGGCGACGACCGCCATCGTTCCCGCGAGGACGATCTGGTTGCACGCCTTGCAGATCTGGCCGGCGCCGGACTCGCCGACGTGGACGATCTTCTCGGGCTTGCCCATCGCCGAGAGGATCGGCAGCACCTGCGCCAGCGCGCGACCGTCCCCGCCCACCATGAACGTGAGCGTGCCATCGATGGCTCCGATCTCGCCGCCGCTCACCGGCGCGTCCAGGTAGGTGGCGTCCCGGCCTGCGGCTTCGAGGGCCAGCCTCCGCGCCGTCGCCGGCGCAATGGTCGACGAGTCGACGATGACCGTGCCCGGCTGGAGTGCGCTGAAGACGCCATGCTCGCCCTCGAGGACCGCGGACACGTCGGGCCCGTCCGGCAGCATCGTGATGATGACGCGGGCGTGTAGCGCCACGCCGGCCGGTGAGTCGGCGGCCCGCGCGCCGGCCGCGACGAGCGCGTCCACCGGCCCGCGGCTCCGGCTGTGCACGATGACATCGAAGCCGTGCTTGCGCAGGTTGAGCGCCATGGGCCGTCCCATGAGGCCCAGGCCGATGAAACCAATGGGAGTAGACATATGCGCGGTTACCTTACTTGGGAAGGGTTCCGCGTGCAACGTGACGCTGGTGTGTGCCGCGTGCTGGGTGCCGAGTGCAGGTGCGGAGCGCCTCCGGTGCGCGCGGCATGCCGCTAGAATGCGCCATGCGTCTGACCGCGAGAGTGGTGGCGGCGTCGGTGATGCTGGCGACTGGGGTGCTGGCGAAGGGGACCCCGTCGCCCATGGCCCAGGTGGCGCTGGCTCCGCCGGCCTCCATCGGCCTCGACTCGGCACGGCTCGCCGAGGCCACGGCGCTCCTCCGCACCCTCGTGGCCGAGGGAGCCGTGGCGGGCGCGGTGGCCGGCGTCGCCCGGCGCGACCAGGTGGCCTATCTGGAAGCGGTCGGTGTGCAGGACCTGAACGCGCGCACGCCCATGACCGAGCGTTCGCTCTTCCGCATCTATTCGATGACCAAGCCGATTACGGCCGTCGCGGTCATGATGCTTCACGACCAGGGACGGTTCCGGCTCGACGATCCGGTCTCGATGTACCTGCCCGAGTTCGCGGACCTTCGGGTTGGCGCCGGGCCAGCCGCGCGCCCGCCGGCCCGCCCGGTCACCGTTGAGGACCTGCTGCTTCACACCTCCGGCCTCAGCCACCGCACCTCGGACCTCTATCGCGAGCTGCAGGTGCGGTCGCGGGCCGACACGCTTCCGGCGTTCGTCACCAAGATCACCCGTGCGCCGCTGATGGAGGATCCAGGCACGCGCTTCCGCTACAGCGAAGCGACTACGGTGCTCGGCCGTCTCGTCGAAGTGTGGTCGAAGCAGCCATTCGATCGCTTCCTGGAAGAGCGGTTGCTGCGCCCGCTGAAGATGACCGAGACGCGGTTCTGGGTACCGCCGGACGCCGGGCCGCGGCTGGCCACGGTGTACGGTCCGGGACCCGGTGGCGCATTGGCGCCCGTCGACATCGAAACCGTCCCCTTCACCGAGCGGCCTGTCCTCATCGAGGGCGCCGTCGGGCTGGTCTCGACGGTCCCGGATTTTCTCCGTTTTGCCCGGATGCTCCTGAACGAAGGCAGTCTGGAGGGCACGCGCGTGCTCGAGGCCGCCACCGCCAGACGCATCGTGACCAACGGGCTCTCGGCCGCGGTACTCCAGACTCGCGGCGGCAAGATGGGGTGGGGGCTGGGCAATGTCAGCGTCGTGATCGATCCATCGGCTGTCAACTATCCTGCCTCGCCGGGCGAGTACGGGTGGGACGGGACCGCGGGTACCATCTTCTGGAACGATCCAGCGGCGGGAACCGCGATCGTGCTGATGACCCAGAGCGCGCCCGCCAATCCCGCGGGCATCCGGCAGCGATTCAAGACGCTCCTGCAAGCCGCGGTCCGATAGCCCGCCACAGCGGCTGGAGGGGCTCGGAACGGTCCTCCGAGAACGCGGAGGCCCCGCCCACGCGCGATCCAATTCGGCGAAGTATCAGAAACAGAGGCACTTAGCCGGACATCGACGCGCCGAACCTGGTCGTTCTGCCGTATAATGACTTCAAAGGGGGCTTCGGCGTCGGATGTTCGAACGCTATACCGAACGAGCACGACGGGTGCTCTTTTTTGCCCGTTACGAAGCGAGCCAGCTCGGTAGCATCTCCATTGAGACCGAGCACCTGCTCCTGGGCCTGATTCGCGAGGGCAAGGGCCTGACGAGCCGGATTTTCGCGCGCTCGCACCTCTCCCTGGAAAGCATCCGGAAGGACATCGAGGGCCGGACGGTCTTTCGCGAGAAGGTGTCCACCTCGGTTGAGATTCCTTTCAGCGCCGAGACCAAGCGGGTGCTCCAGTACGCGGCCGAAGAGGCCGACCGGCTGCTGCACAACTACATCGGCACCGAGCACCTCCTGCTCGGCATCCTGCGCGAGGAGCGCTCGGTCGCAGCCACCATCCTGATGGAGAAGGGGATGCGGCTGCATCAGGTGCGCGAAGACATCGTGCAGCTGCTGAATGAAAAGACCACGCTGACGCGGGTCAAGGAGACGCCGCTGCTCGCCGAGTTCAGC
>DATLLC010000256.1:0-7716 GCA_035538015.1 Vicinamibacterales bacterium
CCGGCCGAGACACCGCCAAGGATCTGGGCTTCGGTGTCGTTACGCTCGCCGAGGTCGACCGGTTGCAGGCGGGCGAACCCGTCGATCACGATGAACAGGGCCCATCCCTCACCCCGGCGGAACAGGCTGCCGACCGGCACCTTCAGCACGCGTTCAGCGCGCCACGCGATGATGCGGACCTCGACGCGGTAGCCGTCGCCAAGCGCGCGGGCGGCAGCGGCATCGGCCAGGTCGATGATGACGTTGACCCGCTGCTCCTCGACGCCGAGCGCCGAAATCTTCATGAACCCTGACGGCTCGACGCGCCGTACGCGCCCCTGTAGCGGGTGGTCGCCTCCCCAGCGATCGATCAGCACCTCCGCCCGGGGCGGCACGCGCACCGCATCGGTCGAGAGCAGGTCGGAGACGACCTCCAACTGGTTGGGATCGCCGATCTCGAGCAGCGGTTCGCCGGCGGCGACGACGGCGGCACTCTCGTGCAGGCGTTTCAGCACCGCGCCGTCGATCGGCGCCGTGATCTGGATGCTGGCCCCACCGCCGCCCGGCGTCTGCAAACGGGCACGGGCCAGTTGCAGCTCATATTCGGCCCGGCTGACCGCAAACTCGGCCGCGCGCGCCGCTTCGTCGGCGGTGGTGACGGCCGTTTGCGCGGCCTCGAGGTCATCGCGCGCGATCAGGCCGGCATCGGCCAGCGAATCCTGGCGAGCCAGCGCGGAGCGGGCGCGCGACAGGCTGGCCGCGGCGCGGCCCCGTTCCGCCTGTGCCTGACCCACGGCCGCGCGCGCGGCCTCGACCGCGGCGCTCAGTTCCGTGCGCGTGCGCGGATCCAGTAGCGGCGCCTCTTGCGGCGTCATCCGCACCAACTCGGTGACGCCACGCCGCACCTCGTCCCCGGGTTCGAGCTCGATGCGGGTGATGCGCCCGGCCACCGGCGCCGAGATCACGAAGCGCTCGCGGACGCGCGTCTCGCCTTCCTCGTCGATGGTGACCTGCATCGGGCCTTCCGTGGCGGTCACCACCTCCACGACCATGGTCTCGGGCCAGAACGCGGCGGCCGTGATGGCAGCGACGATCGCGATCGCCAGCAGCAGGCGGGGACTCTTCAGGAGGCGGATCATTCGCGGATCTTGAGCACGGCGACGAGATCCAGCTGATCGAGGCGGCGCCTGACCAGCAGTCCCGACACCGTCGCCGCACCGACGATGCCTAGAAACGACTGCGCCACCGCCTGAGTGGAGACATACAGCGGGAAGCGGTACACCTCGCTCTCGATGGACCCGACAATGAGCGCCGCCAGCATGTAGCCGAACAGGGCCCCCGCCGGCAGCGAGGCCAGCGTGAGGACCGCCAGCTCGCCCAGCAGGATCAGGGAGATCTCGCCGCGGGTGAACCCGAGCACACGCAAGCTGGCCAGCTCGCGGCTGCGTTCCGACAGCGAGACGCGCGCGGCGTTGTACACAACCCCGAACGCGATGATCGAGGCGAACAGCAGGTTGATGCCGATGCTCAGGTTCATGTTGGCCGCCATCACGTCACGGAAATTCCGGAGCACCGCGCGCTTGAAGCCGACTCCGGCCACGGCGGGCAGCGCCTTCAGCTCTCGTGACAAGCGCTCCTCCTCCGCGGCGTCGACGACCAGCAGGGCACCGCTCACGACGTCGCTCTCGCGCATCACGTCGTGGAGCGCGCCGGCATTCATGTAGGCCGACAGCCCCATGATGTCATCGACCACGCCGGTGACGATCATCGTCCGCACCGGGCGATGGCCTTCCAGCACGTCGAGCGTCACAGTGTCACCGGGCCGTATGTCGAGCACCTGCGCCAGGATCTTCGAGAGCACGAGACCCGACGGCGGAAGCTCCGTCGGTCGTCCCTCGCGATCGACGATGCGCTTCAGCCGTTGCGTGTCCGGTACGCCGGTGACCGCCAGGTATCTCTCGTGGTGACCCGCGTGCATGCGCACCGGCACCGTCCGCTGCGGCTCCACCGCGATCACGCCGGGCAGGCGCGCCAGCTCGTAGCGCGCGCGCTCGCTGCGCGGCTCGACGAAGTTGACCGTGACATCCTGGCGTTCCGCGTCCCAGAACTGCGTGAGGATCAGCCGCTCGATCGCCTGCGAGAAGACGAAGCCGATCATCAGGATGGCCACCGCGAACGAGATGCCGAAGATCGAAGCCGCGGCGCGCAACGGGTGGCGGCTGACGTTGCGCAGGACCATTCGCCCGGCGGTGCCCAGGCGGCGCGCCACGAATCGGGTCTCGATGGCCCCTCGGCGGTATCCGGATGGCGGCTCTGGCCGCATCGCCTCGGCGGGCGGGATGCGGACGGCGCGCAGAACGGCGCCAATCGCGCCAAGGCCGGCCGCCACCAGCGTCAGCGCCGTCGCGCCGGCGACGACTCCGGCCGGCACGCGGAAGAGCAGGACGGGAAAGCGGAAGTACTGGTTGTACAGATCGATGAGCGTGCTGCCCAGACCGGCGCCGCCGAGCACTCCGATCGCCACACCGATGGCGCCGATGGCGAGTGCCCACTTCAGGTAGTGCCACCCGAGCTCGCGGTTGCTGTAGCCCAGCGCCTTGAGCGCCGCAATCTGCGGCCGCTGCAGCGCGAGCGCGCGGGTGAGGGCCACGTTGAGGATGAAGGCCGCCACGGTGAGAAAGATGAGCGGGAGCAGGAAGCCGAAACTCTGCAGCTGGGCGAGCTCGTTCTCGACGGTCCAGTGCGAGAGCTGCAGCGCGCGCGGGATGGCGCCGAGGCCTCCATACGGCTCGAGCAGGCGGTCGAGTCGTTCCACGACGGCTTCGCTCGACGTCCCCGGCGCCAGATCGAGCACCAGGTCGTTGAACCCACCCTCCATGTCGAACGCTGAGGCGAGGGCTTCCCGCTCCATCCAGAAGATGCCGAACCGGCGATCGTCGGGAATCAACTCGCCCGGTCGGATGCTGTAGATGAACTCGGGCGAAAGCGCCACGCCGACAATGGTGAGCCGGCGCAGCCGCCCGTTGATCACGGCGCGCACGTGATCGCCTGGCGCCAGCCCGTGGGCAATGACGAACGCCTCGCTGGCCAGCACTTCGTCGCTGCGGCCAGGCTCGATCCAGCGCCCGCGGCGGACGAAGAGATCGTCGACCCTCGGCCGGCGCGTCGCGGGGATCGAGACCAGACGGCCGGTCGCCGGTTCGACCATCCCTTCGAGATCGAGCGTGACGTTGGCCACTACGCGCGCCTCCACGGCCGAGACACCCGGGATGGCGGCCACGTCGGCGGCGAGCGACAGCGGAGCGCGCCTGAGCGACGCGAACACGTCCGCAAACCGCTGCTGCTCGTAATAGCTCTGCTGCGTGGCCCGGAGCGAGCTGAAGGTCGACAAGTACATGACGAACATCGCGACGCCAGATGCCACCACCATCGCGATGGCCAGGGCCTGGGCCTTCATCTGCCACAGGTCGCGCAGCAGCTTGCGGTTGAGCGCCGTCAGCCGTATCACCGCGTCACCACACCAGCTCCCGCGGGGACAGCCTCTCCGTCCGTTGCTCGACGGCGACCACGCGGCCGTCCGCCAGCCTGATCACGCGGTGAGCCATGGACGCAATCGCCGCGTTATGCGTGATGACGACGGTGGTGGTGCCCAGTTCCGCGTTGACGCGTGCCAGCGCCTCGAGCACGACTATGCCGGTGGAGATGTCGAGCGCGCCGGTGGGCTCGTCGCAGAGCAGGACCGCCGGCCGCTTGGCGATGGCCCGCGCGATGGCGACCCGCTGCTGTTCGCCGCCCGACATCTGCGCGGGGAAGTGGTGGAGCCGTTCCTGCAGCTGGACGAGCCGGAGCGCTTCTTCGGGTGGCATCGGCGCGTCCACGATTTCGGTGACCAGCGCCACGTTCTCGAGCGCCGTCAGGCTGGGAATGAGATTGTAGAACTGGAACACGAACCCGACGTGCCGGCGGCGATAGGCGGTAAGGGCTGCCTCGTCGGCATGGGTGAGATCCTCCGTTCGGTAGACGACCTGACCGCTCGTCGGCACGTCCAGTCCGCCAACGATGTTGAGCAGGGTCGACTTGCCAGAGCCGGACGGGCCGAGCAGGCAGACGAATGTGCCTTCGTCGAGGGTCAGCGTCACGTTCCTGAGCGCGTGCACCTCGACCTCGCCCATGCGGTAGACCTTCGACAAGTCGCGGATGTCGAACAGCGTGGGCATCGGATACCGGCCGATCGCACTGTACCGCACCCTCCTCGCTCGGGCGAGCGTGCCTCACGCACTGGAGTAGCGCATGGCCCGCCGGCACCCGCGATGCGCTGTGAGAAGCGCCGCCGAGGGAGAGAGGGGGTCTGAGGCACGTCTACACCTCGGTGTCAGGCGCGTGGCCGGGCATCGGTCCTCGTTAGAACTTCTTGCTTCTTGGAGACTGCCCGCGCCGGAACTCCTGCGACTCGGTAAAGAAACCTGTCGCGCTCAACTTCAGCGTAACGGGCTCGTCGGTCCTGTTCTGCCAGTACCAGCCATGAATACCGGTAAAGGGAGCCGTGTAGCTGCCCGTCGCGCCCGGGCGGTCATCCTGCTTGTCGAATGTCTCGGCGAAGTCGCTCGGCGCTCCGTCGGGAACGCTGTGAAGCTCGTAGTGCACGGGTGCCGACGCGGACCAGGAGAAGAGGAACGCCGCATCGCGCTCTAGCCGGTACTTGTATTCCATCCCTTCCTTCGGCTGCAGCACGAACTCCACGGTGTCGGCCTTGATCGTGGCCTGCTGTGGCTTGAGCGCACCTGGCGTTGGCGGTGGCGGCTGCCACGCCGGCGAAGCCTGTTGGGCATCCGCGTATGCGGTGCATAGAAAGGCGATGGCAACGATTCTCAGCATTGTCCTCATGGTCGCGCTCCTGCCGGCCTGCCGCAGCCGCGGGGACTGTATCAGAGGCCCACCCGGAATGGGATACAGCCTTTCATTGCGCCCACTCTGGGCAATCCACCGCGCGCCGCGCTCGAGCGCGTCGAGATAGGAGCCCATCTCGTAGTATCCGATGCCGGCCAGCGGGTCGAACCGGACGCGACGGCCCAGGCGCTCGAGCGACCGGACGCGCTCCTCGGCCTGGGCGAACGGCACCACCTGGTCGTCACGGCTGTGAATCACGCAGGTGGGAACTCTGGCGGGGTCTGCAAGCGGCTCCTCGCTGCGGCCAGCCATCACAATCGCCGCAATGAAACGTTCGGGATGTCGCGCCGACAGGTGCCAGACTCCAGTGCCGTCAGGCCTGAACCCAACGACAGCGGCGCGGCGAGTATCGATTGCGATCGGCTGGGCGCCGCTGGTGCCGACCAGTCGCCCGACGTCAAAGGCAAGCGCGGCCGCGAGCACAGCCCCCCGGTCGGAACACCGCCCCAGATCCAGCGCCTGCTGCGGCGATGTCTGCAGAAGGAATCCAGACGTCGCTTGGCCGCCTGCCGACGGATGGCGCAGCGGCAGCGCACACTCGGCACGATCGCCGGTTAGGACGTCCGCCACGTCGGCGGCCGCCGGCGCGTGAGTGGGACCGCGCCGATTGACGCACCCACCGCGCGCGACTACAGTGGGCCGCGATGCAGATCATCCGCAACCGGCGCATCTTCGACGTCTGCATCGTCGGCTCGGGCGCCGGCGGGGGCATGGCGGCCAAGGTCCTCACCGAAGCCGGCGCCGACGTCGTGATGCTCGAGGCCGGCATCCCGTGGGACTCGGCGCGCGATTCGAAGATGTTCGCCTGGTCCTACGACGCTCCACATCGGGGCGCGGCGATTCCCTCGCGACAGTTTGGCGAGCTCGACGCCGGCCTGGGCGGCTGGACGCTGGACGGCGAGCCATACACCACCGGCCCAGACTCGCGCTTCGACTGGTTCCGCACGCGCATGCTGGGCGGGCGCACCAACCACTGGGGCCGCATCTCGCTGCGTTTCGGGCCGGACGACTTCCGGCGCCGCAGCCTCGATGGCCTGGGCGACGACTGGCCCATCTCCTACGACGACCTGAAGCCCTACTACGATGAGGTCGATCGGCTCGTGGGTCTCTTCGGATCCGTCGAGGGCCTGCCGAACGAGCCCGACGGCATCTTCCTGCCTCCGCCACGCCCCCGCTGCTACGAGTTGTTGATCAAGCAGGCGGCCGATGCGCTCCGCATCACCTGCATCCCGTCCCGGCTGTCGATTCTCACCCGGCCCCACAACGGCCGGAAGGCGTGCCACTACTGCGGCCAGTGCGGGCGCGGCTGCTCGATCCACGCGAACTTCTCGTCGCCGTCGGTGCTACTGCCACCAGCACAGGCCACCGGACGCCTGACGCTGATCACACGCGCGATGGCCCGCGAGGTGACCACCGACGACACCGGGCTGGCCACCGGAGTGGCCTACATCGACACGGCAACCGGACGCGAGAACCAGGTGCGCGCACGCATCGTCGTCCTGGCGGCGAGCGCGTGCGAGTCCGCGCGCCTGCTCCTCAACTCGAGGCCCTCAGGCTTTCCAAAAGGCCTGGCGAACTCGAGCGGGACGGTGGGACGTTACCTCACCGACACCACGGGCGTGGCGGTCAGCGGCTTCGTCCCGAAGATGATGAACGGCGTGCCGCACAACGAAGACGGAGCGAGCGGCATGCATCTCTACATGCCCTGGTGGCTCGACAATCGCATGCTCGACTTCCCTCGCGGCTACCACATCGAGATCGGCGGCGGACGCCGGATGCCGAGCGCGGGGTTCCTGTCCAACATCCATCGCTTCACCGGTGTTGACGCCTCGGGGCAGCGAATCGCGCCGGCCGGCTACGGCAAGGCCCTCAAGGACGAATACCGCCGGTTCTACGGCGCCAGGGTCAACTTTGCGGGCCGCGGCGAGATGATCCCGAACCCGCAAAGCTACTGCGAGATCGACCCGTCGGTGGTCGATCGCTGGGGCATCCCGGTCCTTCGCTTCCATTTCAAGTGGACGGACGACGAGATCAACCAGGTGCGCCACATGCAGCAGACCTTCCGCGCCCTCATCGACCAGATGGGCGGCACGCCGCTGACGCCGATGCCGAGTCGCGCGGCAGGGTACGGCATCGAGCCGGGCGGGCGCATCATCCACGAGGTCGGCGTCACGCGCATGGGCCACTCCCCCAGCACCTCGGTGCTGAACGCGCACTGCCAGGCACACGACGTCAAGAACCTGTTCGTGGCCGACGGCGGCCCCTTCGTGACCAACGCCGACAAGAACGTCACCTGGACGATCCTCGCGCTCGCCATGCGGACCAGCAATTACATCGTCGCACAGCGAAAGGCAGGGACCCTCTGATGGCCGGGCTCGATCGTCGGCAGATGCTGCAGCTGCTGGGCACCGCGCCCCTGGCCGCAGGATTCGCGTGGACAGGCGACGAGGTCTCAGCGGCGCACGACCAGGCGCAGGCAGCGCGGGCAGCAGCCGCCCCTGTTGGCGACAGGCAGGGGCTATTCCAGCCGAAGTTCTTTACCGCGCACGAGTGGGAGACGGTGCGGGTGCTGGTGGACCTCATCATTCCCCGCGACGAGCGATCGGGCAGCGCCACCGATGCGGGGGTGCCCGAGTTCATGGACTTCATCATGATCGACGAGCCACGCCTGGCCGAAGAGTCACCGCGTCAGACGGCGATGCGCGGCGGACTGGCCTGGATCGACGCCGAATGCCAGCGCCGCTTCGACAAGACGCTCGTGGCCTGCACCGAGGTCGAACGGACCGCGGT
>DATLLC010000257.1:0-3663 GCA_035538015.1 Vicinamibacterales bacterium
GCCGATCGAGGGCCCGTGGGTGGACCGCGTCAACGGGCTCGAAAGTGTCCAAGTCGACATCGTTATGATGCGGACCCCAGATGGGCACGGGCGGCTTGAGCTGACGAAGTTTCGCAATCCAAAACTGGTCGAGATCGAACCCGCGATCGCACCGCCGAACACGCTGGGCCTCCGGAGCGTCATGTTTACAGTCGAAAGCGTCGACGACACTGTTGCTCGCCTGCGCGCCAACGGCGCCGAACTCGTCGGCGAGGTGGCCCAGTACAAGGACAAGTACAGACTCTGCTACATGCGAGGCCCTGCGGGCATCATCGTCGCGCTGGCCGAGGAGCTGAAGCGTTCACCGCCTTCGGAGAAACCGGTGGCGCCCTAGTGCTACCAGCCGAACGCCGCGCACATGTTGTAGTCCGCGATCTCGGGTGATCGCTCGGGATTGACGTACTCGATCAGGACAATGACGCGTTGCAGACAACCCCACCCCTGATAGGAAGCGGTGAAGTCGTGGTCCCGACCGGTGGTCAGCAGCGCGTTCTGGAAGGTCGGGTGATCCATGCGATACGTGACTACCGCAACCGCCGAATCGCCGCCCGGCAGCGTCGATCGGTTCGGGAAGAGGAGGAACTTGAAGATCGACCGCCCGTTCGACTTGTACCCGAGATTCTCCGCCCGGGCCGTGAAGCGGATGCTGTGATTCGCGAGATCTCCCTGAAGAAACCCGTCGATCTGACGGCGGTTTCCCGACAGGACCGCCTGCTTCATGCGAACCCCATCGGTGATGTGCTTGAGCGCCTGCTCGGCTCGTCCGCGCTGCTGCGACGCCACGAGGGCTTCGCGATTGGCGCGCCGCGACTGCTGAACCGCTAGTATCGCCATCAAACCTGCGACCACCACCAGAACCGCCAACGCGAAAGCCAGGCGTTTGAAGCGGCGGCCCGCCGCCGCCTCGAGCTCGAGGCGTTCCTGGCGCTCGAGGAGCTGGGCCTGCTGCAGCTGCGCCTCACGCTGTCGCCCCGCCTCCTCGATCCGGCGAGCGTCCCGGTGCTCGCGCACCGCGCGCGTGAGCAGGTCATGGGTGAGCTCGATGCGCTGCGCGCCATAGCGCTCCTCGAGGCGCACCAGCCGCCGTCCGATGAGTCGATCGAGCTGGTCATCCGTGAGATGTGCCGGCACCGCATCCTCCCTGGCGAAGGAGTTGCGGAATCCCTTCTCGGTGATCAGCTCGAGCTCGATGAACTGGCTCACGCTGTCGGGCATGTCCTTGAGACAGGACCGGTAGTACTCCGAGATGATGCCCTGCTGGGCCTTGTCGAGCAGGTCGCTGTCGAACCGGGCCTTCCCTTCTCGCTTCCGGCGCTCGTTGAGCCCGCGGCAGAAGAGGCTGAGGAGGGCGGGCTCGATGCTGCCGCGCGCTTCCCCTTCCTGACCATCGAGCGCTCCAGCCGAGCCCTCGGCGGCGGTCGACTGCTCGGCGGCGACGAACCGGACGATCTGGGCCGCCAATGCCTGGTCCAGGAGATGGGGCGCCGTGTCGTAGACGGCGGCCAGTGCCTGGTCGCGTCGCATCGGCAGCAGCCGGAAGCGCACGCGCCCCAGCGATGGCATCACGCGGCGCCACCCTTCCAGGTCGGGAAGGAAGTCCTCCCGCAAGCTCACGACCACCTTGTAGGACATGGTCCCAAGATCGAGGCGGGATGCCGCACCATCGTCGGTGTCCAGGGTGTCCGTGAGGGAGAGCGGGATCCGGTTTTCGGCGAGGTCCCCGAAGTCCGCGCGAAAGCTCTGCACCGCCGCCCCGAGGGACTCTCCCAGCGTGAAGACCTCCTCGAACTGGTCGAAGACGAAGACCGGCTTCTGCTGGTAGTTCTGCGCGTCCCACAGCTCCAGCTTGGTGCGGTGCAGGTACGCCCAGAGCGACTCACCGTCCGTCATCGGGGGAGCATCGACCCCTTCGCGTGCCAGGGTGTCGCGCAGGGCATCCCGTACCTGGTCGATGAGCGCCGGCGCGGTGGAAGTGACGGCGAGGCGAACGTACACCGGCAGCAGGTGACGCTGGCGCATCCGCGGAAACAACCCCGCCTTCAACAGCGAAGTCTTGCCCAGCCCCGACTTGCCGAACAGGACGGCGACCGGCGCTTCGATGACCCGACGCACCAGCTCCTCACCTTCGGCCTCGCGACCATGGAAGAAGTCGCTCGCCGTCTCCTCGAACGAGTCCAGACCCGGCCATGGGTTCTCCAGATCGAGCTGGCGGGAGGCGAGGCTCTCGGCGACGGCGGTCATGCCTCCTCCTTCCGTCGCATGGCGCGGATCTCCTCCGTCAGCGCGGTCCGAAGGTTCGCATCGGGCTGGCCCGCCGGCGCGAATCCGAACTGGAACGTGCGCAGTCCTTCCTGCATCTGCCTGTATCCAGCGGGATTGCCGTCGTACCCGGGATCGATCACCACCGGGACGATGAATCGCCGGCGGATAATGGCCTCCGAACGGCGCAGCGCCTCTCCCCACTCCCGGAAGACGTATCCTTCGGCCCGGGACTCGGTGTTCTTCGAGATCAGCGGTACGAAGAGTCGCACCTCGCGGCGGATGGCGCTGAGTATCTCCTCCTCCCACCGATCGCCGGCCTCGAGCCTGCGCTCGTCGAGCCAGACGTCGCCGCCGAGGGACGTGATCGCCTCGCCCATGGTGCGCGCAGCCGCGGCATCCTCGCGGACATAGCTGATGAAGATGCTCCCATGCGGAGCGGCGGCGGGGGCGCTCGCAGCGGTCCGGGCCTCCGGCTGCGGATTGCGCGCGAGCCAACGCTGGTGCAGCTCGGCCACGAACACCGCGGGGTCGGCCGCCACCACCTGCACGCGCGTCGCGCCGCAATACGTCTGCAGGAAGTCGGCGAGCCCCGAGTCCGGCGCGTTGGCGCTTCCGACAATGAAGAACTGCTTGCTGGCCAGGGAGAGTCGCGTGCTGCTCGCCAGCCGCATCAGAAACCGGCCGATCCAGTCCGGGATCCGGCAGCCGAGGAACAGGAGCGGGCTCTCGCGCAGCCGGTAGGTCACCCACTCGGGCAGCCCCGCGGTCTCGGCCAGCAGCGCGTGCAACCACTCCAGCACGTCCTCGTCGTGGAGGGCGTACTGGGGCGTCGATGACGCCCGTCCGAACAACTTGAAGACGACGGCTTCGTCGGGGCCTGGGGGGCGTACGGTCGTCTGTTGCTCGACGGTCGATTGGTTCGGCGCGAACCAGAGCTCGCGGGTGCCGCGCGCGCCACCGAAACGGACCTCGTCGACGGCCTGCGTCATCAGCGAGTCGAAGGTCGTCGTCACGAACAGCGGGATGTCGAGGATGCCGGCCAGCTGCCGAAGCGCGTCGGGAGGCGCCGGGTGAGCCTCCAGGAGGAGGTCGTTGACCACCCGGTAGAGGCGCTCGCTATCGGTCCGTCCCCGCACCGCGACCAGCGCACGGACCACGTCGTGCAACCCCGAACCATCAGTCCACTCGAATGCCAGTTTGTAGCGCTCTGCGAGCCGCTCGGCGAGGACACGGGTAACCGTCGCCCTCCGACCGGCGTGCTCCATCGTCGCGAGCTCGGGCCCGACGAACGGGATGAGCACTCGTTCCCGCAGGTGGGCGAGCAGGTCGTCCCAACAATCTTCAGTCACGTCGACCGAAGTC
>DATLLC010000258.1:0-12738 GCA_035538015.1 Vicinamibacterales bacterium
GGCAATCGGCGTGAACGCCATGATCGAGGTGTCACTGAACACGTTGGCCTGGCTGCGCAGGTCCTCGAAGTTCAGACGCGAAGTGCCGGAATTTTCGGTCAGCGCCCCGTTGCGCATCTCTTTGATCGTGACCACGACCACGCGGTCGATGTCGCGGATGGGCATCGGTTGCAAGAGGACTGCCTTGACCAGGGTAAAGACCGTGGTATTGGCCCCGATGCCGAGCGCCAGCGAGACGATCGCCACCAGGGCAACGCCGGGATTGCGCAACAGCAGGCGGAACGCGAAGCGAACGTCCTGGAGCAGGTTGGCCACGCGCGCCTCCAGCGGCGCGATGCGAGCGCCGCGTCCAGAGATAGATGGGCTGAGGGATTAGACGCCGGAATCGATGCCTTGTTCCACTGGGGCCCGGCGGGCAGGGCCGAGCTGCTGGACCCATTCCGTGACCGTGCCCGCGCACGGCGGGAGCGGATCGCACGCGAGCACGTAGAGGAGGACCGTCGTCAGCACGATGAGCGAGTAGCCAAGCAGCACGATCGGCAGGTGCAGGCTGAAGTAGATGAGCGCGATCGGTCCCGCGAGCAGGACGGCCAGGGCCAGGAAGAGAACCCGGAGCAGCATGTCCCGGACGCGTCGCGGATTCCGGTAGCCCCGCGCGACTCGCTGGTAGGCACTCTGCTCGGAGGCTTCAACAGGGACCTTGAGCACCGTCTGGGAAAGGACGTACAGCAGCCCCCCACAGAAGAGCCCGAGCACGATGCGGATGGGCCAGTCGCTGCTCCAGATGTAGGCGCCAGCCCACACGAAGTACACGACGATGCTGAGGTTCGTGAGCTGCACCGCAAGCCAGACGTTGGTCCTGCCGGTGAGCAGCTGGAACCGGCGGCAGATACGCTCGGTGAGGTCGAGAATGATCTCGTCGATGTAGGTCATCCGTTTCGCGAGGCCCGAAGCCTGTAACGGAGTTAGACACCGACGCCCGGAGCTTTGTTCGCGCTCCGGCTGCCGATTCCCCGGTTTCCGGCGCCGGTTCCCGTTTGCCGGTTGCCGACTGCCGGTTCCCGGTTCCTGGTTGCCGACCTAGGCAGTCTTCCGTGCCGGGTTGAAGAACGGCGTCGGCACGACGCGCGCGGGGGCCCGGTGCCGTACGGCCTCGACGGTGACTTCCATCTCGGTGCGCGATCCCATGGCGAAGTACGGGCGGTCCAGCGTCGCGAGCGCGATCATCTTCTTCAGAGTGGTCGACCACGTCGTGGAGGTGGCTCGGCCGATCTGCGTCCGGCCGCTGTAGACCGGTACCGGCACGCGAGAGGTCTGCGCCGCCACGGCCGGCGGCAGCCCTACGGCTTCGTACAGCGCCTCGACGGCCGTCCACTCGAGCTCGAGTCCCACGATCTGTCGCCGGTGGCCGCGCCGCTGTTCGTCGACGAGCGCGCGGCGGCCGATGAAGGCGGGCTTCCGCAAGTCGACCAGGCGCGCCAGCCCCAGCTCGGCGGGCGTGTATTTCTGAGCCTCGATGAGCGCCTTGCGGCTGCTGTGGAAATCCACGTCGATCAGGAGCAGTCCGGCCTCGACGCGTGCGACGTCCAGCGCGAGCATGCCCGCGGCGTGCAGATCGAAGGCGCTTCCGGCCCCGGCGAGCGCGTCCCACACGGTCAGCGCGCGATCCCACGGCATCCAGATTTCATAGCCGAGGTCGCCGGTGTAGCCGGTGCGCGAGACGTCCACGGGGACGCCCCCGATCTCGGTCCGGGTGGCGCGGAAGTACTTCAGCCCGTCGATCGGAGTGGCGCACACCATCGAGAGGAGCGCGCGCGAGGTCGGTCCCTGCAGGGCCAGTGCGGCTACCTGCTCGGAAATGTCCTCGATCTCGACGTCGAGGCCGTGCGCGTTCTCCACCAGCCAGCGAAGGTTCGGGTGCGCGGCCGTCCAGCGGTACGCATCCTCGTCCAGCCGCGTCACCGTCCCGTCATCGATCACCATGCCCTCGTCGTCGCACCAGGGGGTGTACCAGATCTGCCCCACCGACAGGCGCGCGGCATCGCGGGTGATGACGCGGTTGACGAGCCTGGTCGCACCCGGCCCCTGCACGCGGTACTTGAACAGCGGCGAGATGTCGATGAGCGCGCACGCGTTGCGGATGGCGTTGTACTCGTGGTCGTGATGCGTCTCGTAGGCGCTGACGGCGTAGTACCCGGCCCAGTCTCGGAAGCTGAGGCTCTCGGCAAGAAGCGCCGTGCGCTCGTGGAATGCTGACCCAATCGGCACGCGGCGATTATAGACGGCGGCCGACTTCCACCTCCCGACTCCGACGGCCGGTTGCCGGCTGCCGGTTGCCGACTCCCGACTGCCGGTTGCCGACTCCCGACTGCCGGTTGCCGGCTCCCGACTGCCGGTCACCGACGCCCGGCGTATGCTGTGCTCTCCATGCGCTTTCGATCCTTGCGATCGCGCCTCCTGGTTGGCTCGAGTGCGCTGATCGTGGGCGTCACCCTGGCGACGGTGGCGTATGTCAGCCGTCTCGCGGAGCGGACGGTCAGCGCACGGGTTACTGCGGATCTCGAACGGAGCCGGAAAGGCGTGGCCGCGGCCGAGGCCGAACAGTTCGCCCGGCTCCAATTGATTGCCGAGCTGGTGGCATCCTTCCCGGAGCTGCGCGCGCTGCTGGCGACCGATGCTGCGACGGTCCGCGACTTCCTGGCCGACTACCGCGAGCGCCACGGCTACCAGGGCCTGTTGATCGCACTGGACCCGGCCGGCGCGGTCGTGGCGCGGAGCGACACCTTCGCGGCGCTCTCGCTTCCCGACGTCGAGCGCACGTGGCTGGCGCCGCTCGCCGAGGGACGGCCGGCGCGCGGCTTCGTC
The DNA here is from genome assembly GCA_035538015.1 of Vicinamibacterales bacterium. Lineage (GTDB taxonomy): Bacteria > Acidobacteriota > Vicinamibacteria > Vicinamibacterales > UBA2999 > VFZN01. The sequence goes on from DATLLC010000258.1 coordinate 2,866, forward strand.
GTCGTCGAAGGCAAAGTGCACCATGCCGTGGCCGCGGCCGCCGAGTCTGGCGGGACGGTGTTCGGGGCCGTGCTCGCGGCTTCGCCGATCGACGATCGCTGGGCCGCGTTACTCCGCGACGCCGTCGGCGCGGACGTGGTGGTGCTCTCGCCAACGGGGGTGGAAGCGAGCTCCCTGCCCCGCGCCCGGATCCCGTGGCGCACGGAGGCCGACGCACCAGCGGAGCTCTCGAACGTGGCGGTCGATCTGTCGCTCACCGGCGAGCGCTTCCAGGCCGTTGCCGCCGCCCCCGAGCCGGCGGGCCCGCGCCGGATCGTCATTCTTCAGTCGCGCGACCAGGCCCTGGCGCCCTATCGCAACCTGCAACTCGGACTGCTGGCGCTCGGGATCGTCGCGGCGCTGCTCGGGCTTGGCGGCAGTGCCTGGCTCGCGCGGTCCATCACCGCGCCGATCGGCGATCTCGTTCGCGCCACCGAGAAGGTGGCGGCTGGCGACTTTCGGGTGCGACTCGACGTCCCCCGCGACGACGAGATCGGGCACCTGGCGCGCACGTTCAACCAGATGATCGCGGGCCTGCGGGAGCGCGCGGACATGGCGAAGTTCGTGTCGAGCTCCACGGTGGAGATGATTCAGCGCCGGCCCCACCCTGGCGCGCGCGGGGGCGAACGCAAGGAGATCACCGTGCTCTTCTCGGACATCCGCGGCTTTACCAGCTTCTCCGAGACGCGCGCCCCCGAAGACGCCGTCGCGGTGCTCAACTACTATCTCAGCCTGCAGGCAAAACTCGTCAAGCGGTTTGGCGGCGATGTGGACAAGTTCATCGGCGACGCCGTGTTCGCGCACTTCACCGGACCGGACATGGCATTGGACGCCATCCGGTGTGGGCTGGAGATCCAGCGCGCCGTCGCCAACGCGGCGGAGGATGGTGCGGGGTTGTCGGTGGGCGTGGGCATTGCGACCGGCGACGTCCTGGTGGGAAGCATCGGTTCGGATGAGCGGCTGGATTACACCGCCATCGGACAGGCCGTGAACCTTGCCGAGCGGCTCTGCGCCGCGGCCGAGCCCGGACAGATCCTCCTGTGCGCGGAGACCTTCGTGCGGGTCAGCGGGCTGGTAGCGGCCACGGCGCTGCCGCCGCTGATGGTGAAAGGGTTCAGCACTCCCGTCGCGGTGTACGCGATGTCCGCACGAGACACGGCGCGGTGAGATGCCGGCGCGAGGCTTGATCGCCGCCACGCGAAAGATCAGCGCCTCGTCGTCAGGTGCAGCTTCAAACCCTCGTGCGAGGCGACGAAGCCAAGCCGCTCGTAGAAGCGAATCGCGTCGTGGCGGGACTTCTCGGAGGTGAGCTGCACCATCCGGCAGCCGCGTGCGCGCGCGCGGGCTATGCACCACTCGATCAACTGCCGACCGATCCCGCCCGAGCGCCGATCCGAGGCAACCCTCACACCCTCGATCAACGCGCGCCAGCTGCCCTGGTAGGTGAGGTACGGGATGAACGTGAGCTGCAGCACCCCAATCACGCGCTGGTCGGCGACAGCGACGACCAGCTCCTGGTTCGGGTCGCGGTCGATGGCCTCGAACGCGGCCTGGTAACTCGAAGGCAGCGGCACGACGTCGGCCTCCCGCGTTGCGCCGAGCGGGTCGTCCGCCAGCAGGTGCACGATGGCCGGGAGGTCGTCGCCCATGGCACGGCGAATCCTCGGGTCTGGTGTCGCGGTCATCTACGGCTCCTGCCGGGCATCGTCGCCCACTGGGTGACGCGTCCCGAACCAGCCGGCCCGGTCGGCCTCGTCGAGCCGCTCCTCCATGTAAGCCCACAACGCGGGGCAGCCCGCCTTGATCGGTGGCCCGATGCGTGCCATCACTCGCGCGCAGGTGATCCCGTGCTCACGCCAGCTCTGGCCGCCGTTCGCCAGGTTGAGGAGCGCCGGCATCGCGCGATCGACCGCATGCGCGAAGCGCGCCTCGGGCGTGACGGCGTCCTCGAACTCCTGCCACGACGCCAGCAGACGCGCGCCCAGGTCGGGGGGCAGCATGCAAAAGATGCGGGACACCGCCGCGCGTTCCGCCGCTTTCCGCGCCTCCCAACCTTCCTCGGCATAGACGATGGTGTCACCAGTGTCGATTTCGCCGATGTCGTGGACCAGCAGCATGTGGACGACCCGATCGATGTCGACCGGGCCCTCGGCGTAGGACGCCAGCGACACGGCCAGCATCGCGATCTGCCAGCTGTGCTCGGCCGAGTTCTCGTAGCGGTCGAGCCCGATCGGCCGGGTTGCCCGCGTCACCGCCTTCAGCTTGTCGAGCTCGAGGATGAAATCCACGATCGGCTGCATGCGAGTGATTATGCGGTGCGCCTTACGAAATTGGCGATGTGCACGGCCGCGGCCGCGGCGTTGGTGAAGAGCGCCAGGTGTGGGCCCGCGATGGTCACCACCTCGCACGCGCGCGCCGCCGCCCGGACGTCCTCGATGTTGCGGCGCGGGACCACTCGGTCCTGCGAGCTCGCGACATAGAGGACTGGCGCCGCACACGAGGCGAGCTGCGGTCGTGCATCGACGGCCAGGGCTGCCCTGGCCCGGGTCGAGAGCACGTTGGCGCCGACCCGCCGCCAGGTTTCGGCCTTGGCCCGGCGCAGATCCTCGGTCGGATAGCCCCGAACCAGCGCGGGCGCGCGCCGCAGCGCTCGGATGGTGGCGACCACGGGCGGACGGAAGGCAAAGCGCCACGGCGCCAGGTCCGGACGCGGGGCGCGGGCGAAGGATGCGCACAGGACAATCCCCCGCACGGCGGATGGGTTCGCGCCCGCGGCCATCAACGCCAGCGGCCCACCGAACGACCACCCGAGGACGTGAAACCGCGGCGTGCCGCTGACCGCGTGCTGGACGAGTGGCAGCAGGTCGTCGTAACCATTCGGCCCCGACGCTGGATAAGTGACGACGACGGGCCGTATCCACGGCGGCAGCGACGCCAGGAGCGGCCCGAACATCGCGGCCGTGCCATCCAGGCCAGGAAGCAGCACCAACGTGGCGGTGTGAGTCACCCGAGCCTCAGAGCGGCCAGCGTCAACGCGAGGGATCCCAGGGCGGCCGCCGCCGAGCGGACGTGATTCCACCGGGTCCAGCGCTCCAGATAGCGGCGCCACTCGGGCCAGCTGTCGCGCCTGTCCGCAGCGAGCGCCGCGAGGCGGTTGTTGAGCGGCACGTTGATGGCCATGGTGACGCCAAAGACGCCAATCAGGTAGAGCAGCGCGCCGGCGAGCAGCAGGAGGCCGAGGCCTTCAGGGGCACTCGTCAGCGCGACCACGGCGAGCGCGAGAGAGACGCCAGCCGTGCCCAGGAAGAGAATCAGGAACAGGGGGTTCAGGATCACCACGTTGACGGCCTGCATCGCCGAGATGCCGCAGGCCTCGGACTGCCGCGAGAGCGCCGGCATCACCGCGGTGGAGAAGGCGAACAGCAGCCCGCCGGCCAGTCCGGAGCCGACCGCGCCGACCACCGTGAGGAGGGAGAGAATGGAATCGGGAATCATCATCGCAAGCTCCACCAGTCCATTGACGCCGGAAGGCTGATCGGGGTTCACGGCTGGGGCTTGTAAGCATCCTTGGGATAGGGCTTTCCGAACTTGTTGAGGTGCTCGGTGCTGACAAACGCTGACTCGTCCAGCACCAACCCGTCCGCGCTGGCTGCCGCCCCACTCACCGACACCTCCACGGTCACCGGCGCCGCACGTTCCGACAGGGCCGTGACGCGATACCTCCCCGCGGGTACGTCGAGACGCCACGCGCCGTCCTGTCCTGCCACGGTCACATACGGCGTCGGCGCCACGACCAGGAAGGCGGCCATCTGCGGGTGGATGTTGCAGAACACGTGATACACGCCCGGCCTGGTAAACACCTGCTGTTTCGTCGCGCCCGCGCGATAGAGACCCATGTCGAACGGCTGTGGCGATGACAGCGAGAACGCGTTGTGGAAGATCGGATCGTCGTTGGGAAACGCGATCGTGGAGCCGGCAGGCACCGCGTCGTCATGCGGCTGGAAGGTCTTGTTCTTGTGCTGAAGCGTGCCCTTGCCAGCCGCGGTGGGAGCGGTCCGATCCAGCGGCTCGGCGAAGACGACGGCCTGCGCCGGCCTGGTGCTGCCGCGCGTCTTCCACTCGACACGTCCGCTCAGCTGTTCCGCGGACGCAACTGGGACGGCTACGGCCATCAGAACGGCCGCGGCGAGCACCAGGACCGCCGACTCCGTGCTCATCGAGGCGCGCACGATCAAAACCTCACGACGAACACCGCGTTCACGTGATTGTTGTTCCGCTTCGCCAGCGCCTGGCCGAGGGTCGTCTCGAGCCAGCGATACTCCAAGGACACCGCGACCTCCGGCGTCAGATCGAAAATGATGTTGCCGAATACGCTGCGGTTCTCACTCCGTGCGCCGGCGGGGACGGCGTCTTGCACCTCGTCCATGCCCGCACCGACGTTGGTCGACAGCTTCGACGTGATCCGCAGACGGCCTTCCACCCATCCGCCCTGTGCGGGCCGGGCCTGTCCAACCGCCGACCCGAATTCCGCCGCATCGTCGGTGTCGAAGTATTCCCCGGCAAACCCGATGCGGCCCAATCGCGCGTTGAAATCGACCGCCCACGACGTGGCGGAGTTCAGCGCCAGCGCGGGCTCCCGCCACGCTTGCCTGGCCGAGAAGGCGACGGTGAGCTCGCCGGCGGCGTCGGGGGTCCCGAGGGTGTAGTCCGCTCGAGCCTCGAACGCCGGCCGCTCCGAGCGCTCGCCAGCGCCGGCCGGGGGAGCGAAGGTGTAGAAATTGTTGAAGTCGGCGGCAATCGGCGCGGCCAGGCCGCCTTTGAGGGTGAGCCCGCCGACCTTCTGCTCGACGCGCACCTGCGGAGAGCGCAGGTAGAGATTCCCGGACCGGAACAACAGTGGAAACGCTTGTGCCGCCAGCGAGGTCGGATCCCGAGGCGCGAGCAGGTTGTGATCCTGGCCGACGAGGATCGCGGTGCCGGCGTGCTCGAGCCGGCCAAAGGCGTACACCATGCGGGGCAATCCGAAGACGGTGCCGGTGACGAACCCGGGGGCGCCGCCGAAGAAGTCCGCGACCATCGCCGCACTCGCCGTCCAGCTGCCCATCGGAATCGGACCCACGTTGAGCCCGATCTGGCTCTGCCGCAGCGTCGATGTGAACGACCCGGCATCCGTCCCCGGCACCTCGGCGTCGGTCAGGTTCGGGTTATCGAGCCAGTTGGCCATGCCGGAGTTGCCGACGGTGTTGGCGACGATGGCGCCGAATATCCGGACAGGCATGCGCGACGACGACTCCACCTTCGTCTGCGAGAGCTCGTCCACCTGCGTGCGGAGCATGTCGACCGACGGCGCGGCTTGCTGCGGCTGCACTGAGTTGAACGCGGTGGCCACCATCGCGCCGCCGGCCGCGTTCACCCGGTGGGGCGAGGCAGCCGATGGCGTGAGGAGCGCCGCGATCTCGCCTCGCAGGGATGCCACCTCGGCACGCAAGCGCGCCAGTTCGGCGGCGACGACCTCCATTTCCTCACGCGTGACGGCCCCGGACGCCACCGGAGCGGGCGCGCCGTCAGCCGCGTCGCTGGCGGCTCGCGTCTTCGCCGACGCCGGCACGACACACACCAGGGTGAGGGCGACAAGCAGTATCGAGGCAGCAGGCTGTGGGCGCATGGCCGGCATTCTAGTGCGGCGCACGTATAATCCACACGCATCGTGAAGTACGACGTCATCGTCATCGGGGGCGGCCACAATGGCCTCACCTGCGCCGCCTACCTCGCCCGCGCGCGGAAGCGCGTGCTCGTGTTGGAACGGCGCCATGTGCTCGGGGGCGCCGCGGTTACCGAAGAGGTATTCCCCGGATTTCGCTTTTCGGTCTGCTCGTACGTGGTGTCGCTGCTCAGGCCGGAGATCATCCGCGATCTGGATCTGCCGCGGCACGGCATGGAGCTCTTGCCGCTGGACGGCACCTTCACCCCGATGCCGAGCGGCGACTATTTGTGGCGCGTGAACGACCACGAGAAGACGCGGCGCGAGATCGCCCGTCACTCGCGCCTGGACGCCGAGGCGTACGACGAGTACGGCCGCTCGATGGTGGAGATGGGACGTTTCGCCAAGCCCATCCTCGCGATGACGCCGCCGGACCCGACCAGGCTCGATCCGCGGGCGCTCCTCGAGCTGCTCGGCATGGGCAAGCGCTTCCGCGGGATGCGGCCGCACGACCGCATCAACCAGGTGCAGCTCCTGACGATGAGCGCGGTGGACTTCCTCGATCAATGGTTCGAGACCGACGTGCTGAAGGCCACCATGAGCGCGTCGGGCATCATCGGCACGTTCCTCGGGGTGCGATCGCCCGGTACTGCCTACGTCCTGCTGCACCATTACATGGGTGAGATCGACGGTTCCTTCCGCTCGTGGGGCCTGTCGCGCGGCGGGACCGGCGCGGTCTCCAACGCGATCGGCGATGCGGCACGGCGCTTCGGTGCGGAAATTCGAACCAACAGCCCGGTCGCGAAGATTCTCACGAAGAACGGCCGGGCCACTGGCGTCGTGCTCGAGGACGGCGACGAGCTCCACGCCAACGCGGTGGTCTCGAGCGCGGATCCGCGGCTCACGTTCGAGCACTGGCTCGACCCGATGGAGTTGCCAGCCGACTTCAGGCAAGGCGTGCGTCGCTACAAGTTCCGAGGTTCCTCTGGCAAGGTCAACCTCGCGCTCGACGGCCTGCCGAACTTCACCTGCCTGCCGGGCGCCGGGCCGCACCTGCGCGGCGCGATTTCGATTTCGCCCAGTGTCGACTACATGGAACGCGCCTACGACGATGCCAAGTACGGTCGGTTCTCGCGGCGGCCGTACATCGACATCGTGATTCCGTCGCTGACCGATACATCGCTCGCGCCGCCCGGGAAACACGTGATGTCGTGTTTCGTGCAATACGCTCCGTACGAGTTGCGGCGGGAGGGAACGGCACGGGAGGGACGGGAACCACATGCGGGAGGCGCAGTTGCCGAGTGGGACCTGCAGCGAGAGGCGTTCGGGGACACCGTGATCGACACCATCGCACAGTACGCACCGAACATCCGCGACCTGATCCTCCATCGTCAGGTGGTGACGCCGCTCGACATCGAGCGGGACTTCGGGTTGTCGGAAGGCAACATCTTCCAGGGCGAGCTGACGCTCGAACAGCTGTTCTTCCTGCGTCCGGTGCCGGGCTGGGCGCAGTACACCACGCCGATCCAGCAGCTCTATATGTGCGGGTCCGCGACCCACCCGGGTGGCGGCATCATGGGCGCGCCGGGGAAGAACGCGGCGGAAACGATTCTTGGCCGGTAGCCGGGAGCCGGGAGCGGGCAGACGGGAACCGGCAGACGGTAGTCGGCAGACGGTAGCCGGCAGCCGGCAGCCGGCAGATACCAGGCGGCCGACGGCAGGCGGTCAGGTGCCGAGTGAGAACAACCGGTTCCGATATGCCGGTTGCCGATCAGCCATGAACAAGACTCGATACGACGCGATCGTGATCGGCGGGGGCGTGAACGGCCTCACCTGCGCCGCAATGCTCGGCAAGGCGGGATTGCGCACGCTGCTCGTCGAGCGACGCATGGACCTCGGCGGCTGCGCCGCCGAGCACGAGCTCGCGCCTGGCTTCCGCGTGCCCACGCTGGCGCACCGCACCGGCCCGCTCCGTGCGGACGTCGTCGAGGAGCTGCAACTCGCGCGGCAGCACGGGCTCTCGTTCGTGTCGGAGCCGATCAGGTATACCGCGCTCGCCCCGGATGGCCGCGCGCTCCCGGTCTCAACCGATGCCACGCGAACCGCCGACGCGCTTCGTGGGTGGTCCGAGCACGATGCGACTGCCTGGCCGGCATTCACGCACTCGCTGTCGCGGGTCGCGGGCGTCGTCGGTACCCTCTTCACCCGGACCCCACCGGACCTCGACCATCCCGGGCGCCAGGACCTGTGGACGGCGATGCGGACTGCCGGCGCGTTCCGGGCGCTCGCCCGCGAGGACCAGTGGCGGCTGCTCCGCTGGGGCCCGATGGCCGTGGCGGACCTCGTGAGCGAGGTGTTCGAGACCGAGCTACTGCGAGCTGCCGTCGCCACCGATGGCCTGCTCGGCGCGATGCTCGGCCCGTGGTCCGCCGGCAGCGGCCTGCAGCTCCTCCTGCACGAGGCCAATGCCGGCGTCGGAGCGGCCCACGGTGCCGAAGTCGACGGGGGACCCCCGGCCGTCGCGCGCGCGCTCGGGCGGGCCGCCGCCCGCCACGGTGTCGAGGTGCGGACTGGCGCCGAGGTCGTCCAGGTGCTCGTGACGAACGAACGCGCGGTCGGCGTCACCTTGGCCACTGGCGATACGTTCGAGTCGCGCGCCGTGGTCTCGGCCATCGATCCGAAACGCACCTTTGGGTCGCTGTGCGAGCCCGAGCATCTGCCGCCGGAGTTCCTGTGGCGGATCAAACACCTGCGGGCCCGGGGGGTACTCGCCAAGGTCAACCTGGCCCTTTCGGCACTGCCCGTCGTGCCGGGCACGACGAAAGAGATGCTTGCCTCGCCGCTGCGCATCGCCCCTTCGCTCGATTACCTGGAGCAGGCGTTCGATCACGTGAAGTACGGCGAATGGTCGCGCGAGCCGTGGATCGAGTTCACGCTCCCCTCGGTGCGGGATCCGTCGCTGGCACCGACGGGCGCTCACGTCCTGTCAGCATACGTGCAGTGGGTGCCGAACGAGATCGGGAGCCGGGAGTCGGGCACCGGGACTCGCCCCGCGGCAGAGCTCGCGGTGCCGCCGAGCGCGTCAATGCAGCGCGCGACCCGCGAGCCCGGCGCCAAGCCGCTCGACGAGGTCGGCTTGTTGCGAACCGTGATCGACACACTGGATCGCCACGCGCCGGGACTGAGGGGGCAGGTCGTCGCGAGCCAGCTGATCACCCCGGCGGCGCTGGAACGTGACTGGACCCTGACGGGCGGTCACATCTTCCACGGCGAGCTCTCGCTCGACCAGGCGTTCACGATGCGGCCGCTGCTAGGGTTCGGCGGCTACCGGACGCCGATACCGGGCCTGTATTTGTGCGGCTCCGGCACGCACCCCGGGACCGGGCTCACCGGCGGATCCGGCGCCAACGCCGCGCGCGTGGTCGCGGACGCGTTGGCGTAAGCCGGGAGCGGGGACCTGCAGTCGGGAACCGGGAGCCGGCAGACGGGAACCGGGAAACGGCAACCGGCAGACGGGAACCGGGAAACGGCAACCGGCAGCCGGGAACCGGGAACCGGGAGCCGGCAGTCGGCAACCGGGAACCGGCAGACGGGAGCCGGCAGTCGGCAACCGGGCAGGCCGGAAACGTCAGGGGTCCAGGGACTGGTGGAGTCGATACAGCATCGCTCCGACGCGGTTGCACAGGTGGGCGGCGCCGCGGCACTGTTCACGCATCAACAAGCCATTCCGGAAGGCGATCTCGAACTCGGTGAACAGCTCGGCGTTCGAACCGAGCGCAATCGAGACGTGATTCTGGTACGCCATCCGCCGGTGTCCTGTAGCTCTCCGCGACGTTGGTCGGCATCGAGGTCACGGCGCGGCACATCTGGCGTCTCAAGTCGAACTCGGTCCGCGGCAAGGACTTCGTACACGCGAACGTCAGGTCCACCAGATCGATCGATCGCTGCCATACCTCCAGCTCCATGAAGCCATGCAGTTGATCCATGGTCTGAAGGCGGAGCAGGAAGCGTGCCGCGAACGCGCACATCTCCAGACGCCAGTCTTCGGCCCAATTGGCTGGCTTTCTGGTCAGAGCTGAGCGAGCGCCAGTGCGAATTCGACAACCGCGGTTGTCGGGTCGATGGAATGCGCT
>DATLLC010000259.1:0-5557 GCA_035538015.1 Vicinamibacterales bacterium
TCTCTCCGGCCATGAACAAGTGTCGCAGATAGGCCCGCGAGAAGGTCCGGCAGGTATAGCACCGGCACGCCGGATCCACCGGCCCGTCGTCCTCGGCGTGGCGGGCGTTCTTGATGTTGATGGGGCCCTGACTCGTGAAGAGCCGGCCATTCCTGGCATTCCGGGTTGGCATGACACAGTCGAACATGTCCACCCCCGAGGCGACCGCCTCGATGAGGTCGATCGGCGTGCCGACACCCATCAGGTAGCGCGGCTGCCCGTCGGGCAGCGCCGGAGCCGTCTGCGCGATCACCTTGTACATGATGTCGCCAGGCTCGCCGACGCTGAGGCCCCCAATCGCGTAGCCATCGAACCCCACTTCGAGCGTCAACCGGGCGCTAGTCTCCCGGAGTTCCTGGTCGGTGCCACCCTGGACGATCCCGAACTGGAGCTGGCCGGCGCCGTGTTCGGACAACGGACGCTGCTTGAGAAAGTGCTCTCGGGCCCTGCGCGCCCACCTCGCCGTTAGGGCAACAGACCGATCCAAGTCCTCGCGTGGCGCCGGCAGGGCCGGGCACTCGTCCAGGACCATGGCGATGTCCGAGCCGAGGTTGAGTTGGATGTCCGCGGCCGACTCCGGGGTCAGCAGATGGCGGCTGCCATCGAGGTGCGACTGGAACTCCACGCCCTCGTCCGAGAGTGTGCGTCGGTCGGCCAGGCTGAACACCTGATACCCCCCGCTATCGGTGAGGATCGGACGATCCCATCCGATGAACCGGTGGAGCCCGCCGCGGCGTCGGATCAGCTCGTCCCCCGGCCGCAGGTGGAGGTGATAGGTGTTGCCGAGGATGATGCTCGCGCCCACCTCTACGAGATCGCGCGGGGTCGTGGCCTTGACGACGCCCTGCGTCCCGACCGGCATGAAGACTGGCGTCTCGACGAGCCCGTGCGCGGTCGTCAAGACGCCGCGCCGCGCGGCGCCATCGCGATGCGTGACGGTGAAGGGAGGCATCTGGAATCACGAGGCCTCAAGACCTCAGGATCCCAAGACCTCAAGACCTTTGTATTATCGCTGACGTGCCTAAACTGCGCGTGGGAGTCATCTACGGCGGGCGATCGGGCGAGCACGAGGTGTCGATCGCGTCGGGCGCCTCGATTCTGAAGCACCTGGATCGCGACAAGTACGAAGCCGTGCCGGTGAAGATTGAGAAGGACGGACGGTGGACACTGCCGGAGCGGGCGCCGACATCGCTGTCAGCCGCCGAGGTCATCGAGGGCGTGCGGGCCGCTTCGGCACGCGCGATCGGTCCGGTCCGCGAGGCGCTGATGCCCGCCCACCCGGGCGGCGACACGCTCATCACCGTCGATCGGCCCGACCCATCCGCGGCGCAGGGAACGGCGATCGTCACCGGCCTCGCGCTCGACGTGGTGTTCCCCGTGCTGCACGGTCCGCACGGTGAGGACGGCACGGTGCAGGGGCTGCTCGAGCTCGCCAACGTCCCGTACGTCGGCCCGGGCGTGATGGCGTCGGCCGTGGGCATGGACAAGGTCACCATGAAGGTGCTGTTCGAAGCCCGCGGGCTTCCGGTGACGCCGTGGTACGGATTCGTGGCCGCCGAGTGGCGCACGCGCCGCGCCGAGGTAACCACCCGGGCACTCGAACTCGGCCTGCCGCTGTTCGTCAAGCCGGCCAACCTGGGTTCGAGCGTCGGCATCTCGAAGGTGAAGTCGGCCGAGGCGCTGCCGGCCGCAATCGAGGACGCGCTGGGCTTCGATCGCAAGGTGATCGTCGAGGCCGGGGTGCCGGACGCCCGCGAGATTGAATGTGCGGTGCTCGGCAATGATGACCCGGTGGCTTCGGTGGCGGGCGAGGTTTTCCCAGGGCGGGAGTTCTACGACTACGAGGCCAAGTACCTCGACGCCGCGTCGCGCACCGCCATCCCGGCGGACCTCACCGCCGAACAGCTCGCCGAGGTGCGGCGGCTCTCGATCGCTGCGTTTCGAGCCATCGATGCGTGCGGGATGTCGCGAGTGGACTTCCTGCTCTCTGGATCGACCGGCCGGCTGGTGCTGAACGAGATCAACACCATCCCGGGGTTCACGACCATCAGCATGTTCGCCAAGCTCTGGGAGGCGAGCGGACTCACCTACCCTGCCCTGGTCGATCGGCTGATCGGCCTGGCGATCGAGCGTCACCAGGACAAGCAGCGCCTGCGCACGTCGGCCCTGTGAAGGCGAACGGCCAAGGGCGCAAGGTCGAAGGCACAAGGCAGAACGTGATCTGCCGGGACCGGAGCGGTCCACAGCGACGCCTCGTTGGTTTGACCCTCGGCCTCTGGCCTCTTGCCTTCTGCATCCTGTACTCGGCGGCCCCGCAGCGCGGCCTGACCGCCGCCGCCACCGTGGCATCGGCCTACGACACGGTCCTCAATGCCGACTTCGATCGCCTGCCGGCGGTCCTCGCTCGCACCTGCGGGCCGGCACCTCCGGTGGTCTGCGTCGGCCTGCGCGCGCTGGCCACGTGGTGGGAGATCCTGCTCGACCCGCAGAGCCGCCTCCTCGACGCGCGGTTCCTGCGCGAGGCCGACGCCGCCGTCGACCGCGCCACCACGTGGACGACGCGCGAGCCGGAGCGGGCCGAAGCCTGGTTCTATCTCGGCGCCGCGCTCGGCGCACGCGGACAGTGGCGCGTGCTGCGCGAGGAACGCCTCTCGGCCGCGCGCGACGGCAAACGGATCAAGGCGGCCCTGGAACGCGCGCTCGCGCTCGATCCGGGCATGCACGATGCGGCGTTCGGTATCGGCGCCTACCGCTACTACTCCGACATCGCCCCCAGCTACCTGCGGTGGCTGCGTTGGCTGTTGCTGCTGCCGGGCGGCAATCGCACCGCCGGCCTGGCCCAGATGGAGGAGGCGAGCCGCCACGGCCGGCTGGTGCAGGCCGAGGCACAGTACCAGCTCCACATCGTCTATCTGTGGTACGAGCACCGCAACATGGAAGCGCTGGCCCTGGTGCGCGGACTGCAGGCACGGTTCCCGCGCAACCCGCTCTTCCGGCAGATCGAGGCGCAGATCCTCGACGTGTACCTGCACGACAGCGCCGCCAGCCTCGAGGTCTCCGAGACGCTGCTGGACGATGCCGAGCACGGCGAGGTCAATCGCGCTGAGCTCGCCGCGGTGGGGGCGCGCGTGAACATCGCCGCGCAGCTGGATCGCCTCGGACAGCGTGATCGCGCGCGCCGCACGATCGAAGAGCTGCTCGCGACCGACCCCCACGCCCCGCTCGACGCCGTGGCACGCGCGCGGGCGCTGCAACGCGCGTGGACTTCTCGGTAGCAACGCTACAGAACTGGTGTGCTCGCGCCGACAACTCCAGACATGGAGAGAAAACCGGCATAGCAAAAACGCGTTCTGTTGACAACCACAAATCGGTTTGTGCTTGACAACGGATTTTTCTCATCCATAATCTACATCTGGTATGAGGGCGTAAGGCTCAGGCCACTGCTTGTGAAGCTCGACGAAAGCAAGCGGGGTCGCCATCAGGCAGAGTCCGGCCCTTCAGGAGGCCAAATGGCGAAGAAGGCAAAGAAGGCGGCGAAGAAGGCGAAGAAGGCAAAGAAGAAGTAAGCATCGCCGCTTACCAGGGGCGGTGATCCACACTGCCCCACCTTTCCGCATCGCGCGCTTCCGCTAACGAGCGCGCAGCAAGGCGCAGGGAGCCGGTACCCGCGAGCCGAGTGCCAGGCGGCAGAAGCTACCGCAGGTGGCGCGGCACATCCTGACGCATAACCCAACCTGAAGGGGGGGATACGACCGATGGCGAAGAAGGCAAAGAAGGCGGCCAAGAAGGCCAAGAAGGCGAAGAAGCGTTAAGCTTCTGCCAGAGATCGAAAGAAGGGGGCGCTCGGTGCGCCCCCTTTTTTATTGCGCCGCGTCGCCGCCGATCCAGGCGACGCCGTCCCAGATGCGAATGCTGCGCACCACGTCCCACTGCCGTAGCGCATCGACCACGTCCATCCCCGCCACGACCTGCCCGAACACCGTGTAGCGCCCGTCGAGGTGCGGCTGCGGCGAGTGCGTGATGAAGAACTGACTGCCGCCGGTATCCGCCCAGTCGAGCGCCATGCCCACGGTGCCACGCAAATAGGGACGCTGATTGATCTCGTCGCGGATGGTGTAGCCGGGGCCGCCTTCGCCGTCACCGCGGGGGTCGCCGCCCTGCACGACGAAGTCGGCCACGACGCGGTGCCAGGGCACGTTGTTGAAGAACCCCTTGCGCGCGAGCGCCGTGAAATTGGCCACCGTCCGCGGCGCGTCCACCACGGCCAGCTCGAATTGGATCAGTCCCTTCTCGGTGTCGATGTACGCCGTCGGCGTGAACGCCGGCGTCAACAGCGCTTGAATCGCCGACAACTCCGGGACCGAGGGGGGTGGCGCCGGCGTGGCCGGCCCGATCGTGGCCGACGCGTCGAGCCCGCGCAGGAGCTCCGCGGCCCGGACGCGGATGGCCCAGTCCGCGTCCGAGAGCGCGCTGGTCAACCTGGGAGTGGCAGCAGCCGGGTCGAGGCTGGCGATCGCCGACAGCAGGGCCGCGCGCGCCACGTAGGTGCCGTCCCCGGCGGACCGTTCCAACGCCGCGACGAGCGCGGGCACCTGATCGGTGGCCTTGAGCCGGGCGAGACCGTTGGCCGCGGCCATGCGGACGACGGGGTCTTCGGCTGAAAGGCGCGCGGAGAGCACCGACGTCGCCGAGGAGGCGCCGGTCGCGGCCAGCGCGGTGAGGACAGCGGGGAGCACGCGCTGATCGTCATCCGCAAGCATGCCGGCGAGACGGGCGTCACCCCGCCGCTCGGGCAACTCGGCGAGCGCGCTGGCGAGCGCCGCCCTGACCGACCACTCCGGATCGTTGTCGAGGCCGGCGATCACGCTGATGAACACGTCCGGATCGATCCGCGCCAGTGCGACCAGCGACGCCCCGCGAAGCGTGGGCCACGGGGCCGACGCGGTGTCGAGCAGCACGTCCACGGCCGCGGGGCTGCGCAGCTGGCCGAGGGCGACCACGGCCTCCATCTGCAGCACCGCGTCGATCTTGGGCGCGGTCAGGATCTTCATCAGCGTCGCCGTCGACGCCGCGTCGCCGATCGCCGCCAGGGCGCGGATCGCCTGGACCCGCAGGGCGTGCGGGTGGACCGCATCCGAGGCGATCGCAGCGAGGGCGGGAGCGGCAGCCGCGTGCTTCAACGTCCCCAGCCCGCGTGCGGCGAACGCGCGGGTGATTTGTCCCTCGCCTTGAAGCAGGGCCGTGAGCACCGGCGCGGCACCGCGGTTGCCGACCCGCTGGAACGCAAAGGCCACGGGCCACCACCGGCTACGCAGCGCACCCGAGGGCGCGACGAGCGCCGCTGCCAGCTCGTCGTACCCGCCCAGCCGGACGAGCGCATACAGGCCCAGGCGCACGGCTTCCACGGTCGCGTCCTTCGGGTAGCCCACATCGTCTGGCGCGATGTTCGCGAGCACGCCGCCCTCGATCAGCGGCCTGACCATGGCGCCAATGGCCGGCGCGGCGGCCTTGTCGCCCA
>DATLLC010000260.1:0-16062 GCA_035538015.1 Vicinamibacterales bacterium
GTCTCTTCCAACGACCCGAGGTGCGCGACGGCTTCATGGCCTGCTTTCAGGAGTCGTGCCGGCAGAGCGCGAGGGGCCCGGTGTGGGACGTCGGGCTCATGGGTCGCCCATGGGGATTCGATCTCGCGGCCCTCACGGTGAAGTGCTGCTGTGGCAAGGAGAGCGCGACCGCAACGTGCCCGCGTCGCACGGCCGTTATCTCGCCGGCGCCCTGCCGACCTGCCGGGCCACGTTCTACCCGGACGAGGCGCATCTGTCCCTTCCCCTCAACCATCAACGGGAGATCCTGAGCGCGCTGGCCGGCTGAATAACGCTGGCAGCCCCTGCCTTCCTCATCCGTCGACGGGCTCAACTGGCGCGACGCACGGCGCGGCCGCCCCCATCCCCGCTTCGCCGAAGCTGCTGATCGCGGTCACGTTGTTCTTGATCGGGGGAAACTCGGTCCTGCAGTCGATGACCGTCCAGTCTCCAGCCGCCGCCGTCAACGTCGCCAGCGGCGCAAAGTGGTGGCGCACCCCACGCGGCGATCTGGGTAGCGGCTGTGGGGGCTCCTCGCCTGTCGTCGGCCACTCGATGCCGCCGGTAGCCGTCCGAGCCGGAATCTGCCAGTAGTCACCGGCACGGTACACGTTGGGTCCCGTCGCGTCGGCGCTCGGCAGGAACTGGACCTGAATGCCGTCCTCGAGCAGGATCCATCCTGTCGCCTCGGCGCTTTCGGTGAGCGGCACGGCCCCCTCTTCCAGGGTGATCGCGCTGTTCTTGCGCTGGTCCCAGCCGCGGACTTTGGTCGGCCACTCCTCGCCTTCGACGACATCGTCGGGCACCGGGACCGGCGACTCGAGCAACAGCCGATCGCCGTCAACCTTGATCAGCTTCACGAGGCGTCCCGACGTTCCGCGCAATTCCTGTGCGTCGTTTGTCAGCTCCACCCACTGGCCGGCGACCAATCCCCGGGGGTCCGCCGCGGTGAGTTCGGTACCGGCCAGCGTCACCCGCGTCGCCACCGACGCGTTGTTCCTCGACCACTTGAACGTGGCCTCTCCCGCCGGGCCGCCGCGATGGATCTCAACCCGGTACAGCTGGTTCTCCGCGCCGCGGTAGCGTGACTCGGGCGATGTCAGGCACGGGTCGGTTGAACCCTTGGGTGGGTCGACGCGGGCCCGAAGACAGCCGGCACGCGGTGACCGCAGGCGCGCCACGATGTCCGGCCAGTCCCTGCGGACCGCCGCGGCGCTGGCCTGGGTGATCTCGAGCTCCTCCAATCCGCCGATCTTGACCTGCCAGACGACCTTGGCCCGTGTCGCCGTATCGGGGCCACCGAGCGCCTTCTCGCGAATGTCGTCGTCTTCGAGCGAGGTGACGTGACGCTCCCAGACGTCGAGATACACGAGGTAGCCGGTGCCTGTCTTCAGCTCGGGCGGAAAAGGAAGATCCGGCTGGCTCTCGTAGCGCATTGCGGCCGGTTCGTTCTCGCAGAGGATCCCGTCCACGTAGTAGCGTCCCCTCCCGATCGAGAACCCCTCCGAGCTGACCTCCTCGATCTCGAAGCCGTAGCCGTCGCCTTTCGGTCCGGCAAACGGCCCGATCAGGTCGGCCGCCAGCGTGCGCAGGTAGTGCATGACGATCGCCGTCTGTTCGTTCCAGTCCGCGTCGAGGTGCACGCGGCCCTGCTGCTGCATCACCCGGCTGAAGTGCTTGACGGGGTCGAAGGTGTCTCGTGAGAAATCGCCTCTCATGGTTCTTGTCCTCGTTGTGCTCAACTGGCCAGGATGACGCCGACATCGGCTCCCGACGGGACGAACTCGTCCAGGCGCGCCCGGAGGTTGTCTTCGCGTTGTGGTTGGAACAGATCGTGGAACGCCCCCATCTCTGACTCGTCGTCGGCCCCGCGGAAAATCTCGGCTGGGCCGCCGATCGCCAGCTGGCAGTAGGTGGGCGTGCCGTAGCGCGTGCTGCCAAACTGCGGCCTGACGCGAATCCACTCGCAATGTCGTGCCGCAACGATCTCGGTTTCGGTCGGGGCCGCGCGGCCGGCTTCTGCGTCCTCGTCCCGCAAGGCCTGCACGGCCGCAGTGCTGGCCAGGTCTGGCTGGCACTGGAAGCGCGGCGGCGTGCGCGACTCGGGCACGACATACGAGAAACGCAGGCATCCGTGCTGGCGGCGGGCGACCACGATGCGCCCACAGAAGATGCTGTTCTCGCCCAGCTCGATCTCGCGCACCTGGACCTGCCCGATCACGGTACAGCGGGCGATCGTCAGCACAGCGTGGGCGACCGGGCAGCCGGGCGAGCCGATGGCTTCGCCGTCGTCGCTCGTGGCGTCGACGATGCTGTCGCTGATGCACAGCCGGATCGGATCGAGCCGCACGTCAGGCCCGGCGCCTTCACATCGGGCCTGCTGCGCTTCGAGCTCGGGGATGTCCGGGTAGGCGGCCGAGTCATCCGCCGGCGGCGGCATCACGGGGTTGATCTGGATCGAGCCCACGATGCTGTGCTCGACGACCACGCAGACGTTGGGGCTGAAGACCTCGACGCTGGGCTCGGTCGGGCGCTGGGGCCGGCAGTGACTGTCGAGCCCCCATCCCGGCACCAGCGTGGCGTGCCGGATCGTCAGTTCCTTCAAGTCACCGCTGACCTGCACTCCCCGCCCCGTGACCATGATCCCGTCGAGCACGAACCGATCGCCGCCTTTGCCGAACACGGTGAGCGCGTCGGATTGACTGGTCTGCCAGTCGAGCAGCCGGATCACCGGGCGCCGCCCGTTGCCGGCGCGCAGCTGCAGGCTTTCCTGATCGGCGCTGAACTCGACATGGATCGGCTCGACATAGACGCGGCTGTCGTCGATCTCGATGACCGCGTGACGTGGCTGCTCGGTTCGCCACCGATCGAGCGCCTTGCCGATGGTGTCGAGCGTGCCGTCCTGGGCGACGACATACGTCACCGCCTCGTTGGGCTGCGAGAGCGGCCGATCGTATTCGCCGCCGCCGATGTCGGCGCTGAACCCGTATCGGTAGGAGACCCACACGCCGCTCTTTGGCGGCTGTTGCGGCGAAAACGCAATGCGCCCGAGCACCGGATCCACGGCCACGGTGCCCCGTCGCGGAAGGTACGTCCAGCCGCTCAGGTCGGCGGCGACAATACGATCGAGCGGAACCGGCTCGAGGCTGACGGTCTTGCCTCTCTTGACGCCCGTCCAGATGAAGAGACTCTGCTGCGGCGCGACCAGACGAGCCTTGTGCTCGGCAAGAACGGCGCGGCGGATCGGGACCGGAAGGTTGAGCTCTTCGGCGATGTGCGTCAGATCCGTCTCCGGCTCTGGCTTGAGATACAACGGCGCGTCGTTGCCGAGGACGCTGAAGGCAAACGCGTGGGGACCGACCTTTTCGACGCAGACGGCCGGCGTCTCGGTGACCTGGTAGGACTTGAGCCGCCACACGAACACGGCGACCGTCGGGGTGTTGTGACGGCCCACGCTGCGTCGCGAGTTGACGCGCCGGACATCGACGTTTCTTCCGAGCCGATCGAACGGGCTGCCGGCCAGTCCCAGTACGCCGCTGTGCCGCACGTCGATGGTGCGCGCGCGGTCCGCGTGCTGGAAATTGATGGCCTGGTTCCAGGCGACGTTAGTGAAGTACTCGACGGCCCGTGCCGGCCATCCGGCGATGTCGTTGGCGAGCGCTTCGAGGACTGCCAGCGTGCCTTTCCGCCGGCGGTAGAGAATCGTGTTCGCGACTTCACGCCGCGGAATCAGGATCCTGAGACGCGCGCGATCTTGGGCGGTGCGCAACGCCCCGGACTCGCCGACGTCGAGCACAGGCCGATACCCCACCAGGTCGGCGATGTACGGCACGACCCAGTCGTCGCAGGTCTCGATGAACCAGTTGTCGTAGAGCTGGGCGATGTTCTCTTCGACCAGGTCCACTTGTTCGCCGATGATCTGCAGCACCGCCTCGAGCGGCTTGCCGTATTCGACGTCGCGAATGCGGTAGACCGCCGGAAGGAGTTCGTAGAGTCGATCGCGCGTCATCGCCGTGCCTCGTTCAGGATCAGGGTGGCGGGGACCAGCGGACTGAGGTAAGCCAGCTGCGCCGGACGTATGCCGCCTCGCTCTCGGGCCGCGAGATTGACGGGCACCCGGTTGGGCACCGCGCTCGCGTCCACCGCGGCCTTGACCGCCAGGGCGATCTCGGCGGGCTCGATCAGCCGTCTCGTGCCGGCCTCGAGCACGCGCTCGGGAATACCGCCGAAGCTGTCGACATCCACCCACTCGACCCCGGGAACTGCCTGCATCACGCTGACGGCGACGCTGAGCAGCGCTTCGTCGCCGAGCTCGCGACGGTCGAAGCTGAAGGCCTCGAGCAGCGCCGCCCGGATGCGGCCTTCGACCACCTCCCAGACGTGATCCGCATCGATTCGCACTTTCGCGCTCAGGACGAGCAACAGCAGCTCCCGCAGATCGATGCGGAACGGCTGCGAGGGGTCGCCAAAGCGACCGAGCGCCGCGGTCAGGTTGCGATACAAATCGGCGTACGGCTCGATCGGGGCGTCGTCGGCGCCAGCGATGGTCACATGGACTAGCTGGCGGCGTCCGTCGGACAGTTCCGCGGCGCGCGCCTTGCCGATGCCCGCGAAGACTCGGGTGAAGTCCTGGTAATCCTGAACGGAAACGAGCCGATCAAGGGCCATCACGGCCAATGGCGCGTGTCTCCGGGCCTGATCGCGTGTCTCACGGTCGGCGCCGCCAGAGGCCGGCAACGGGTTGATGACCTCTTTGGCGCCGAGAGGTCGCGTGGACAGGAGGCTGATCTGCTCGGCTTTGACGTTGCCGCCCTTGCCGATACCGGTGCGATAGACGGCACGCACGTTCTCGATCCCGGTCGGCACCCGCGCACCTTCCGTTCCGTTGCCGAAGACGACGGCGGTCGTGTCGTCGTCGTCGGTCGCGGTCACGAATCGGCGATCGCGCGGACCCAACCCGACCAGCATGTCGGCCTCGCGCCACCGCACGTCGTTGACGAAGACGGCGAGCGTGCTGTCGACGCCCGATGAGTTGGAGGCGGGGACAAAGGTCAGCGGCTTCTGCTTCAGGAGGAACCGTTGCAAGGTCTTGCTGCCGTCGCCGTTGCCGAGCGTCTCGGTGCGGGTCTCGCCGTGCGTGGCGGCGACGACGTTGCCGTAAATCCTGACGGTCGCTCTGGTGAAGCAGTAGGCCAGCGACTCGGCGAGCTTGATGAACGTGTGCGTCTTGTCACCCGGCACGGGCCGAGGCGTCGTGCGCACGGTCTGGGTGACGCTGGAGAGCATCGACAATTCGCTGAACCGCACGCCGCTGGTGCCGCCGATTTCGCGCTCTCCTGACACGACGACCCAGCGTCCGGCTTCGAGGCCCTCGTAGAAGCCGTCGAGCTCGATCAGGTCATCCGAGCCGCCGCAGACGGGCGTGAGGATGGGCTCATCGGCCAGGGGCAGCTCTTCGCTCTGTGCGTAAATCACCGTCTTGCGAAGGGCCTCGAAGTCGTCGCCGTTGTCTGTCGACTTCGGCATGTCGGCCAGCTTGATCCACGGCGTGTCGATCTCGACTCGAGTCGCCGGCGCGCTCAAGCCGTACTCCGCTCGGGAGCCGACCGTCAGTGGTCCGCCCGCCCGCAGGACGAAGCGCTTCGTGTCGGTCAGCCTCGTATCCGGCGTCTCGACCACGATCCAGCTGCCGGGCAGGATCGACTCCTGACGTCCGTCGAGGTGCAGCACCTTCTCTTCCTCGTGCGCGACCGTGTGGGCCCCGCCCTCGATGTCGTCGAACACCTCCTCGATGACCGGCCAGTCTCCGATCACGATGACCTTGCCGTCACTGACCCGCACCCGCTTCGGCGCGTTGTGCCCGAAGAGCGACGCCTTCACTCGTGGGGCGAAGACGCGAATCGCGGGAGCCGGACTGACGTCGGCATTGGCGGACGCGCTCGCCAGCGTCTCCTTGAGCGACGGCGCGAAGACCTTCGAGACCGCGTAGCTGGCTTCGTTGGTGCTCAGGGTGTTGAGCTGACCGGTTGCGCTCTCGCCGGCCTGGCCCCCGCCGAATTGTCCGTTGAGCGTGCGGACCAGCCGCTTCGAGTTCGCGGGCGGGACCGATGGCGGCAGCGTCAGCGCGGCGATCAGCCGGGTCGGCGTCTTGGCAGCGGCGACGGCGCCGCCGACTGACGCGGCCTGGAACACCACCTGCGTGCGATCAGCCGCGGCATCCGGCAGCACCTCGAGGACCCTGAACATCTCGGGAGCGCCTCCGCCCCCGAAATCGATCAACACGGGGTCGTTGGCTTTCAAGTTCGGCGTGATGCCCTTCACGTAGACATGCGCGTTCTTGCCGTTGCCACGGCGGATGCTCTCTTCGGTCTGCGGCTGATCGATCCGCGGGCGCAGGTTGTTCCACAGCGCGCGCGCGTTCAGTGTCTCGCCGGTCTCGAAGGATTGTGCGGTCTCGCCTGGGGCCGGCACGCTCTGCGAGCGGCTGCCCGCGGGGATGATCGCTTCCTCCTTGTACTTGTCGTCGATCGTGTAGGCCAGGTACACGGTGGCGGCGACGCCGGGCCGCGGACGGTAGCCCATCAGGCGGGCCAGCTCCAGCACCGAGCGGCGTTCCGTCGCGGTGCGCAGGTAGCCTTCGTTGGCGATCCGTTCCTGGTAGAAGCACAGGACGTCGCCGACCATCGCCCAGGCGTCGAGCCACGCGATCGCCGGGTCGGTCGCCTCGCGGGTGGTCAGCGGCGACAGCGCCGGGTAGTCGCTGCTCGAGAGGCGCGCCTTCATCGTCTCGAGAAACGTCGAGTGCGTGCCGATCCGGTAGGACAACGCCGGCAGACCCGGCCGGTTGACCGTGGAAAGCGGCGTCAGCGGCTCGAGACCCTCGCAGCACCCGCACGGCGTCGAGGTCGACTGACAGCAGCATGCGGCGCTCATCGTCCACCTCTCATGTCGAGTTGCAGCTGGCCGTTGTCGGGCACGCTCGGGTCGTTGTCGAGTCTGGCGATCTCCAGCGGACCGAGCGGCAGCACGCCGCTGTCGATCTCGTCGTTGGCCGGCTCGAACAGCCGTTGCAGGCGCGTGACCGACACAGTTTCCACGCCGGCGACGGCCTGTGCAGTCGCCACCAGCGCGCTCAAGAAGATGCCGTCACCGAAACTCAGGCGATCGGGGTGGAAGTAGCCGAGCCGGCCATCGCCGTACCGGCGGTTGCCGAAGACGTCGAGCAGCGCCTTCTTGACGTGCGCACGCAGGAAGCCGTCGAGGACACACACCCGCAGCTCGATGTCGAGCGGCACGCGGCGCGCGGAAGTCACCGCCAGGTCATGCCCGATCCGGCGATAGCGTTCCAGCCGCCGGGCGATCTCCGTCAACAGCGCCGCATCGGCTTGCTCCTGGCCCAGCGCATCGACGACGACGAGCACTTCGTGCCAGCTTCCATTCCAGCGAAGGGTGGCGGCGGCGCGTTGGACCTTGCCGCCAAACTCGCGCAGCACAATCGCCGCGTAGTCCTCGGCCGTGATCGCCCGTTCGAGACGCGTCCTGAAGGCCTGGGGCGCGTACAGCTTCGCTTCCTCCACAGGCTCAGGTGCTCGTCCGCCCCGTGCCGGCAACGGGTTTCGGACCGAGACGACGCCCCCGCTGATCGATTGCTCGCCGGTGACCAGGTGCGCGAGGGCGCCGGCGCCGACGTTGCCCGACACGCCACTTCCGACGCGGTAGGCGGCGGCGAAGACAGTCCCGGCCTCGGGCCGCTGTCCCATCTCGTCATCGCCGAAGCGCAAGTGGGCGCGCGCTTGATCGTCAATCTCGACGACGAAATGCAGGTCGGGATTCAGGCTGCCCAGGAGATCCCGCCGCGGCACCCATGTGGCCGGCGGAATGCCCGGGCCGGCGACGGTGGTCAACACCACCTGCGGCAACGCCTGGCGCACGTCCTGGCTGAGCATCTGCGCCGCCGAGACATCGGCGATCACCTGCTGCCTGAATATCAGGGGCGCCCCTTTCAGGACTGGCTGAAAGCGGCCGGCGACAATCTCGGTGTCCGCCACGGTGCCGTCACAGCCACACGACTCGACCATCGCCTTGACGGGCACCGGATCCAGGTCTTCGACGACGGGTCGCCCGTGATCCACCAGAACGAGGTTGCCGCGCGCGACGCTGATGTTCTCGATGACCTCGCACGAAGGCGGCGGGCCCATGGCCGACAGGCAGAGCGGGAACGGCAAGGCGTCGTCCTCCGCCCACCTGATCTCGGTCAAGGCCCGCTCGGGGTAGAGCGGATCCTGAGCGTGGGCGACGTCGGTCAGGAGTACGGGGTGGCGACGCGTGGGGTCGGCGTCGGCGGCAATCCCCGTCTTTGGACCGATGACCTCCTCGAAGATCAGCACGTCGCCGGGCGCGAGATGAAGCTGGGGGCTTTCAGCGGACGACGCAGGCGCGGCCGACTTGCCTGCCGGCTCGCCCGTCGGCGGATCGCACGGCGGCTCGGGGAGAGGCGGAGGTTCAATCCAGCGCCCAATCAACGTGGCCGTCGTCGAACCGCGCGCGAGACAGCACGCCTGATCGCCCCAGGTGTAGAAGTGCATCTCGTGCTGACCCGGATAGACGGTGACGCCGGCATGGGCGATCGGCTGGAACACGTCGTACAGATCTGATGGCACCTGTTGCAGGTCCGACCGCTTGACGACCGGCCCGAGATCCTGCACCTGAGTGATGAACCAGAGGTCGCCGGGATCGAGCGCGACGACGCCGTCGGTCTGGAGGCACACCCACGTCCTGGCGTTGCAGCCCTCGTGCAGCTGGTAGTCCACCAGTCGCGCATGACGCCCGACCGAGATGCGCTGTCGCGCGGTGTTGATGTACGCCTCGGTGGCGACGGCGTCCTGGTAGTAGCTGAGGTGATCGCCCACGTAGGCCAGCACCTCGACGACGGCAATGCCGAGATCCGGCACGTGCCGTTCGCGCCAATCCGGCATCACCAGCGCCAGCCGATCCAGCATCAGTTGCCGGAAGCTCGCGTAGTCCTTGGCCAGATAGTTGATCTCGGGCTCCTCGCGGGGCTCTGGCGGGCACACCCGGTCCTGCTTGCAATCGAGATCGCTGGGGCAGTCGGCCTTGAACGTGAAGGCGACACGGTCGTAGTGCGGATCGAACGACGGGTGCGGCCGTTCGACGCCACGCTCGTCTTTATCGACCGCTCTGAGGACGTATTCCGACGAGTCGCCTTCGCGGTCGGTGACGACTTCCATCGTGTCGTCGAGGCCCGGCATCGCGGTCCGGTAGAGCGAGACACGCTCGACCTTGATGTCGCGGATTCGACGGCCGCCTTCGATGACGAGGTTGCCCGGCTCGAGCGAGACCGGCGCCTTGCCGAGAAAGTGCACCGACAGGATGCGACGGTCCGTGCCGACTTCGAGGTAGTCGAACCCGTTGAGCCGGGTGTGCTGCCGGACCGCCTCGCGCCGCTGCTCGCTTGCACATGTCAACGGGCTCATGTCGTACTCCGATTGAAGACTGCGACTCGGCTTTCCTGCGTCCGTCGGACGATGTAGGTCACGACCACGCGCAGCGTCGAGTCGTGGCTGGTCGCTTCCACCGCCCGCACGTCGATGACATCGCCGAGCCAGCGCTGGAGGCCCGCCTGGACGGTCATCTGCACGGCCGCCGCCAGCTCGGGGCTGTTGGGCGCAAAGACCATCTGCAGGAGACCGCTGCCGAAATCCGGGCGGTTGACCCGCTCGCCGGCATTCGTGAAGAGGAACTGCTCGATCATGTCGCGGATGTGATCGTCCTCGCCGGTGGTGGCGCTGCGGCCGCGGCTGTCGATGTGGAACGGGTAGTCGATGTTCATGCGGCCTCTAGAGGGCGCTCACGCGCGTCTGCGTGACGGCGATGATCAGAGGGGTGCCGGTCGGCGCGCAGATCGCCTGGCTGCTCTGCACGACCAGGGGCTGGCCGTTGGACAGCACCCGCGTGGTGCCGCTCACCCACTGCGCCGTAACGCATGGGCCGTTGGCGCCTGGCGGCGGCGGGAAGGTACAGCCGGCGACCACGTAGGGCGGCGTGATCAGCACCGTCGGCTGACCGCTGACCGTCACACGCGGGTTGGGCACCGTCGGGGTCGCCTGTCCAGCGTGTGAACAGAGCACCTGAGCGCCCACATGAACCAGGAAGCCCGGCACGTTGTTGCCCCTTCCTCAAATCACGACCAGCGCGCCGTTGTTGATCGTCACGGTGGGGCCGACAAGCGTGATCATCGCGCCCTTCCCGTTGTTGATGTAGATGCCTGAATCGTTCACGACCAGCATCGCGTTTGTGGCGCTCTTCAGCACGATGCCGCCGGTGGCGGGCGTCGGCGCGGCGTCGCTGACCAGCACCAGGTTTTGCAGCGTGGTCTGGATGGCGAAGTTCTGTCCTGGAGGAATCGGCGGCGGCGCGATGGCCAGCGGCGGCACATCGGCCGTGTTTTCCCACCGCCCGCCGGTCCAGATCGGCTTGTTCGGATCGCCGTGCTCGAACTCGACCCACACCGCCGCGCCGACCGGCGGGACCAGGAACACGCCGGAGGCGGCGCCGGTCATGCCCGACACCGGCGCACAGCATTCGGCCCAGCTGCTGGGCAGCAGCCCGAGCACGTCGGGCACCATGACCTGGATCCGGCCGCGGTTCTCCGGGTCGAGGTTGATCGTCACCGTCCCCCGGTACTTGCCCCAAAAACGCGGCGACGTGCCTGAATCGCTCATGGAACCACCACCGGCGTGTTGGAGATCAAGCCGTCGCGCGACAGATTGAAGCTCTGTTTGTATTCGCCCGTCTTGATGTTGTGGGTGACGCCGTCGACGTAATACAGGCCGTCGTAGGTCGGCCCGGCGCCGCGCACGCCAATGAGCGTCCGCGCGCGCAGCACCTGGCCGTAACGCAGCACGTTCAGGGTGCCGTTGCCGGTCACCGGCGCCGACGAGGCGATGCCCCGTCCAATCGCCAGCTTGAGCGCTTCGTCGAAGGTCAAGGCCGCCGCCTCGCGGTCGAACACGATCTTGGCCGGCGCCGTGGGGCGCAGGCCCAGGGGCGGCTTGAAGACGTTGATCTCGGGCATCGGCACCGGAATCGGAATCCGCCCGGTGACCGGATCGAGCACAGTGATGATCTCGATCCGTTTCTGTAACCCGTCGAGGCTGAAGCTGAGCGACTCGACGTTGGTATGGGCGTCCATGTTGACGCTCAGCGCCGGCTGCGGCAGCGGCACGCGCACGTCGGGCCCGAAGTAGGCGATGCTCTGGCCCGGCAGCGGTCCCGGCTCGATGTAGAACACGAAGCCGTTCTGCCTGGCCAGGCCGCGGATGTGCTGCAGGTCGGTCTCGGTCTGCGTAATCCAGCCGTCGAGCGGCGTCTTGACCGTGAAGAGGAACGGCGGCACGACCACCGGAACGACGCCCAGAAACGCGTACTTCGCAAGAATGAGATTCACCTGCGCGACGTCGGGCATCGCCGGATAGCTCACCGTGATCTGCATCAGGTCCATCGCCACCGTGAGGTCCTCGCCGGTGATGGTCAGCGTCGACTGGCCGGGCTCGCTGGCCGGCTGCATCTCCTGGCGAGTGACGAAGCCGTCGACGAGCACATTCGGGATGCCGTTGAGCGTGACGACGATGACGACGCGCGTGATGATCGGATCGAAATAGCCCGCCGGCAGCAGGGCCAGCTGCAGCAGCGACGTCTTGCCGATGGTGAACGTCAGCTGAAACCCCGTGCGATCGGCGGAAGTGTTGACCTGCACGCTCTTCAACGCCTCGATCACGGGCGGCGGCGCCGGCAGCGGCACCGACGGCCCGATCAGCAACGTCAGGAACGCGCCGCTAACCAGCATGGGGAAGCCCGGCGACGCCTTCCGGCATGGTGATGCGAAGCCGCCGACCCAGCACCATCAGGTCCGGCGGATTCATCGCGTGGTTGGCATCGCAGACACGCCAGAACTGCAGCGGGTCGCCCAGGTAGCGCGCGGTGACGTTGTCGAGGCGATCCCCCTGTGACACCACATGCTCCTGGATCGTCGTGAAGCGATCCGACGGCGGCAGGAACCGCCGCCGCAGATACGGGATCTCGACGTCTTCGCCCACGACGAGCGTCGCCGTCTCGATGTCGTGGTAGCGGCTGGTTGGCGGAAACACGAGGCGGCGGAGCGGATTCATAGGCGGATCCCCGCGGCGATGTTCTGCGCGTCGTTGGCCACGTTGGTCACGGCCACGGCCTCCTTGGCCATCTGATGTGCCAGGAACAGCCAGTGACCCGGATGGAGCATGCCGAGGTCCTGGTAGCTCAGGACGTTGAGCGTGAGGTCGGCCTTGGCACGGATCGGGTTGAGCAGCGGGTCGTAGGCCTCTTCGGTGATGCTGAGGCTGGTCAACCGCACCGGCAGCACGCGCTGCGGGCCCCAGACGAACACGACGAAGGGGCCCTCCATCGGCAGGATCTCGATGGTGCCAATGAGCGAGAGGACGGTGTTGGCGATCACGACCGCGCTCTTCGGGTACAGCATCACTTCGAGCGCCGACAGTGCCGGATAGATGCCCATCGTCGTCGCCAGGGGATTGCCCTGCTCGAGCTGGTCGGTGGCGTCGATCTCGACGCTCAGCGTGATGGTTTCCTTCGGAGGTCCGCTCAGACGCTGGGCTTCTCCGCGATCGCCGTCGCCGGTCGCAGCGCGGGCCTCGAGGCGCCGCGTCATCGTGTCCGGGTTGTACTGAAACACCACGACGCTGGCGAGCGGGTTCAGGGGGTCGACGCCCACCAGCGCGCCTTTGATCAGGCGGGGCGAATTCGGGAAGGTGCTCATGGCTTCTTGGGCGCCGGTGGCTTGCCCGACTTGCCGCCCTTGACGGGCCCGACGATCTCGGGCGGCTTGTCGGGCGTCTGGCCACTGAGGCAGTGGACGTAGTTGGACCATGCGTCGGCGGACGCGAACGCGCCCGTCGACGTGCAGTCGAAGATCGGAAAGTAGCTCTCGCCGACGGCGGCGTTCCCCACCCCCTTCACATGCGCCATCTCGTGGACCATGGTGCGGATCCGTCCCTCGTTGTCGGCAGGGTCCGCGAAGAAGCCAGGGCACAGGACGATCGGCGCCGAATGCCCGCGGACGTAACCAGAGCGAGGCCCGCATTCGGGGTCGCCCGGACCGGCGACTTTGACGTCGACGCTGATGAGGCCGCCGCCGATGCCAGCCAGCACTTCGCTGACCTGGTCCATGTTCGGGTTGGCCCAATCGAACTTGATCTGCGCCAGCCGGGTGGCCTCCTGATGAGCGCCAAGCCCAGCGACGCCGCTGGCTTTGAAAGTCGCCGTCTGCGTCCGGATGGCGGCGGCACGGCGGGCGTTGTCGATCATCTTCTTCTGCGTGTTGTTCGGCGGCACCGGAGCCACGACCTTCGGCGCCTGCGGTGGCGTCTGGCCCTTCGGTTGTCGCTGCGGGGCGGGGCTGCTGGCGGATCCGACGACGTGTGCGGGTTGACCGTTGACCACCTGCGCGGCCGCGTCATCCGCCTCGCGCTCGAGACCCGGGTCCTCGGTCGCCAGCGCATCCGAGGATAGCTGCCTGACGCCGCCCTCGAGCCCCGACTGCTGGACGGTGTGCGCCAGCTCGTGGGCGAGCAATAGCATCCCTTGCTGCGACTGCGGACGGTATTCGCCCGCGCCGAAGTGGATATGCTGTCCCACGGCAAAGGCTCGGGCGTTGACCGCCCGTGTGGCCTCTCCAGCGGCGTCGTCCGCGTGCACCCGCACCTGGCTGAAGTCGCGCTTCGGCCGCGACTTCAGCCAGGTGCGGGTGCACGCGTCATCGCATCGAGCGTCTGACCCGATGTGGCGGCCGTGCGGTAGGGCGGCGTGGCTCCGCCCAAGGAAGCTTCGGCGTGCTTCTTCCGGCAGCTCTCGCACTCGCCGCCGGCTGTCGAGTGATTGCCGCAGCGACACTTGCGTTGCAGCAACGGCGCCCGCACGAGCGTGAGCGGTGGCTCGGAGGGGTTCGACAGATATGAGGCGCGTCCAGGGTTCATCGGAATCGCTCGCCTCAGGCGTTGGAGTGCAACGTCGTGCACTGGGGATCGGTGAATCGCGGGCGTCTCATCGCGGGAGCGGCAGGACGTGACCCCATCACGGTGCCAACGGGATGCGCGCCGGGGTTGATCAGGATGTGGCCCAACTCGTGGGCGAGAGTGGCGCTGTCACCCGTGTCGCCTTGACGACCGGTACCACCGGAATCACGCGATGCGCGTTCGAGTGTCCGATTCTTCTTACTGCATTCCGCGCATTCGCTGCCGTCGGCGTGATTTCCGCAGGCGCACTGCCGCTGCAGCAGGCCGCCCAGCGGCGCCACCGGCGCCTTCGGCTGGCCGAACACAATCCTCATGGGAGCGACCTTGGAGCGCGTCCGGGCGCCCGTGGGCGCAGACGCATGTCAGCAGGGATGTCATATGAACAGCCGCCACGCCGATCCTGGGGCCGCACTTCAATGGTGCATTCGACGTCGCGGTCCTCCCGACCCCGGCGTGGCACCCGCAGCTCCGCCGGCACGGGGGGCAGCAGGCCGCTCTGCTCAGCTTCTTGCGCTCGCAGTTCACAAGCTGCGTCGCCAAGTTGACTGAGCGAGCCCGGGTCGGTCTCGACGTCCGGGACGGTCCGGTGCTCTGGCCTCGATGTGCGGATTACTCCGACGCGAAGAAGGCGAAAGACACGGTCCCACGGCCGTGTGCCCGCGCGCGGGTTCCGGAGGAACGCCTGCACGGCGGCCAGGACCTGTGCCTCCAGGGGGTCACCAAGACCGAGCCCGAAGAGGGCCAGCCGATCAGCGGGATCCGGCAACGCCCGGAACAGGGAAACGAACTGATCGGACAGCTCAGCCCGTGGAATTTCGTCGCCCAAGAGGAAAATGCTGATGTCCTCGGCCGAACGGAAGCCCCCGGCATGAATGGCATCGCCCAGGCGGCTGGAGGGCGATGGCGCCGGTCGCCGACCCAGAAGCTCGCCTCCGGCCGACGGCGGCGGGAGGGCCGTGCCGGTCGGCAGCTGCGGGCGCAGGAGGCCTGTCAAGGTCTTGGCGCGCTCAACGCTGAGTTGTTGATTGTGCGCCTCCGAAGCCTCTGGGGACGCATAGCCGTAAATAGTGACGACGCTGCCTCCAGCCGCAACTTCGTCCTTGACGGCTTTGAGATTTGCCTTTCCACGGGCGGACAGAACTGAGTCCTCGGAGGGAGTCGTCCGATTGAGCCGGAAGAAGTATCGATACTCCTGCGGCACCTCCACGTCGATCTCCCGCGTGACCGGCGTCTCGGTTGGCGGGATGTCGTGGTAACACGTGTAGTGCTTGGTTGGCGGCGGGCACAGGCATTGGAAGCACCGTTCGCGTCGTACTTCCGGACCTGGAAGGTCGCCGCGGAACTCAACGCCGCCTGTGACACCACCCCCACTCCCAGACAGGGTCCCGCAAAAACGCAAGGAGCTGCCAAACACATCGACGCATGCCGCACCCGTTCCGGTCGGTGTGGATGACAGCACGTTTGCAACCTGTATCTCGGCGGTTATCGGACCCAGGCGCGCGCCCAGATTGAGATCCAGCACGTCCCCCGAGCTCGCGCCGAGGCGATGGAGGAAATCCGCGGTGACGAAGACTCGCCATTGGCCGCCCTGGAAGACGACTTGTGCACGCCCGCCCACGCCCTGGCCTCCGGTGACGTTGCTCCCGAGTACCTCGATGACCGCGCGTCCTCCCGCGTTACGACCGAGCACGTTGATCTCAAAACCGATGCGTGCCGTCCCAGTCGGCGGCGTTCCTCCCGCGATGAAGGACGAGAGGTTCGATTCAACCTGGGCGTACACGTCAGTTGTCGTGCCGCCGCTGCAGTGGCGGTAGGCAATCGCAAACGCATCCACATCCGGGTTGTAAAAGACCCCTTCACGAACGTCGGGGACTTTGCGGCACTCGCATGGCATCAGTTTTCGGATGACGTGAACCCGTTCCTTGTCAATTCCGCCGGACACCCGATGAGCCACGAC
>DATLLC010000261.1:0-8110 GCA_035538015.1 Vicinamibacterales bacterium
TGTGCGGATGGCCCTCGATGCCTTCGACCATGCGGCCCTGGCCAATCCGACCAGGACGCGCGCGCCGCGTCACCGCGTCGAGCACATCGAGACCATCGACCTCGACGACGTGGCGCGGTTCGGGTCGCTCGGAGTCATCGCGTCGATGCAACCGCCGCACACGAGGCTGATGAACGGTCCCAATCCCAAGGGGCAATGGGCCGCCAACATCGGGCCCGATCGACAGGGGCGCGGCTGGATGTGGAAGGGCATCAAGGAGAGCGGCGGCCGTCTCGCGTTCGGCAGCGACTGGCCGGTCGCCTCGCTGAACCCGCTCGTCGGAATCTGGACGGGTCTCAATCGGATCGGCCATGGGAAGGTGCCATCGCAGCGCCTGACCATCGAGGAGATGATCGAGGGCTATACGATCGGCTCCGCCTACGCGTCGTTCGACGAGGGCCGCAAGGGCCGACTCGCGCCGGGCCAGCTCGCCGACATCGTCATCCTCAGTAGGGACGTGCTCGCGCGCCCGCCGGAGACGGCCGACGACGTGCAGGTGGCGGTGACGATCTTCGATGGGAAGGTGGTGTTCAGTAGGAACTAGGGATCAGGGATCAGGGATCAGGGATCAGGGATCAGGGATCAGGGATCAGGAACTTTCTAAAGCCTAGAGCCTAGAGCCCGGAGCCCAGAGTCTAGAGCCTCGAGTCTAGAGCCTGTCTACTGCCGCAGCACGAACGGCCGCCCCGCACGGTACAGGGCCACCCGCTCGCGGATGGCTGCCGCCTGCTCGCCAGTGGCCAGTGCCAGCGCTTCGCCGGCCACACGCGAAGCCGCGTCGAACTCACTGCAAGCCGCCTGCGCCGCCGCCAGCGCATCGAGCGCCGCGGCATCCTTGCGTCCGGTCGCGTCCACGATACGTCCCGCCAGAGCGCGGGCCGCGTCCGGCCGCCGCACGTCCTCTGACGGGTGCGTGGCCAGCAGCCAGGCGATCGGCGTGAGCGCGCTGACAAGCTCCGGCTGCTGGCGCAGGGCCTCGTTCACCTCGGCGAGCGCACGGTCCGGCTCGCCCGCACCGGCGAGGAGAAGCCCGAGGTTGGCCCGCGCCTCGACGTTGCGCGGGTCCGCCGTCACCGCCGCCTCCAGCTTCTCGCGTGCGGCGCCGATGCGGCCGGCGCGGAGCCACAGGGTGCCGAGGTTGTTGAGGGCGGCCGAATAATCGGGCTGCCGCTTCAGCGCCTCGGTGTAGCGCGACGCGGCCGCTTCGGTGCGGCCGAGCGCCTCGAGGGCGACGCCCTCGTTGAACCAGGCCGACGCGGAATCGGGCCGGATCCTGGTCACGGCCGCGAAGTGGATGAGGGCCTCGGCCGGACGTCCGAGGGCCATGTAAATCAACGCGGTGTCATTGCGCAGCGGCACGTGATCGGGCTCCCGGCGAAGCAGCAACTCGCACCCGAGCGCATCCTCGGTGAGCATCCGCTGCCGGGCCTCGCGCTGCAGCCGCGCCCGATCGGTTTCCGTCGCGGCGACCATCTGGAACCAGACGTCGCCCATCTCGTCGCTCGTCCGCCAACCCCACTCGGCGAGTGCCGGCGGTTGAACCGGGTTTCGGGGATTGGCCGCCGAGTTGTCGAAGACGTAGGTGGTGAGGATGCGGGTGCCGGCGGGCAGGTGCACCGGAGCGCGATACTGGTAGCGCTCCTGCCAGCGCGCGTCCCAGTCGGCGATGCGCAGGAGCGGCCGCCGCGACCCGTCCGGCAATGTCGCCCACGCCTCTGCTTCTCGCGCGCGAAAGTGGGCGTGCGGCTGCACGGCGAGCACGTCGGCGTCCACCGGAAGCACGAACGCATCCTCTACACGATGGTCGCGCGCGCCCGCAGGGATCGCCAGCTCCTGCCGGCCCAGCCGCAGCATCACCGATCGCTTCGCCGGCGGCCGATCGGTGAAGTAGAGCCCAATCGTCGGCGCCACGTCTTCGGCGCGGCCGGTCGGCCGCAGGTGCAACTGCACGACCAGATCCGAGCCGTTCGCGATCGGCCAGGCGACTTCCTCCGACAGCACCGGCCCGATCTGTCCCGGCGTCCAGCCGAGGAAGTGGCCATCCGGAAAGTCGGCGGACCGCAGAATCAAGCCTTCGTAGCCGGCCTCGGCGTCGGCCTCGTCCAGTTGGCGCGAGGCTCGGGTCGGATCGACCCGAATGTTCGCGTGGTGAACGGCGCGGCCGCGGGGCCGGAACTCGACGCCGCGCACATGGCGTGGGCCGGTGAGAGGGACGGGGACGACGAAGTTGCGGAAGACGTCCGCGCCGTCGGCGCGCAGGCGGTACGCTGGCAACTGCACGACCACGTCTGGACGAGGCCTGTCCTCTCGGCTCGTGGGTCCGGCGATCGAGGTGCTGGCAGGCACGTCGATCGCGGCCCCGGAACCGGCCCATTCGACTATCCGTGCCTTGTCGGCGTCGGCCAGGCGGCGTTCGCCGTGGAACTCGCCGTAGCCCGGCTCCGGCTTCCACGGCGGCATGTAGCGGCTGCCGACAACCGCGGCAATCGTCGCGGCACGCGCGCGGACGTCGCCCGCGGTGGTCAGGCTGAATGGGCCGTCACCGTCGTCGCGATGGCAGGGCGCGCAGTGACGCGCGACGAGCGGGGCGACGTCGCGTGCGAAGCTGAGGGCGGAGGTGCCCTGGGCCGAAGCCGTCGTGGCGGTCGAGTGCAGGGCGAGCGCCAGACCCAGGGCCGCACAGGTCACCCGAGGTGAGAAGGCCATCAGGACTCGGACCTCCGCGACACCGCCGCAGTATAGCCCGTCACTTCCGCCTTGACCTGCCGCGTGCACCCGTTTACTGTTCGCACCGGATACCCGCAGCGCCTGGATTGCACTCATCCAGCAAGCCGTCGATGGCTGTACGACTCTTCGGGAGGCGCTATGCGGAATTGTTTTGAGGTGGTGGGGTGGGTGGTGGCGGCCGTCTTGTGGCTGCCTGCGTCGACGTTCGCGCAGTCGAGTGGCATTGCCGGCGTCGTTCGTGACTCGAGCGGGGCCGTCCTGCCCGGTGTCACGGTAGAGGCCTCCAGTCCCGTCCTCATCGAGAAGGTGCGGACGGTAGCTACCGACACGCAGGGGCGTTTCAACATCGTCGATTTGCGCCCAGGCTCCTATACGGTGACCTTCACCCTCGTCGGGTTCACCCCGGTGCGGAGAGAGGGCATCGAGCTGTCGGCCGCCTTCACTGCCAACGTCAATGCGGAGCTGAGGGTCGGCAGCCTCGAGGAGACGATCACGGTCACCGGCGAGAGTCCGGTCGTCGACACCCAGAACGTCATCCGCAGGCAAGTGGTGTCCGACGAAGTGATCCAGAGCATGCCGACCTCGAAGAACTGGTCCACGCTGGGCATCATGACGGTTGGTGTGTTCAGCAATCAGAACGACGTCGGCGGCACGGCGGGCGAGCACCAGAACCAGCTCAAGGCGCACGGCGGCTCCTTCAACGATCGCATCGTCCAGCTCGACGGGCTGATGATCGCGAACATGGCCTGTAACTACTCGTGCACGGGTGTGTCCACCAACGATGCCTCGACCCAGGAGCTGAGCTACGAGTTCGGCGCCATTTCGGCCGAAGTGGCCGGCGGCGGCGTCCGCGTCAACATCATCCCGCGCGAGGGTGGGAACCAGTTCAGCGGCCTCGCTTTCGCCAACTTCGCCAACGACGGCCTGCAGGGCAACAACGTGGACGATGAGCTGCATTCGCAGGGGATCACGACGGCTGACAGCATCAAGAACATCTACGACACCAGCTTCGCCATGGGCGGCCCGCTGAAGCGCGACAAGCTGTGGTTCTGGACGGCGTATCGCTTCTGGGGGTACGAGCAGATTCGCACCAACACGTTCTACGAGGGAAACCCCAACGACTTCGTGTTCGATCCGGACCAAAGCCGGCCCGGCACCGAGACGCAGGAGAACGGCAGCCTGGACCTGCGCCTGACGTGGCAGATCTCGCCAAAGAATAAGATCTCGGGCTACTACAACTACGCGCCACGGAACACCAACCACTGGACGCTGGGTAGCACGATTCAGCCGGATGCCTCGAACCTGCAGAACCTGCCCGTCAACCACTTCGAGACGGTGACCTTCCGCTCCACGATCAGCTCCAAGCTGCTGTTCGAGGCTGCGGCCGGCAACATGACGGAGATCTGGACGCGGGAGCCGGTGGAGGATTCGCAGACCTCCACGGGGTACCCGGTCACCGAGCAGACGACCGGCATCAACTTCCGCGCCTACGCGGCGACGTTCTCCCGCAATTACACCTCGCTCCGCTCGTACCGCTCGGCGCTCTCGTATGTGACAGGCTCGCACGCGTTCAAGGTCGGAATGACGCTGCAGGAGGGCCCCGCCGTCACCGACGTGTACACCAATCTCGACACCGGGCTGATTGTCAGGAACGGCGCGCCGTTCCAGGTGACCGTGCGGACCACCCCGTACACCGCGCGCGAGCGTCTGGTGGCCGACCTCGGCGTCTACGCGCAGGACACCTGGACGATCAACCGGCTCACCGCCAACCTGGGCGTGCGCTGGGATTATCTGAACAACAAGGTCGAGGCGCAGAGCGCCGGGGGTGGCCGGTGGATCGGCCCCCGTTCCTTCGACGAGCTGACCAACGTCCCGAACTACAAGGACATCGCGCCGAGGCTCGGGATCGCCTACGACCTGTTCGGCAATGGCAAGACGGCGGTGAAGGCCACGCTCAGCCGCTACGTGCAGACCTCGACGGTGAGCACTGCCCGGCTGCTGAACCCGTTCAACACCACGGTCAACAACACGACCCGGCCCTGGGACGATGTCAACCGCGACGGCATCCCGCAGGACTCGGAGCTCGGCGCGCTGGCCAACACCAATTTCGGCCGGGTCAATGTGGCGACGCAGTACGATCCGGATACCATCGAAGGCTTCGGCAAGCGGCGCAGCAACTGGGAGGTGTCGGCAAGCGTCACGCAGGAGCTGATGTCCCGGGTATCGGTAGACGTGGCGTACTTCCGGCGCGCGCAGGGCAACTTCACCACCACCGACAACCTCGACGTCGCGCCGTCAGACTTCCAGCCCTACTGCGTGACGTCGCCGCCCGATCCGCGGTTGCCGGGCGGCGGCAGTCAGGAGATCTGCGGCCTCTATGACATCGTGCCCACGAAGTTCGGCGTGGCTACGAACAACATCGTCACGTTCGTGGACAAGCTCGGGGGCAAGCAGACCGAGGTGTTCAACGGCGTCGACGTCGCCTTCAACGCGCGCCTCAGAAGCGACTTGTTCGTCACCGGCGGCGTCGCGACCGGCAACACGAGCTTCCACACGTGCGATGCCTATGTCGACAACCCCGTGACCCAGTTCGGGATCTCGACCGTCGCCACCTTACCGCCGACGCCGGGCACCGGGCTGAATTTCGCGTATTGCGATCACGACACCAGCTGGCTGACGCAAGCCAAGCTGACCGGCTCCTACACGCTTCCATGGCAGGAGATTCAGGTCGCCGGCGTGCTCCAGAACCTCCCCGGGCAGCAGATCCTGGCGCAGTGGAACATCGTCCAGGCCGACGCCACGCCGTCGCTCGGCCGTCCGCTGTCAGGTGGTGCGAACACCTCGCGGGTGGTGCCGCTCATCAAGCCGGGCACCGAGTACACCCCGCGGCGCACGCAGCTCGATCTGCGGTTGTCGAAGACCTTCCGCGTCGGCGGTAACCGCCGGCTGCAGGCGATGGCCGACGTCTTCAATTTGACCAATTCCAACGCCCCGGTCGGTGCGACGTCGAACGCTGGCGAGCCGCCCGCCGCGATCATCACGACGTACGGGTCGGCGTGGCTCCGTCCGCTCAACGTCCTCCAGGCGCGCTACGTGAAGTTCGGTGCACAGCTGACGTTCTGACGCGGGTGGGACATTATCGCGGCACCGGTTGCGCGACCCTGGTGCCGTCCTCTGCGGCAACAGGGCCTCGCAGCGGGATCGACGGGGGCCACGCAAACGGGATCGACGGCGACGAGACCTCGATTCTCGGGGTGTTCCCGTCGGGGTACGCCGTGGCCAGGCGCTTGGGACCGAGCGGAGCGTTGGCCTGCAGCAGCTGGTCGATCGCAGACGTGGGGAGCGGGCGCGAGAACAGATAGCCCTGCGCGTGCGTGCACCCCAGCCGCTCCAGTTCGTACGCCTGCCCGTCGCTCTCGATCCCTTCCGCCACCACGCTCGTGTTCAACGTCCGAGCCAGCGCCAGGATGCTCTCGACGATCGCCGGACGCCCGGCGTGCTGCAGGCTCTTGACGAACGATCGGTCGATCTTGAGCGCGTCCACCGGGAGTTTGTGCAGGTGGCTCAGGGACGAATAGCCGGTGCCGAAGTCGTCCAGGTAGATCTTCACGCCGAAATCGCGGAGGTCGCGCAGCAGCGTCGCCGCCGCATGGGGGCTGTCCATGAGGGCTGTCTCGGTCACCTCGAGCCGCAGGTCGCAGGGCTGGAGCTTCGCGTCGCAGACCGCGGATTCGACGATGTTGAGGAAGTTCTGCTGGGCCAGCTGCCGGCTCGACACGTTGACGGTGATGTAGTCGAGCGCGCTTCCCGGATACTCCCGCCGCCACTTCGCGAACTGCTGGCACGCCTGCTGGAGGACCCACGTGCCCAGCGGCTCGATCAACCCGAGCTCCTCGGCCAGCGGAATGAACGTTGCCGGCGACACCGGCTCGCCGTTACGCGTCCAGCGGATCAGCGACTCGAGTCCCACGCACATGCCCGAGTCGAGCAGGACGATCGGTTGGTAGTGCACGTCGAAGTCGTTGGCGTTGACCGCGTGGCGCAGGTCGTTCTCGAGGCCGAGCCGGTCTCGGACGCGCGCGTGCATGTCGGCGTCGAACAGCTCGTGCCGCGCCTTGCCCCGGGCCTTCGCGTGGTACATCGCGATGTCGGCGTCGCGCATGATCTCGTCGGGGTTCTCGTACTGCGTGCGCCCGAAGGCGATCCCGATGCTCGCCGACGTGAACACCTCGCGGCCGCCGATCGAGAAGGGCTCGCTCAGCACATTCTGGATGCGGAAGGCCACCGCATTGGCCTGCGGTTCATCGGGGATGCTGTGGAGGAGTATGGCGAACTCGTCGCCGCCGAGCCGGGCCAGCACGTCGTCGGGCCGCAGGCAGGTCTCGAGCCGGCGTGAGACGGCGGTGAGCAGCTCGTCGCCGACCAGGTGGCCGAGGCTGTCGTTGACCACCTTGAAGCGATCGAGATCCAGGTAGAGGACCGCGAATCGGTCCCCGGCCGGGTGCCGTTTCGACTCGGTCAGGCAGCGTCCGAGCCCTTCGACGAACACCGTGCGATTGGCGAGACCGGTCAAGGGGTCGCGGAAGCCCGTGTCCTTCAGCCGCTGGGCGGTCAACGAGCCGTCGCCCCGCGCCGTCAGCGACCCGGCAATCCGCAGGGCGCGATCGTCGGCGCCGCGCGCGGCCGCGCCGCGACAATGGTACCAGCGGTAGGTGCCGTCCTCGTGGCGGAGCCGATGCTCGTGCGACAGCTCGGCCGTCTTGCCGGACAGGAACGCCTCGAGCTCGGACCTGAGCGACGGCGCGTCGGTACGATGGACGCGGCTCAGCCAATCCTCGGGTCGTCCGGCGCCACCGTCGGCGGAGAGGCCGACCATGGTCCGCCAGCGACCCGAGAAGTAGCACTGCCGCGTCCGCAGGTCCCACTCCCATAACCCGTCGTTGGCGCCGTCGGCGGCCAGCGCCAGCCGCTGCTCGTTCCGTTTGAGCGTCTCTTCCTCCCGCGCCAGATCCGTGATGTCGTGCCAGAGCAGCGTGGCGCCGCCCTCGACGGGCACGACGCGGACCTCGGCCACGCGCGAGCCCGAGCCGACCGGGAGGATGAGGCGAGGGATCGATCGCGGGGTCCGGTCCTCGAGCACCGCGTCCACCGTGCGCGGCAGGTCCGTACGCCTGAGGGCGGGCACGGCCGCGACGAGGTCGTGGCCGATGGCGCGCTCGCGAGGGCAGCCCACGAGCCGCTCCACCGCGTCGTTCCACAACGTGACCATTCCATGGCCGTCGACGACGGCCATGCCTTGCACCAGGTTGTCGGCGACCTCGCGGCGGCGGTAGGCGTCTTCGAA
>DATLLC010000262.1:0-7467 GCA_035538015.1 Vicinamibacterales bacterium
GTCCCAATGCCCCGTGCTCCCCAATGCTTCAATGCCCCAATGCCCCAATCCGCGAATCACTCAATGAACCAATCGCGAAATCGCGCAATGAATCGCTCAATCATCAAATCGCCAATCATCAATGGACCACCTTCACGAACACCACAGGTAACCGTCGCGATCGACGCGCATGCCATGCGGCCAGGAAGGGCGAGCGCAAGCGCCAGCAGCAGCGTGGTCGTGAAGACAGGGCGCCCTTGGCTATGGCGTCAGATCCGACCTGTATTCCCCGATGAACTCCATGACCGACGTGGCCTCGACCATGTCCTTCGCCCGAAAGCGGACGCTGTGAGCGCTGGTCCGCTCGAACATCGCCAGATACGCGAGCACCTCCGCCGGGAGGTAATGTTTGAAGCTGACGTCGACCGTGATCGGGCCTGAGGGTCGGTACGGCCTGAACTCGGCCCGCCGCGCCAATCCCTTCTTCACGTGATCACCGATGATGTCGAGGGCCGCTTGTGGGGTCATCGTCCGCGCGGAGTGGAAGCCCAGGGCTTTCTTCACTTCGGCCGCCTCGACCGGACCGATGACCTTCCGCACCTCGGCGACCGCCGCATCGTCGCCCGACACCATGACCACCGGCACGCCGAAGTGGCCGGCGATGGCCGCGTTCCACGCACCTTCGGTCATGTCCACGCCGTTGAGCGCCACGCGCGTAAGCGTGGCACTCGAATTGGTGTGCGCCCGAACGCCCGTGGGGTTGGTGGTGGAAGCGTGATAGCCGATGAAGACGGCGGCATCGAAGGTCTCATCGATGCCTCCCATCATCGACAGCTTGCGGGGCCACGAACGGACGATCGTGACCTCGGGCGGGAACTCCTCGATGAGCAGGTTCTCGCCGTTGCCGTGGGAGTCGGCCACGACGATCTCGGTCGCGCCGGCCGCCTTGGCGGCCGAGACGGCCGCCAGCGCCTCCCTGGTCATGAACTCGCGAAAGCGGCCATACTCGAACCCGGAGGGTCCGAGCTGATCTCCGGTCACCACCCCGGCCACGCCTTCCATGTCGACCGAGATGTGGACCTTGAGTTTGGGAGCCTGCGTTTCCGCCGGCACCGCCATGGCCGTGATGCAGCACGCGCCGAGCAGCAGAGATCTGAGCATGAGGCGCCCATTTGACAGGAAATTGCAGGGGCGCACAAGCGTGTGGCCGCGAGTGGACGATGGGTGTAGCCTCAGGAAGCCAGCCTGCTTCGGCGTGGCCGGTACCAGGCGCGGCGCGCGGCGCCGTCATACGAATTCAGGCCTGATTTGACCGGTTGCGGTGTGCGGCCGGCGGACGCCTGGACGGCAAGGGTTTTGCGAACCAGCACGAACGAGTGAGCCATGCAGCCTGAGGTCTATACGGCCGGAGACATCGCGGCGGCGGCTCGCGTGCCGGAGCGGCTGGTGGCCATGCTCCTCGCACGTGGCGAGATCCGCTCCATCGCATCGCAGTTGCCGGCCGGCAATCGCGTGGAGCCCGCGCTCTACTCGTTCGTGGCCCACGACGAAGCCGTCCGCGCGGTCCGCGCCTTGTCGGCCGGTCTTCCCGTGGCCGTGCCGGTCCCCGGCGGCAGCCTGGGACGCGAGCTCTTCGGGCCGAATCCGGGAGCGAGCCGGACTTCGTCGATGCCGCTGGCCGTGTCCTCGAGCCTTCACGCCCTCGTGGCCGCCACCATTCTCTTCGCCGGCAGCCTGAGCGCCGCCGCGACCACGACTCCAACCGAGCCGCTGAAGGATCCCGATCCCGTGCGTCTGGTGTTCCTGACCTTACCCGGGCCTGGCGGGGGCGGCGGCGGCGGCGGACTGCGAATGAAGACGCCGCCGCCGAAGGCCCTGCGCAAGGGTAAATCCAGCATCAGCAGCCCAATCCCCGTTCGCAAGCTGCCGCCGCCACTCGAGGTCAAGCCCAGGGTCGTCGAGCCGCCGCCGACACCCATCGAAGCCAAGGTGCTTCCGCCGGTCATGGCACCGGTGGCGACCAAACCCGCCGACACCCAGGATCGCGAGGGGCTCATGGCCAAGAGCGAGCAGCCGGCGCCCAGCTCCGGCCCCGGCGCTGGCGGCGGAGTGGGCACCGGCCAGGGCACGGGCCTCGGGCAAGGCAGCGGCTCTGGCATCGGCGAAGGTTCTGGCGGCGGCACCGGAGGAGGGCCCTATCGACCCGGCAGCGGTGTCGATCCGCCGCGCCTGCTCAAGGAAGTGCGGGCGCAATATTCGGACGCGGCCCGCCGCGCCAACCTCGAAGGCGAAGTCGAGCTCGAGATCGTCATCCGCCGCGACGGCAGCGTGGGCGACGTGAAGGTGCTGAAAGGCCTGGGCATGGGGTTGAACGAGCAGGCGATTCAGGCCGTACGGCAGTGGCGTTTTGCCCCAGCTCGCCTCAAGGGCGCCGCGGTGGACGTCATCGTCGAGGTGTCCGTGGAGTTTCGCCTCCGGTGAGGACGTTATGGATCCAGTGTTGCTGACAATTACCGTGGTCTCCCTGGGCGTCGCGCTGGTGACGAGCGTCATGGCGTGGCGCACGTCGCAGGAAGAAAAGCGGAGAGGCGCGGCGCGTGTGGCGGCGCTCACGGCTGCGGCCGCCGCGCCAATCGCTGCATCGAGCGCCGAGACCGATGCGCGGATCGCCCAGGACGTCACGGCGCCGACGGCTGCCGCAGCGCCCTGGCGAAGCCCGGCCATGCCAGATTCCGCTACCAGCGATCGTGCGGCCTTCGCGGGCGGAGGTCCTCTGCCGGCGATCACCCTCGACGAATCCTCTCTGCCCGCGTGCGTCTCGATCCACGCCGGGTTCCTCGGGACCGATGCGCCCGCTCCCGAGACCAACCGTCATCAGCACTGGCTCGCCGCGGCCGCCGCCGTAGTGGCACTCGTGCTAGGCGGGTTCATTGCCGTACGGATGGGCACACACGCGCAACCGGCCCAGGCCGCCCAACAAGCCAGCACGCCGCTCGAGCTGTTGTCGTTGCGCCACGAGCGTGAAGGCGTGAACCTCTCGGTGGCCGGTCTCGTCCGCAACCCGCCCTCGGCGCCGGTTGTGCAGCGCGTCTCGGCGGTGGTGTTCCTGTTCGATCAACAGGGACAGTTCGTCACGAGCGCCAAGGCGCCGATCGACTTCCTGAAGCTCACCGCGGGCGACGAGTCGCCATTTGTGGTCAAGGTGGCGGCGCCCCAGACTGTGGCGCGTTACCGCGTGAGCTTCCGAACCGATGATGGAACGCTGCCCCACGTCGATCGGCGCGGGGCGCCTCCGGTGACGGCTCCGGTGGCTCTGACGAGGCAGTAGGGGGACGAGGTTCTGGGGTTCTGGGGTTCTGAGGTTCTGGGGATCTGG
Organism: Vicinamibacterales bacterium; assembly: GCA_035538015.1. Taxonomy (GTDB): domain Bacteria; phylum Acidobacteriota; class Vicinamibacteria; order Vicinamibacterales; family UBA2999; genus VFZN01. The sequence continues at coordinate 3,356 of DATLLC010000262.1, forward strand.
CGTTGCGGTGAGGGCACTGGCGATGGGTACATACAAACGGCGTCCGACGGCGATGCTCCTTGGGCTTGCCCTATTGCTCGGGTTGCAGGCTGCGACGACCGTCTCCGGCCAGGAGGGGTTCCGCTTCCGCAGCGGCGTCGAGCTCATCAACGTCACGGCAACGGTGGTCGATCGCACGGGCCGCTTCCTGCCAGGGCTCGGCAAGGACGACTTCGTCGTCTACGAGGACAACCAGCCGGTTGAGATCACCCACTTCTCCGCCGAACGGACGCCGGTCAGCCTCGGTATCGTTCTCGACACCAGCGGGAGCATGCAGGGGCCGAAGTGGAACGCGGCCCGGGATGCGATCGATCGGTTCCTGCAGCAGCTGTCGGACCCGGACGACGACTTTTTCTTGTATCGCTTCAGCGCCAATGCCGACCTCGTGCAGGACTGGACCGATGATCGCCGGGCACTCAGCTGGAGCCTGGGCCGGGTCAATCCGAATGGCGGCACCGCGATGTACGACGCTGTGGTCGAGGCCGTGCCGATGGCGCACGGCGGCCGCAACCGCAAGAAGGCGATTGTGATCATCTCGGACGGCAACGACACCAGCAGCCGCGTGGGTGTCGGCGAGGTGCGCCAGGTGGTCCGCGAGAGCGAAGTGCTCGTCTACGCGGTGGGCATCGATGGCAGCGGCACGCCGACCATCATGAGCCGGCCGCGCCCGCCCATCGGTGGGGGCCCTCGCTTCCCGATTCCCTTTCCCATTCCAGGAGGCGGCGGGCGCGGAGGCGGCAGCTACCCGCCGTTCCCGGGCAGCGGTGGCGGCGGGGCAGGACCCGACGATCGCGTGAACACGGCGGCACTGCGGCAGATCACCGATGACAGCGGGGGTCGCACCGAGATCGTCACTGATCCGCGGGATCTCGATCCCGCCACGGCGACGATTGCCGACGAGCTGAGCAAGCAGTACTACATCGGGTATCCGAGCCCCGGGCACAAGGACGGCCGGTGGCACAGCATCAGGGTCGAGGTACGCGATCCCTCGTTGAAAGTGCGCGCCCGCCGCGGCTACATCGCGACCCCCTGAGACAGAGCGGAGTGCAAAGTGCCGAGTGCAGGGTGCGGTGCCGGGTGCTGAGTGCCAGGTGCAGAGTGCGGTGCCGGCTGCCGGCTGACGGCTACCGGATGTCGGGTGCCGGGTGCGGTGCCGGTGCCGAGTGCCGGGTGCTGCTCTCCCTATGCGACCTTTGTCGACCTGCCGACGGACGCTCTGCTTGCGCTGAGCCGCACGCCGCCTTCCTGACCTCAACCGCTTGAACGCAGGGGCCAGCTCCGCTGTTCTACCCGCAGCGCTTCGTACGCTGCCGCCCGCGCAGCCGCAGCTCGCAACGCGCCCTGCGCTCCGCCACAGCCCCCTGCGCTCCTCCACACCGTTACTCCGCGCCCCGCCCTGCGCACCCAGCAGTCCGCACGCTGCACCCCGCACCGCACGCTGCACTCTGCACGCGGCACGCTGCACTCCGCACCGCACCCTGCACCCTGCACTCTGCACTCTGCACTCTGAGTTGTCCCTTCCGTCACCCGGCGGTGACACTTACCGCTGGCACACCCTTCGCAGTCATGATCGCCAGAGGTAACGATCATGAAGGCAACCCTCACCGCGCTGCTGGCAGCCATGGTTCTGTTCGTAGTGCCCGGCGCGGCCTCGGCACAAATGACTCTGCGGGATCGGATGGTCTTCGACAAGATCGCCGACCAGGTCAATCGCTACACGCAGTACACAATCTTCGACAGCATCTCCGCGTCGGTTGAGAACGGCCGCGTCGTGCTCACGGGATGGGTGACCATGCCCTACAAGCGCGACGACCTCGAGCAGCGGGTGCGACGGGTGGACGGCGTGGTCGCCGTCGAGAACGGCATCGGCGTGCTGCCAGTCTCCACCTTCGACGACGAGCTACGCTTCCGAATCGCGCGCGCGATCTACGGCAATGCGTCGTTCTGGCAGTATGCGTCGCTCGTCAACCCGCCGATTCACGTCGTCGTCAATCGGGGCCGCGTCACGCTGGAGGGCGTGGTCAACAGCAACGTCGAGCGCATGCTCGCGCGGTCCCTCGCGACCGGCTTCGGCGCGTTCGACGTGACCAACCTCCTGCGCACCGACGCCGAGATCCGCGAGGGGCTGTCGAGCGAGGACACGGCGGAGCTTCAACCGTCGACTCACTGAGCCCTGCCGGACGGTTTGGCTCAAGCAGCGGGATCGGTCGCGCCGCGGCTCTTGATGAACCAGATGAAGAGCGCGAAGCTGACGGCAACCAGCACGATCATCGCGCCGAACAGGAGAAGGGTATGGGCCAGGATGGACCCGCTGGCCATCCGTACTTCGATGTCGATCGGCGTGCCCTTCCGCCGATCGGCGAGCGGTTGCTCCCACGCGATGATGTTGCCGCGAAGCACCTCGCGTGACGGTGAGTTGTGGAAGGTCACGCGGCTCGGCAGGTGCAGCCTGAACGCGACCAGCTCGCGGCCCGTCCACCCCACCTCGCCGATCGCACGGCCTGAGGCGGCGCCCACCTTCTGTGCGTATTCCGCCGCGTCGCCGCGAACGTCGAAGCGGTAGGTGGACCAGGCGAACATCGGCGATGCCCCCAGCCTGCGGAGGTCGTCCACCTCGAGACGCAGGTGCACGTAGCGGCGACCGTCCCGTCGCGACGTGCTGACGTTCGCCACGCGGGACACCGGTGAGTCGAAGAGCGCCCGCACCGCGTCACGATCGAGCCGCGCCGACGGGTCGAGCGGCAGGTTCACTCCGCGGAGGGCGATCAGCGCGGGCACGGCCGCGTTCACGTAGACGGTCGCCGATCCGTCCAGATCGACGTACATCTCCTCCTCGTACTCGTACTTGCGCGACAGCGGATTCGTCCCGCAGGCCACCATCAGCGCCACGGCGCAGCACACGCCCCACACCCGCATCACAACCGTCGATCATACCTTGTCGTCACACACCGCTTCGTCAGCGTGCAGCGGGGGTGATACCTTGACGTGTCCATGTCGGCGCGCACCCTGTTCCTGATTGACGGCAGCAACCAGATGTACCGCGCGTATCATGCCATCCGCGGGCTGACCGGCCCGGATGGCAAGTCGACCAACGCCGTGTACGGGTTCGTGACCATGCTCCGCAAGCTGCTCGCGGACCATCGGCCCGAGTACATCGCCGCCTCGTTCGACCTCCCCACCACGACCTTCCGCTCGAAGCTGGCCGCCGACTACAAAGCCAACCGCGCCGCGATGCCCGACGATCTGCGCGAGCAGATCGCCTGGGTGCACGAGGCGTGCGAGGCCATGGGAGTGCCCATCTTCACGGCCGAGGGCTTCGAGGCCGACGATGTGCTGGGCACGCTGGCAGCCAAGGCGGCTGCCGCCGGCTTCGAGGTGGCCATCGTCACCGGCGACAAGGACTTCTTCCAGCTGGTCGGCGACGGCATCCGCGTCTACAACCCGCGCGACGAGGGCACCTGGTTCGATGCCGCGGGCGTGGCCGAGAAGTTCGGCGTGGCGCCCCCGAAGGTGGTGGACGTCCTGGCCCTGATGGGCGACTCCATCGACAACGTGAAGGGTGTGCCCGGCATCGGGGAGAAGGGTGCGCGCGACCTGATCTCGACCTACGGATCGCTCGACGAGCTGCTCGCACGCGCCGACGAAGTGCCGCAGAAGAAGTACCGCGAGGGCCTGAAGACCTACGCGGACCAAGCCCGTCAGAGCCGCGAGCTGGTGAGGATTCACACCGACGTCGGCGTGACGTTCGAGCCGGAGCCGTTCAGGTTTCGTGGTGCGAGCCACGAGCGGTGCTACGCGCTGTTCTCGGCACTCGGGTTCCGTACCCTCGTCAGCGAGTTTGCGCCAACCGCGGATTCCGTCGTGCGCGACTACGCGGTCGTGACCTCGATCGACGGCCTGGAGGCTCTGGTCGAGGAGATCCGACGATCGCCGCGCCTGGCTGTGCGGCTGATTTTCGATGGCACGGCACCGGTTCGGGCGGTGCTCGTCGGCATCGCGCTGTCGACAGCGCCTCGCCACGCGCGGTACGTGCCGGTGGGACATCAGGGGTTCATGGGTGAAGGGTCGCTCGA
>DATLLC010000263.1:0-19450 GCA_035538015.1 Vicinamibacterales bacterium
CCGTCGATGATCACGGAGGTATCGAGGATCTTGTAGCGGCGCTCGGGACCCACCGCGCGGAAGAGGCTCATCAGGCGGACGGGTTCGAGCCACTCGCCCTTCCGGCCTCCGATGACCAGCCCCAGGTATGGCAGGGCCAAAAGCACGAAGCTATGCAGGAAGGCGACGCGCTGATCGCCGGGATCGGCCCAGAAGAGCGCGGCCCCAATCCCCTTGGCCAGCGCCAGGCCAATAGCACCACCGGCGAGCGCGCCGACCATGTGAGTGACAGGGGTATCGCGCAGCTGCCATTCGAAGACGACCGCGAGAAGCGCGAGACCGAAGCCGAAAAGCAGATTCGCCATCGGCAGCGGGCCGAGCGGGTGCAGCAGAAACGCCGAGTACACGACTGCCCCAGTGAAGAGCAGGCGGGCAAGTAGGAACCAGGCCATGACGCGAGACGCTCCAGTATGACGCCGGAATGACGTAAGGGACAACCGTAAGCCGGCGGCTGCCAGAGGTCAAGCGTGGGCAGCCGGCGGGCTCAGCCCTCGGCGGCGCGGATGTCCCGCGGCTCGAACTGGCCTTCCCAGCGGGCCACGACGACCGAGGCCAGACAATTGCCGGTCACGTTCACAGTAGTGCGCGCCATGTCCATGACCGCGTCCACGCCAAGGATGAGCGTGATGCCCTCGAGGGGCAGGTTGTAGCTGGCCAGGGTGCCGGCCAGGATGACCAGCGATGCCCGGGGCACGCCGGCCACGCCCTTGCTGGTCAACATCAGGGTCACCAGCATGGTGATCTGCTGGCCGACCGTGAGCTCGACGCCAGCCGCCTGGGCGACGAAAATCGCCGCCAGGGACAGGTAAAGGGTGGATCCGTCGAGATTGAAGCTGTAGCCCAGCGGCAGGATGAACGAGACGATCGGCCGCGGAACCCCGAACTGCTCCATCCGTTCGAGCGCCAGGGGCAGCGCCGCCTCGCTCGAGGTGGTGGAGAATGCGATGAGGGCGGGATCCTTCATCGCCCGTGCGAAGCCGCCGATCGGGATCCGGAAGATCAGCATGACCGGGATGAGCACGACGGCCACGAAGAAGAACAGCGCCACGTACAACGTGAAGACCAGGTAACCGAGGTTCCAGAGCACGCCCAGCCCGCTCCGCCCAATCGTGTAGGCAATCGCCGCTCCGACGCCGATCGGTGCGTAGAGCATGATGACGTGCGTCACTTTGAACATCGTCTCGGCGAGCACCTCGCACCACTGGACGATCGGCCGGCCGCGCTCCCCGAGCATGCTGAGGCCAATGGCGAACAGCATGCTGAAGACAACGATCTGGAGAACGTCGCCGCGCGCCATGGCGTCGAAGACAGAGGTCGGGACGGTGTGCAGAATGATCTCCTGCCACGATTGCGGCCGCGCGGTGATCGGCGGCGTGCCGGTCGGCTCGGGCAGCGTCAGGCCCACGCCGGGCTGCATGATGTTCACCGCCAGTAGCCCGATGAGCAGTGCCAGCGTCGTGACGACCTCGAAGTAGATGATGGCCCGCAGGCCCATGCGGCCCACGTCCTTGAAGTGCCCGGCTCCGGCAATCCCCGCCACCAGCGTCGCGAACAGCAGCGGCGCGATGATCATCTGGATCATCCGGATGAAGAGCTGCGCAAACGGCCTGATGGCTTCCGAGGCGTCTGGATCCGTGACGCTGACGATGTAGCCCGTGATCACGCCGATGATGAGACCCAGCACGATCTGGGTGGTCGGAGAGAGACGGGCCTTGGCTCGGCCTTCGGTGGTCGCAGGACTCGTCACGAACGCTCCTTTGGGTACTGGCTGGAAGAGCTTACACTGACCCGGCGCGGGTGCTGTGGCATCAGCCGAGCAACACGTCGAGCGCCTCGCCGATGCTGCGGACGCCGGCAAGCTCCGCGCGCGGGTCGCCGTCGCCGCCGGACAGGTCCGCTCCAGCATCGAGGTTGGCGGCCGGCACCACGATCCGCGTAAAGCCCATCTGCTCCGCCTCGCGAATACGGAGGGCGGCCTGGGGCACGGCGCGGACTTCCCCGCCGAGCCCCACTTCGCCGAACACCGCCGTGCCCGCGGCGATCGGACGGTTGCGCAGGCTCGAGGCGACGGCGGCCACAATCGCAAGGTCGGCCGCGGGCTCGTCGATCGTCATGCCTCCGGCGATGTTCACGAACACGTCGTCGCTCACCAGGTGCAGGCCGGCGCGCTTCTCGAGCACCGCGAGCAGCAGCGTGAGACGGTGCTGGTCCAGTCCGACGGCCATGCGGCGGGCCATGCCGTAGCTGCTGGTGCTGACGAGCGCCTGCACCTCGACGAGGATGGGCCGCGAACCCTCCAGGCAGCAGAGCACCGCGGAACCCGGGGTCGCCTGGGGCCGCTCGGCCAGGAACAATGCCGAAGGGTTCGGCACGGGCACGAGCCCGGCGCCCGTCATCTCGAAAACGCCCAGCTCGCTGATGGCGCCAAAGCGGTTCTTGACCGCGCGGACGACGCGGTGCGCGTGATGGCGCTCCCCCTCGAAATAGAGCACCGTATCGACCACGTGCTCGAGTGCTTTGGGACCGGCGATATTGCCGTCCTTGGTGACGTGGCCTACCAGGAACGTCGGGAGGTTGTGCCCCTTCGCCGTGAAGAGGAACTGCGTCGCGGCTTCGCGGACCTGGCCGATGCTGCCGGGCGCCGACTGGAACCTGAGCGAGAACACGGTCTGGACCGAATCGACGACCAGCAACCGTGGCTTGACGCGGCCGACTTCCTCGAGAATCCGCTCGATGCAGGTCTCGGCCAGGAGGAAGAGCGGGGCATCTCCGACACCGAGGCGGTCGCCGCGTGACTTGATCTGGTGCTCGGACTCTTCCCCCGAGGCGTACAAGACGGGGCCGATCGCGTGCGCGAAATTTGCCGTCGCCTGCAGTAGCAGCGTCGACTTGCCGATGCCGGGCTCGCCGCCGAGCAGCACGAGCGAGCCGGGAACGATGCCCCCGCCGAGCACGCGGTCGAACTCGCCGATGCCGGTGCTGAGCCGCGCCGCCTGATGCGCCTCGATCTCGGAATAGCGGATGGCACCCTGCGAAGGCCCTCCGATCGCATACCGGTGGCCTGTGGCCGCCGTCGGCTCCGACGTCTCAATGGCACGCTCTTCGACGAACGAGTTCCACGCGCCGCAGTCCGGACAGCGGCCCTGCCACTTCGGTGACTGCGACCCGCACTCCTGACAGACGAAGACTGGCTTGGGGGCTTTCATGACGGATCGGACTTCATTGTCTCATCGTCCTCGGGACGAGGTCTTGGGTCCTCGGTCTTGGGTCTTGGGTCTTGGGTCAGGAGATAGATGAACAGATAGATCCCACGATCGACAGATCGCCAGATCGATCACCAAATCACGAGATCAAGCGATCAACAGATTCCCGTATCTACCTATCTATCTGTATTGTCTTTCCACCCTGGCTCCGAGGCGACACAGAACCTCGTACGGGATCGTTCCCGTCCACGCCGCCATCTCCCTGGCGTCGATCGACTGCCAGCCGTGCTCGCCACCCCGGCCGAGGAAAATCACCTCGTCTCCGGGGCCGACGCCCGGGACGTCGGTGACATCCACGGTCAACATGTCCATGCTGACGGCCCCGACGATCGGCGCGCGCTGGCCGCGAATGATCACCACGCCGTGGCCCTCGAGCCGGCGGTCCAGTCCGTCGGCATACCCCGCCGGCACGACCGCCAGGGCGGTCGGTCGCGCGGCCGTGAAGCGGGCGCCGTAGCCCACGGCCTCATCGGGGCGCACGCCCTTGACCGCCACCACACGACTCGCCAGCGACATCACCGGCCGCAGCGACAAGGTGGTGTGGAGCGGCGGTGGAACCAGCCCGTAGAGCAACAGGCCGGGCCGGACGAAGTCGTACCACACACGCGAATCGCGCACGAGTGCGGCGGAGCTCGCGGCGTGACGCAGCCGCGGGCCGCCGTCGAGCGCGTCGATGACGCGGCTGGCCTCGTCGAAGCGGCGACGCTGCTCGTCGAACCGCGGCGATTCGGGCTCGTCCGCGGTCGCAAAATGCGTGTAAACGGCATCGAGCCGCAAATGGGGGCTACCGAACAACGCCGGGAGCGTGCGCCGCAGGTTGTCGTGGCGGAATCCGAGACGGTTGAGCCCGGTGTCGATCTTGAGGTGGTAGGCGAGCGTGATGCCGCGTGCGGCTGCTGCCGCTTCCAAGGCGACACCGGCGGCGGGGCTGGAGATCGTCGGCGTGAGGTCGTATTCGAAGACGCCGCTGACGTCGCTGACGCTCAGTGCGCCGAAGACGAGAATCGGGATGCGGATGCCGGCGAGGCGCAGGTCAACGCCTTCTTCGATGTCGGCGACCGCGAGCATCGTCGCGCCGGCTCGCTCGAGCGCGGCGCCAACGGGCCGGGCCCCGTGTCCGTAGGCGTTGGCCTTGACCACCGCAATGATGCCGGGAGCGGTCAGGGTGCCCGCACCCGCGGACCGGTTCAGCAACGCTTCATTGGAGAGGTATCCGGCGATGGCGCCGAAGTTGGCGGCAAGCGCGTCGAGATCGACGCGTGCGGACGTGCAACGTATCACGGGGTGGGATTGTAGTGGATGGACCGATCAATCCCCTCCACCATGGGCGAGGTTCGCGAACCGGGTCTGCTCCCGGAGGAACGCCAGCTTGATGGTACCGGTCGGACCGTTCCGCTGCTTGGCCAGGATGATCTCCGCGACACCGTCGTTCTCGCTCGGCTCGTCGCCCACCTTGTACATCTCTTCGCGGAAGATGAGGGCCACGACGTCGGCATCCTGCTCGAGGGCGCCGGATTCGCGCAGGTCCGAGAGCTGCGGGCGCCTGTCGGAGCGGGCTTCGGGCGCGCGCGAGAGCTGGGAGAGCACGACAATCGGCACGCTCAGCTCCTTGGCCAGCCCCTTCAGCGACCGCGAGATCGAGGCCAGCTCCAGCGTGCGGTTCTCGTACCGGCCGCGCCCGGTCATCAGCTGAATGTAGTCGACGGCCAGCAGCTGCAGGCCGTGCTCGGCCTGCAGCCGGCGCGCCTTGGCCCTCATCTCGAGCACGCCGATGCCGGCCGTGTCGTCGATGAACAACTGCGCCTCCGACAAGGTCTCCAGGGCGTGCGTGATCTGGCCGTACTCCTTCTGGCCGATCTGCCCGCTCAGCAGCCGATAGGTGTCGATCCGCGCCTCGGTCGCGAGCATGCGCATGAACAGCTGCTCTTTCGACATCTCGAGGCTGAAGAACCCCGCCACACCGCCCTGAGTGGCCACATGCTGGCAGATGTTCAGCACCAGGCTGGTCTTGCCCATCGAAGGACGCGCGGCCACGATGACCAGGTCCCCGGGCTGCAGGCCTCGCGTCTTGCGGTCCAGGTCGTCGAACCCGGTCGCGACGCCGGTGATGTAGCTCTTGTGCTCGAACAGCTTCTCGATCTTGGGGAAGCTCTGGTTGACGAGCTCGCGCATCGGGATGAAGCCCGTCTTCACCCGGTCCTCGGCCACCGCGAAGATCGCGCTCTCCGCATCGTCGAGGATGAGATCGGCGTCCTGGTCGGCCTCGTAGGCGTTGGAGAGAATCTTGTTGGCCGAGAAGATGAGCGCCCGCAGCGTCGCCTTCTCCTTGACGATTTGCGCGTAGTACTCGACGTTGGTCGAGCGCGGCACGCCGTCCACGAGCGAGGCGATGTAGGCGGGGCCGCCGACTTCCTCCAGCTCGCCCGACCGTTCGAGCGTCTCCTTCAGCGTCACGAGATCGATCGGCTGGTTGCGCTCCGCGAGGTCCGTGATCCGTTCGAAGATCCGGCGGTGCGCGTCGCGGAAGAAGGCCTGCGAGGTGATGACCGCCGCGGCCAGGTTGTAGGTGTGGTTGTCGATCAGGATCGAGCCGAGGACCGAACGCTCCGCCTCGAGGTTGTGCGGAAGCGTGCGCACGGAAGCGGCTGCGGTGTCGGCCAATCGTCGATCCTTGTCAGAAAAATCCGTGAACCAGAACGAACGAGGGAGCCGCCACTGTAGACGGCTCCCTCGGGTTCTGGCAAACGATCAAAAGGCCGGCAAACCGGCAACCGGCCGCCGGCTGCCGGCTGCCGGTTGCCGGACGTCTACGCTTCCTTTACCACCACCACGCGCACTTGTGCGGTGACGTCGCGGTGCAGCTTGATCGGGACCGAAGTCTCACCAAGCGTCTTCAGCGGATCGGGGAGCAGGATCTTGCGACGATCGAGGTCGAACCCCTTGGCCTTCAGCAGGTCGGCGATGTCGGCGTTGGTGACCGAGCCATACAGCTGGTCGTTCTCGCCCACCTTGCGGGCTACCGACAGCTCCAATGCGGTCAGCCGGGTCGCAATCGCCTCGGCGCCCGAGCGCTCCTCGGCCTCGCGCGCCTCGACGATCTTCCGCTCGCGCTCGACCCACCGCTTGTTGCCATCGGTGGCCGGCAGCGCCAGCTTGCGCGGGAGGAGGTAGTTCCTGGCGAAGCCGTCCGCCACCTTGACGATCTCGCCGCGGCGGCCGACGTGCTCCACGTGGTCTCTAAGAATCACTTCCATGACGTCACTCCCAGCTAGTCCGACGCGTACGGCAGCAACGCGAGCTGCCGGGCGCGCAAGATGGCGACACGCAGCGCGCGCTGGTGCTTCGCACAGGTGCCCGAGATCCGGCGCGGCAACACCTTGCCGCGCTCGGGGACGAAGCCGCTCAGCAGCTTGACGTCCTTGTAGTTGATGTCGTCGATGCGGTCCGCGCAGAACTTGCAGACCTTGCGACGGCGGAACAGGCCGCGGCGCTGGCCGCCCTGCTTGTCCCCTGCCGCCGCGCCCTTGCCCTTGCCACCGGGGCCGCTCGGTTTCCTTCCTCCGAATGCCATGACTACGCCTCCAGATCCGAGCCGTCGTAGGTCACGTCGGCGTCATCGTCGTTGTCGTGCTGCGGGCCCTCACCCGGCTGCCGATCTGGCGGCAACCCGCGCGCAATCCGGCGGCGCCGCGAGGCCTCGGTCCGCTTGGTGCGGGCGCGATCGGCCACCGACTGCCGCTCGTCCACGCGCACGATGAGGTGCCGGATCAGCCCCTCCGTGTTCTTCAGGCGCCGGTCGAGCTCCTTCATGAGCTCGCCGCCGCCCCGCAGCACGTGCAGGACGTAGAAGCCTTCCTTGTGCTTGCCGATCACGTAAGCGAGTTTGCGCCGGCCCCACGGATCGGTTTTCTCGATCGTGCCGCCCATGCGCGAGACGATGCCCTCGACCTGCGTCTGCAGTTCGGCGACCTGCTGTTCGGTCGCCTCGGGCACCAGGATGTAGATCAGTTCGTAAGTACGTGCACTCATCGGGTCTCCTTGTGGACAAAGGCACGAGGCCTTCGGCCACCGTAGTGGCAAGGAGGCCGGTCCGCCTATGGCGCGGAATCCGGTTCTCTGGCTCCGTCTTGCCGTTCTGCGGCGTTGAACACGTTCATCACGCGTTCAATCCCCTCGGCGATGAACATCTCCGAGGCATCCGCGGCCCGCAGAATCGCCGCTGATATCGTGTCACGCTCGTCCGGCCGAAACCGCCCGAGCACGTGGTCGGCCATGTCGGGGCGTCCTACGACGCGCCCGTCAGACGCCTGAATGTCACCTCGCCCGACGCCAATGCGGAGTCGTGCGTAATCTTCCGTCCCCAGCGACTGGGCCAGGGACTTGAGCCCGTTGTGCCCGCCATCGCTGCCACCGCGTCGCGCCCGCAACCGCCCCAGCGGCAGCGCCACATCGTCGGTGACGACGAACAGGTCCTCTGGCGGAACCTTGTAGAACCCGACGATGCCGGCCACCGCTCGCCCGCTCAGGTTCATGAACGTGAGCGGCTTGCACAACAGCACGGCCTCGCCACCGCGCGCCATCTTGGCCGCCAGGCTCTCGAACGCCTCGCGCCACTGCCCGACACCCCACCGGCGGGCCAGCTCGTCGATCACCAGGAACCCGACGTTGTGCCGGGTCTCGCGGTATTCGGCACCCGGATTGCCGAGGCCGACGACGAGCTTCATCGCTACTTCTTCTTCTCGGCCTTGGCTTCGCCTTCCTTCTCGGTCTTGCCCTTCTTGATGACTTCGGGCTCCGAACCGGGCGCCACCGCCACTGGCGCCGCCGCGGTCTCGGCGCCGGCAACCGGCTCCTCCACCACGCGCAGCGTCACCACGTGCGCCAGCATCGTGTCGACGTCGGTCACCGACTGCCAGGTCACGTCCTTGGCGACGTCGCGCACGTAAATGGCGTCGTTCAGGCCGAGCCCGCTGACGTCCACTTCGATGGCGTTCGGAATCTCGGCTGGCAGGCACTCCATCTCGATCTCGCGGGTGAGGAAGTCGAGCACGCCGCCTTCAACCTTCACGCCACGCGGCTCGCCCTTCAGCACCACCGGCACCGTGACGCGAATGCGACGGTCCATGTTCACGCGATAGAAATCCGCGTGGAGCGGATGGTGGCTGATGGGGTCGAGCTGCACTTCCTTCACCAGCACACGGGCATCGACCTCGCCCGGCACTTTCAGGGTGATGAGGGTGTTCAGGCCGGAGCTGGAGTGGAGAATCCGCATGAACGGCTTGGGGTCCACGGCCACGGCGATGGACGCGATCGCGTCACCGGCCTTCTGCGCGCCGTAGACGACGCCGGGAATCTGCCCGGCGGCGCGGGTGCGGTTGTTCTCGTTCTTTCCGGTGGTGCTGCGCTTGACGGCTTCGAGTACGGCTTCCATGGGATCCTTCGCAATCAGGCTCTAGGCTCTACACAAACAACGACGACACGGACGTCTCTTCGTGAATGCTGCGGATGGCCTGGCCGAGCAGGCGGCCGACCCGCAGCTGGACGATCTTCTGGCACTTCTCCTTCTCGCTATTGAGCGGGGTCGTATTGGTGATCACCAGCTTGTCGAGGGGAGCTTTTTCGATGCGGTCGATGGCCGGACCGGAGAGGACGCCGTGGACGGCACAGGCGATGACGCGTTCGGCGCCCGCATCCTGCAGCGCCTGCGCGCCCTTCTGGATGGTACCCGCCGTGTCGATGATGTCGTCGGCGATGACGCACGTCCGCCCGCGCACCTCGCCGATCACGTTCATCACCTCCGCCGAGCCATCGTCGCTCCGGCGCTTGTCGATGACGGCGAGCTCGGCGTCGAGGCGCTTGGCGTAGGCCCGGGCCCGTTCGGCCCCGCCCGCGTCGGGAGCCACGATCGTCAGCCGCTCGTAGTTCTGACGGGACAGGAAGTCGATGATCACCGGCGCGGCAAAGAGGTGATCGACCGGGATGTCGAAGAAGCCCTGGATCTGCGCCTTGTGCAGGTCCATGGTCAGCACACGGTTGGTCCCGGCCGCGCTCAGCACGTTGGCCACGAGCTTGGCGGAGATCGGGACGCGCGGCTTGTCCTTGCGGTCCTGGCGGGCGTAGCCGTAGTACGGCAGGACCGCCGTGATGCGGGCCGCCGAGGATCGGCGGAAGGCGTCCACCATGATCATCAGCTCCATCAGATGCTGATCGACCGGCGCGCAGGTGGGTTGGATGATGAAGACGTCGGTGCCGCGGATGTTCTCGTCGATCTGGAACGAGACCTCAGTGTCCGGAAATCGGCGCAAGCGGGCCTGCCCGAGGCCACACCCCAGGAAATCCGCGATCTCGGTGGCCAGCTGCGGATGCGCGCTGCCCGAGAACACCTTCAAGTCGCCAAATCCGCTCGGTCGCATGATGAAACTGGTTGGGGCGGAAGGATTCGAACCTTCGAATACGGGTTCCAAAGACCCGCGCCTTACCGCTTGGCCACGCCCCAACACACGGGGGCAAACCGTTATCGTATACGGGGTTGCCCGGTTGAGGCAACCGGCTTCGCGCGCCGCGTTCGGTGGCGGCTGAGACGTTGGTAGTCGTGCCGGGTCAGGGTCCGTGTGGCCACGACCGTCCAGCCCGGGCGGCTCAAATCCCGCGCCGTCCGCCGCGCCGCGTCCGCCCGCTCGAACAGCCCGAAGACGGCGGAGCCCGACCCCGACATGGCCGCCCTAACGGCGCCCGCATCGAGCAGGTCCTGGCGGATCCGGCCAATCGTCGGATGGTGGCGCACCACCGGGCCCTCGAGATCGTTCCGCAACGAGGAGGCCCAGGCCGGCCAGCCCGCGGGCAGCAGGCGGCCCGCCACGCCCCGGCGCGCCGGCACCTCGGGGAGCTGCGTCAGCAGGGGCTTCCGGTCGTCCGGCCGCCTCCGTTCCTCGTCGAACCAGCCATAGGCTTCCACCGTCGAGACCCCGAATCCCGGACGAATGAGCACGACGTGGACCTTCGGCAGGTCCGCCAACGGGTAGATGTCGTCGCCCCGGCCAAGGCCGAGCGCCGTGCCCCCGACGAGGAAGAACGGCACGTCCGCGCCCAGACGGGCGGCGAGGCGCGCGAGGGACGTGGCGTCGAGCCCGAGCCTCCAGAGGCGGTTCAGTGCCAGCAGGGTCACCGCGGCGTCGGTGCTGCCGCCGCCCAACCCGGCTTCGACCGGGATGCGCTTCCTGAGCGTGATGCACAGGTCCCGCGGCTCCCCGCGGCCGAGGCCCGCCGACCGCCAGAGCAGCGAGGCAGCCTTCCACGCCAGATTGCGCCGATCGGTCGGCACTTGCGGATCGTCGCACGCCAGTTCGAACGGCCCCCGGCGCCGCTTCACCATCACGACATCGGCCAGGGCGAGCGACTGGAAGATGGTCCGCAGATCGTGGTACCCGTCGGCGCGGATGCCCAGAATGCGCAGATCGAGGTTCACCTTGGCAAATGCGGGAAGCGACAGGGTCATGGGGTGCGGAGGGGCGCGACGGAACGGAGCTCGTCGAGCGTCATGGCATCGGTGCCGGGCGGGATGTCTACCTCGAAGGCCGCGTCGTCGATCGGGGTGTTCACTTCGAGCTGCTGCAGGGAGGCGACGAGGTCCACGCGGCCATCGTCGGACCGCAGCCGGACTTCACGCGCAAACCCATTCTGGACGAGGCGATAGTCCGCGCGCCAGCCGCCGCCATCCACCGCCGCCAGCTGCCACGCACCTGACTGCTGGTGGAGGAACACCGTCCGGCCATCGACGGTATCGACCGCCGCCCAACCGCCCGACCACTGCCGGCCATTGGCGGCCTCGCCCGCTCCAGGGCAAGCCGCGAGCGCGCGGAGCAGATCGTCGGCGCCGAGCTTGAGGCCCGTCAGGCGTTCGATGACGTCAGCCACCGGCGTGTCGTCGAGCACGCGCCGATCGCGCGGCAGCAGCAACGTGGCGCGCTCCTGGCGTGCCGCGAGGATGAACACGGGCGCGCCGAATGGCGCGAGGCCTTCGAGGCGTGCCGAGCCGCCGCTGGCGAGGCCGGTGATCACCCGCCCGCGCAGCCGTTCATCGCCGGCCCGTCCGGAGAGGCTCAGTTCGGTCGTCAGCGTCCGCAGGCCGGCGCAGTGGCTGGTGGCGGCGGTGAACTGCGCCACCGCGGTGGCGGAAGGCGACGACGTGCCGCCCGGGCGAGGCGGGAGCCGTGTCGCGCACGCGGCGCCGAGGGCGCAAAGCACGACCAGGGCGAGCCGGGACCTACCGGCGGCGCCGGGCATCCCGAATCTTCGTTTCGACCGCCGCGGCGTCGATCGAGTCGCCATCGCCCGCGAGTGCGCGTTGCCAGGCCACGACGGCGTCGGTCCACTTGCCCTGGCGGGCGAGGAGGTCACCGTAATGCTCTTGGATCACGGAGTTGGCCGGCATGGCGGCTGCAGCCCGCGCGAGCGGTTCGGATGCGGCGTCGAATTTGTCTTGCTTGAACAACGCCCAGCCGAGGCTGTCGAGATACGCGGGGTTGTCCGGCTCGCCGCGCAGCGCCCGTTCGATGAGCTCCACGGCCTCGGCATGGCGGTCGGTTCGCTCCGCGAGCATGTAGCCAAGGTAATTGAGCGCGTTGCCGTCGAGCGGATCGCGTTCGATCATCCGGCGCAGCTCGCGCTCGGCGTCCTCCAGGCGGCCGGCCTGCTCGTAGAAGTTCGCCAGGCGGAACGTGAACTCATCGTTCTCGCCGAAGGCCGTCTCTGCCTGCTCGATCACGCGAACCGCCTCGGCATAGCGCTTCTGCGAGGCGTAGGTGTCGGCCAGCGCGAAGGCCAGCTCCGGGCTTCGTGACTCGCCTTTGATGGCACCTTCGAGGAACGTGATGGCTTCACTGGCCCGATCGAGGCGCGTCAGCGCCTGCGCGCGCAACCGGGCCAGCCGCAGTTCTTCCGGGTGCTGCTTGAGCGCGTCGGTGGTGACCGCAAGCGCGCGATCGTTCTTCCGCGCGGCCAGCAGTCCTTGCGCCAGGTAGAGGTCGTAGGACGTATCGTCGGGTGCGAGGCCTTTGGCTGCGGTGAACGCGGCGATGGACGCGTCGTAGGCAGCCAATTGCTGCTGCGCCAACCCCAGCTGCGCCATGACCGAGGCCGCGTCAGCTTCACGCCCTTTTGCTCGCGACGCCAGATCCTTGCTCAGCGGCCCGATGGCTTCGACGACGCGCGTGTACTGGTACTGGTCCATGAGCGTGCGGGCGAGCGCGCTGAGGCCCGCGAGGCTCGTGGGCTCGATCGCCAGAATGCGCCGGGCGGCGTCCTCGGCGCCCTTGAAATCCTCGAGCTGCCGCAAGGCGCCCGACATCAGATAGAGCAGCCGCACATCGTCGGGGTTCGTCTTCAGGAGCTCCGTGAGCTGGTCCTTCGCACGCGAGGCGCCCACGCCGCCCGGGACGTTGAGCAGCGCCGTGACGTAGCGAATCCGCAGGTCGCGGCTCGGCTGCCGCACGCCTTCGATGGCCTGCCCGTAGGCCCCGGCCGCGGCCGCCCAGCGGCCGAGCTTCTCGTACATGTCTGCAAGCGACACGTAATAGCGGGGATTGATTTCCGCCGCCTGCGCCAGGGCCTCGGCGGCCTCGAGCATCTGGCCCTTGGCGGTGCGCGCCTCGGCCAGCAGCGCGTGAGGCTCGGCCAGGTAGGGCGCCTGCGTGGCCACCGCTTCGAGCACGGTGACGGCTTCGTCGCCTTCCCCGGCCCGCAGCAGCAAGCGCCCGTACGCAATCTGGAGGCTGAGGTCCGTCGCCATGGCCGGGGTGGTACGGATGGTCCTGAAGTGCTCGATCGCCTTCGCGCGCGAGCTCTCGGCCGTCTCGCCGGCCGGCCGCTGACCCGCGCCGTCGGACCACGCCGAATACACCAGCGCCAGGATGCGATGCGCTTCGATATTGCCCTTGTCGATCGTCAGCGCGCGCTCGGCTGCCGCTCGCGCCTGGGGCCCCTCGTTCTGACGCGCGTGCAGCGCCGCCCGTTCGGCCAAGACTTCGGCAGATGCCGGATCGAGTTTCTCCGCCCGCTCGAGCGCGGCCAGTGCGCCCTTCGTATCGCCGTCCGATTCGAGCCGGCGCGCGAGCATGAACTCGTAGTAGGCCTGAGCGGACGGGACGAGGGTGGAAGTCGAAGGCGAGGTCTGGGCCGCTCCCGGCCTTGCCGTCAGGAGTATGGCCATCGCCACCATCGCGGGCGTCACGCGCATCGCATGATTCTGACCCGCGGATTTGGCGGTGTATAGTCCTTTTATGCCCGTTGACAAGGAGCTGCTCGAGATCCTCGCGTGCCCGGTCTGCAAGACGCCCGTCACGCTGGTCAAGGACGGCACCGCACTCAAGTGCGCAACCTGTCACCGGGTGTATCCGATCAAGGACGACATCCCGGTGATGCTGATCGACGAGGCGACGGTCGAGCCCTGAACAGACACACGCGAGCCCCTTCACCGCTCGAGACGCCTGGCGCGATCCTGCTCGTCCGTCTGCGCCTCATCGGCGACGTGGTCTTTACGACGCCGCTCCTCGGGGCCCTCAAGCGGCGGTTTCCCGGCGCGCGCCTGACCTATCTGGTGGAATCGGTCGCCGCTCCAGTCGTGCGCTACAACCGCGACATCGACGAGCTCATCGAAGTGAGGCGTCCGCGCGGGTGGCCGCGCCTCGAGTACGACTGGACGCTCGGGCGGCAGCTGCGACGGCGCGGCTTCGATATCGCTCTCGATCTCCATGGTGGCCCGCGCGCGGCCTGGCTCACGCGAGTCTCTGGCGCGCCGATCCGCATCGGCTACGACTTGCCGTGGCGCCGCTGGGCCTACACCGTCCGCGTACCGTGGACGCCTTCGCTGGTGCCGCCTCGCCATTCGGTGCTCAATCAATGGGACCTGCTTCGCCCTCTCGGCATCGAGGCCGGCGATCCCGCAAGGGATCCGGTGACGATGCCGCTCGATCCGGCGGCGGTCGCTCGTGTCGACGAACGGTGTCGGGATGCCGGCGTGCCGGCCGACGCGCGCCTGGCCGTGTTGCACGTCAGCGCCGGAAACCCGTTCCGGCGATGGCCCGCCGAACGCTTCGCCGAGCTGGCCGCCTCGCTCGCCAACTTGCCGCAGCCCGTCCACGTGGTCATCACGTCGGGGCCCTCCGAGGCCGACGCCGCGAGTCGGGTCGCCACTCTGGCGCGGCAGCTCGCCCGCGACGACGGGGAGCGCATCGTGCGTTGCGGCGAGTTCGATCTTTCCGAGCTGGCCGCACTGGTGACGCGGGCGCGGCTGTACATCGGAGGCGACAGCGGCCCGATGCATGTGGCGGCCACCACGCGGACGCCGATCGTCGCGCTGTTCGGCCCGACGCTCCCCGAGCGCTCGCTCCCATGGCGCGACCCGGCGGTGCCGTCCATGGCCGTGGAAGCGGGGCCACTCCCCTGTCGGCCGTGTCACCAGCGGACCTGCCTCCCCGGCGACTTCCGCTGTCTCACCGGTATTACCGTCCGGCAAGTACTCGACGCGTGCGTCACCGCGCTCGGCGGGACGCACGCGTGATCCGCCGATGGCAGAACGGGTAAGCTGGACGCGAACCGAGATGCCGTCCGTACCCCTGTCCGGGAATGTCCCGTTCGCCAGCCTCGAGCGCCTTGGCCTCGTCGCCCTGATGGGCGTGGGGGCAGCGATGCTCTTCTCGATCGCGGCGGCGCAGATTCTGCTCGGCCTCGCGGTCCTCGCCTGGCTGGGTCTTCATCTGGCGGGCAATCAACCCGTAGACGCGCCGCCGTTCTTCTGGCCGCTCGTCGCCTATGCGGCGGCGACGCTGCTGGCGGCGGGATTCTCGCTCAATCCGTCGGTCAGCGTGGCCGACTGCAAACAGCTCTTCCTGTTCTTGCTGGTGCCCGTCGTCTACGACTTCGCACGCGGCCCGCGCGCCGACACGCTGCTGACCATCGTCATCTCGGTCGGCGCGGCCAGCGCGCTGGTCGGCATCGTGCAGTACGGCATCCTGAACTACGACAACCTGGGGCGGCGGATGCAGGGCACCCTGTCGCACTGGATGACGTATTCCGGGACGCTGATGCTGGTGATCTGCGCCAGCCTGGCGCGGCTGCTCTTCGGCGCGCGCGACCGGCTGTGGGCCGCCTTCGTGTTGCCGGCCCTGCTCGTGTCGCTCGCCCTCACCTTGACGCGTGGCGCCTGGCTGGGCGCCGCGGCTGGCGCCGGCGTGCTCTTTCTCATCAAGGACGTTCGCCTCACGGCGCTGATTCCGATTGTGGCGGTGATCGCCCTGATCGCAGCCCCGGATGCGCTCTCGGACCGCATGAACTCGATCGGCGACATGAGCGACCCGACCACCCGCGACCGCGTGGCCATGCTCGAGGCTGGCGTCGCCATCGTCCGGGACCATCCGTGGACCGGCGTGGGTCCCGACATGGTGGGCCACGTCTATCCCGACTACCGGACCGCCGATGCCGTGCAGGCGAACAACCCGCATCTGCACAACGTGCCGATGCAGATTGCGGCCGAGCGCGGGGTGCCGGCGCTGCTGCTGTGGCTGACGTTCGTGGCGTCGGTCATTGCCGGGCTCTGGAGGCTCCGCCGTGACCCGACCGTCCGACCGCTCGCGGCCGCTGGTCTGAGCGCCGTGGCTGCGATGCTGGTGGCCGGCACCTCGGAGTACAACTTCGGCGACTCCGAGTTCCTGATGCTGTTCCTGGTGATGATCACCATTCCGTTTGCCGCGGCGCGCACCGATCGCGACCTCCGATGACGATGAGCGCGCCGGCACTTCCGGCACTCCCTTCCGCCCGGGCACGCAGGCTCATCGAGGGCTTCGGGGCCGCGTCCGTCCTGATCATCGGCGATGTCATGCTCGACCGCTTTCTTTTCGGACGCGTCAGCCGCATCTCACCCGAGGCACCGGTCCCGGTCGTGGTCCACGATCACGACGAGTACCGCCTGGGCGGCGCCGCCAATGTCGCTCATAACGTCCTCGCGCTTGGCGGCCGCGCGGTGCTGGCGGGCATCCGAGGCGACGACGAGGACGGCCGCGCGCTCGAGTCGGAGATGGCCGCGCGCGGTTTGCCGGCGTCGGCGCTGGTGACAGTGCCCGATCGCCGGACCACTACGAAAGTGCGGGTGGTGACGAGCCGCAATCAGCAGGTGGCGCGCATCGACTACGAGGCCGGGTGTGACCTCGACACGGCCACCGAAGACGGGCTCATGACCGTGGTCGATCGACACCTCGACGGCGCCGGCGTCCTGGTGGTCTCCGATTACCAGAAGGGCGTTGTGTCGCGACGCTTGATGGCGCACCTCGTGGCCCGCGCGCACGCGTCCGGCCTCCCCCTGCTCGTCGATCCCAAGGTGCCACACCTCGAGTTCTATCGCGGCGCGACGCTGGTGACGCCGAACCACGTCGAAGCCGAAACCGCGTCGGGACGGCGCATCCGCACGCCAGACGAGGCGCGCGAGGCGGCCAGGACGATCGTGACGCGAGCCGGCGTCGGGGGCGTGCTCATCACGCTCGGGGAACGCGGCATGTGGCTGACCGCTGGCGCCGAGGAGGGCGCCTTGCCAGCGGCAGCGCGAGAGGTGTCCGACGTGACCGGCGCCGGCGACACCGTCATCGCCACCCTGGCGCTGGCGCTCGCCCTGGGCGCCACGCCTGCCGAGGGGGCCACGCTCGCCAACGCGGCCGCGGGTATCGTCGTCGGCAAGTTCGGCGCCGCGACCGTGAGCGCCGACGAGCTTCGCGCCAGGTTCAGCTGACACGAAGCCCCCTTCGTGCCCTTCGTGCCTCCTTCGTGACCTCCGTGTCTAGTGGCGGAAGTGACGCCGGCCCGTGAAGACCATGGCGAGGCCGTGCGCATCGGCGGCCGCGATCACTTCGGCGTCTTTCACCGAGCCGCCCGGTTGCACCACCGCGGTGGCGCCGGCCGCCGCGACCGCATCCAGCCCATCGCGAAACGGAAAGAACGCATCGGAAGCGGCCACGCTGCCCTTCAGGACCGACGCGACGCCGTCACCCCACGCCGAGGCCTTTGCCACCGCCACCTTGACCGCATCCACGCGGCTCATCTGACCGGCGCCGATCGCCAGGGTGCGGACCGCGTCGGAGAAGATCACCGTGTTCGACTTGACGTGCGCCATCACGCGCCAGGCAAAGCGCAAGGCCTGCCATTCGGCGGGCGTCGGCTGCCGTGCGGTCACCACGCGCAGTCCCTCGCCAGGCCACGGGATTCTGGCTTCCGTCACCTGGTCGCGCTCCTGCACGAGCAACGCCCCGAGCACCGAGCGGATCTCACGCCTGAGCGGCGTCGGTCCGTCCGGACGGGCGAACGCCTCGAATGCGGCCACGACCACTCGCAGGTTCGGCTTGCCGGCCAGGATGGGCCGGGCCGCTTCGTCGACCGCGGGTGCGATGACCGCCTCGATGAACGTCGACACGATCGCCCTGGCCGTATCGGCGTCCACAGCACGATTGAGGCCGATGATGCCGCCGAACGCGGCGAGTGCGTCCGCTTCGCGCGCCCGGACGTAGGCTTCGGCAATGGCGGCACCCGTCGCCGCTCCACACGGGTTGGTGTGCTTGATGACGACGGCTGCCGGCTCGTCGAACTCCACCACGATGCGTGCGGCCGCGTCGAGGTCGAGCAGGTTCGTGAACGAGAGCTCCTTGCCCTGCAGGACGTCGGGCGCGCCGAGGCCGGCTTCTGGATCGAGCGCATACCAGGCCGCCGGCTGGTGCGGATTCTCACCATAGCGCAGGTCTCTCAGCTTCCGGCCGTCGATCGCGAGGTGGTCCGGCGCAAGCGGCGCCTGGCCCGAATCGCGCATGAACTGTGCGTCGCGCACGGTCGTTTCCGCGAGCGTCGAGGCAATGGCGGTGTCGTAGCGACCGGTGTGAGCGAAGGCGCGTCGCGCCAGCTCGAATCGGAACTCCGGAGTCGGTCCGCCGTCCGCGTCCAGGGCGGCTAAGACGGCCGGGTAATCCGCCGGCGACACGACGATGAGCACATCGCGGAAATTTTTGGCAGCCGCGCGCACGAGGCTGGGGCCTCCGATATCAATCTGCTCGACGAGGTCGTCGAAGCCAATGCCCGTCCTGGCCGCGGTCTCGACGAAAGGATACAGATTGACCACGACGAGATCGATCAGCCCGATGCCATGCCGTTCGGCGGAGGTCAGGTCGTCCGGATGATCCCGGCGCGCCAGAATTCCGCCGTGAATTCGGGGGTGCAGGGTCTTGACCCGCCCGTCCATCATCTCGGGAAAGCCGGTTATCTCCGACACATTGACAACGGGGAGACCGGCATCAGCCAGCGTCCCGGCGGTTCCGCCGGTGGACACCAGCTCAAAGCCACGGGCCACCAGGCCGCGACCAAGGTCGAGCAGGCCCGACTTGTCGGAGACGCTCAGAATGGCTCGTTTCATGGGCACGCTGTCAGCAATTGACACCAAATGTAACCGACGAGTAGAATTCCGCCGCGGTCCAAATTACCGGACCCGGAAAGGCCGCGCAGTGCGGCCTTTTTTGTGCCCGAATCGGGGCTATTTCGGCCTCGTCGCGGGTGGGACGACACGGTGGCTCGCCACCGAAAGCAGGAAGAAGAACATGCGCATTACAGGCAAGGTCAAGTGGTTCAACAACGCCAAGGGCTATGGTTTCATCGAGCGCGAGGGCGGTAGCGACGTCTTCGTGCATTACTCGGCGATCCAGGGCTCTGGCTTCCGGTCCCTCGAAGAGGGTCAACCGGTGGAGTTCGAGATCGTCGACGGCCCCAAGGGCCCGCAGGCGGGTAACGTCACCCGGGTCTGAGCCACGCTTGACCGCTGGCGCCGGGCGGCCTTCCCCGTTCGGCGCCAGTCGCTTACGTTTCGTCGATCGGCTTGGCCGTCAGCGTTACCCGCCCTTCCTTCACCGCCAGTCTGAACGCCACTTCTTTTCCGCCCTCACCGAACTTCTTCACCTGCGCCTGCACGACGGCCGTGAAGCGCTCGTAATCCACCGGCTTCTCGCCGACTTCACGCCGCGCCGCCGTCATTTGCTCGTAGAGCGTCGCCAGCCGATCCGCCTGTGAGCCCGGATCGGAGATGCTCGTGACCGTCACCACGCGGTCGCGCGGCGTCTCGGGTGGGGGCG
>DATLLC010000264.1:0-7624 GCA_035538015.1 Vicinamibacterales bacterium
CCAATGTAGCGGACCTGATCGACATGCAGCTTCCAGAACGCGAAATCGCGGAAGTCAGCGTAGTAGGTTGAGTTCGGATGAGCGGCCAAGAACGTGGCGCGCGCGCTGCCGCCGTCTTCTTCAACGCGCGTGCACGGTCCCAGCATGGTGACGCGTCCGTTGGCGAGCGGATCTGCGGAGCCGCCCTCGGCCACCAGCAGCGACGCGCGAGGATCCCGTTCCAAGTTCTTGGTGTGCTCGGCGAGTCCGCTGATGAGGAAGATTGGGTCTCCGTTTTCAAAGGCGACGGTCACGAACGAGCCATAGGGATAGCCCTCCGGCTCGAGCGCCAGCGTGCACAGGGTTCCGGTCGAGATCTGGGCGACCAATGTTCGCGCGCGCTCCGCGTGCGTGGGTGTCGGGATAGTTACGTCGTACAGCCGCTCCGGCGCGTCGCGTGTCGGTCGGGCGTGTGCATCTTCGCTCATGATTCTCCCTAACGGGCGATCGGCTGCCCCGCGGCGTGGGTCAGAAATCCGTCTGACCGGCCGGCTCAGCGTGCTTATCAGGCCCGGCGCTCCTCGCGCCCATGAATTTCTCCCAGCCTACGGCGTCCTTGGCCGTGCCTTGTCCTGCTTCTTTTGCTGCTCTTGTTTCTGTTTCGTCAGCTGCTGTTGTTTGTTCTTTTCCTTGTCTTTCTTGCCGCCCTTGTCTCCCATGCCTGCTCCTATTCAGCCATTATGAACTCGTAACGGCGAGTGAGTTGGAATCTTACCGGGAGGGTTTTGTTACACGCTCTAACGAGCCTCTTTCAACTTCTTGTAGTGCGCATCAATCGGCTGGAAGGGACCGTACTTGTGCTGCTCCAGCGGGAAGTCGTCGGCGAATGGCCCATATGGATTGTCCACGGGCTTGGCGGTCTTGTCCGGATAATCCTGCTCCAGGTTCGCCATCGTCGGACGCGGCTGGCTGTTGATATACGCCGCCACGTCGAAGGCCTCGTCGTCGCTGAGCGTCGGCTCGCCGAGCGGCATGCGCGCCTTGATGAAGCGGGCGGCGGTGATCACGCGATGCATCCCCGCTCCCTCGTTGAACGACTCAGGTCCCCAGAGTGGCGGAAAGAGAAACCCCTTCCGCCTGTCCGTGGTCGCCAGCAGGCCCAGGCCGTCGGTCCCGTGACACTGCGCGCATCGCGCGCGGAAGACGTCCTGTCCCGCCTCGAGGCTGGCGGCCCGCATCGGCGTCTTCAAGGGCGGAGGCTCCTCGGCCTTGCGGAGCGATGTGCCCATGGCCGAGTACTGGGCGCCCAGGCTTCGCAGGTACGCCGCCATCGCAATCATCTCGGCACTCTCCATCGGCAGCGGCCGGCCGTTCATGCTGCGCTGCATGCACTCGTTGATGCGATCCTCGATGTCGGTCTGTGTGCCCGCGCGGCCGGAGAAGCGTGGATAGTGTTCGTCGGTCTGCAGCAGCGTCAGCGTGCCGGGCTCGGTACCCGTCCCAAGATGGCAGGAGCCACAGTTGAGGCGAGAGTCGATGTAGCGCAACGCCTCGTCGGGCTGATCCGGCCCGAGCAGTTCAGCGGTGCTCGCGATCAGCCGGCGCCCGTAGTCCTCGGTGGCGTAGGCCGGCCCCGGCTTCCGTGGGGTCTTCATGCGCTCGCTGAGCGGCGCCGGCGCCCCTGCGGGCGGTGCCTCCTGAACCGGGACCGTCACCTGGTCGTCGCTGATGAGGCCGACGCTCGGCCCGGCGTACAGGGCCACCCCCACGGCCGCCGCCCCGATCGCGGCACATGCCATCACGATGCGGGTCAGCCCGCCGGACGCACGCCGCGGCTCGTTTGGATCCATCAGGACCTGCTCTTCCGCTCAGGCTCGGACCGATCATAGTCCGCCAGCGACTCCTGGAAGCGGTACTTCGGTCGCTCGATCCACGCGCGCAGCTGGGGCGACACTGCCCAGGCGGCGAAGAACGCCATGGCCAGCAGCATCGAGGCGCCGACGATGAGGTTCGTGATCATGGCGGTGACGTTTCCAGGGCGCCAGCGTAGAAGCCACGAACGTAGTCGGCCACCGCCAGCAGCTCCGCGTCGGTCAGCCGCGAGGTCCACGGCGCCATCGACGTGCCGTCGATGCCGTTTCGCAGCACCTCGATGGCGTGAGCGACGCTCGGTCGTTGCCGCCGGAAGCTCACGGGTGCCATGGGCAGTTCGGCCGCGGCCGGGCCATCGCCATCGCCACGGACGCCGTGACACTGCACGCAATTGGCGGCATAGGTCCGCGCTCCCAGTTCCGCCATGTGGGGCGGCAGGTTCGGCTCCTGCTGAGGGACGGCGAGCGCCCGCACCGCCTGCGCCATCGCGGCGCGATCCTCCGGCGAGTGATCACGCCACGCAGGCATGGCTGCGCCGAAGACGCCATTCCACAAGACATCGGCGAGGCGAGCCGTCGAGTACTCGTGCTCGGTCAGGTTCCTGGGCCGCGGTCGCAAGGTGGCACCCCCCACGCCGTCGCCGGCGCCGTCGGCGCCGTGACAGGTGGCGCAGTGGCGCGCGAACAGCCGCTGCCCACGCGGCAGATCGTTCACGAGCGGCAACGACGCGGCCTCGTGGCTGCGCCGCGCCCGCGCCGGGTGCGCGTTGAGCGTGCCGCCAAACGCCATCTGCGTCATCGCATCGTCTGGACAATTGCAGCCTTCGCGGGCGCGCTTCTCGCCGTCGGGACCGTCCAGCTCACGGGCGCGGCCCAGGGATTCCAGGTAGGCGACGAGGTCGCGTGCCTCCTGACGCGGCCGGTGGGGCGCGCCGTCGAAGAGGGCACGGTAGGGCGGCATCACCGAGTCGGGCACCATGGCGCGCGGTGAGAACAGATGGGCGAATTGCCAGTCCTGGGGCCGTGTACCGCCGGCGCGCGCGAGATCCGGACCGATCCGGCGGGTTCCCCAGAGATGCGGCGTGTCGGGACGAGTTTCCCAGGCGAGGACCGGGGCGCCGAATCGGGCCATGTCGGCGTGCAGGTAGCGCACCTGCTGCGTGTGGCAGTAGGCGCAGCCCTCGCGGCTGTAGACGTGGCGACCACGCCTGGCGCTATCGCTCAGCGGCAGCGCGTACTCAGGGCCCATCGCTTTGGCCTGCGCGTCGAGCACGCGCTTGGGCCAGAGACCGAGCAGCCCCACCGACATAGCGAAGAACACAACGCCCGCCACGCTGGCCACGATGTACGACATGCGGAGCGCGCGCTGAGGCCGATCGGTCACGAGGCCTCCATCGCGGCCGCGCTCGCGAGTCGAGGCGTCACCACCGGTTGAGGCTCGCTGCCGTCGCCGCGGTCCACTTCCCGGCGTCCCGCCCCCACCGGTCCCGTCGTCAGGCCCAGGAGGAGCGAGACGAAGCCCGCCGTCAGGATCAGGCCCGAGACCGTGCGCACCAGCCAGAACGGCCGCGTCGCGACGATCGAGTCAATCCATGGCGCCGCTGTCTGCCACATCAAGCCCTGGACCACGCCCGCCGCGGTGAGGTCCACGAACATCGTCACCATGCCGACGACTAGGAGCCAGAACGCCCAGCGAATCGCGCGCGCGTTGTAGCGCGCCCATGCGATCCGCTGCCACGCGTGTACCAGCCCGCCGGCCGCGGCGAAGCTCGCGAACCCGAGCATGGCCATGTGCGAGTGCCCCACCACCCAGTCGGTGAAGTGCACCGTCTGATTAACCGCCATCTGGGCCTGTAGCGCCCCTTGCACGCTGACGACGAGATAGAACAGCGTGCTCGCGGCGACGAAGCGCAGACCGGGGTCGCGCGGCAGCCATCCGGCGCCCCGCATCGACAGGAACAGGTTGGTCACGACGATCACCACCGTGACGCCCAGGAGGGCCGATGCGGCGATCGCACCCACCTGGGCGGGCATCGGAATCACCGAGAAGATGTAATGGTGGGTGCCGTTCAGCGGATAGAGAAAAAAGAGCAGCCAGAAGCCGAGCATCGACAGGAAGTGGCTGTACACCGGCCGGCGAGTAGAGGCGGGAATGACGAAGTAGATGATGGCCAGGGCGAGTGGCGTCACGAACAGTCCGATGGCGTCGTGGATCCACAACCCGCTGAACGCCGCGCCGCTGGCGCCCGCGACGAACTCGGGGACCAGGTTTCCCATCGGATAGGCGAACAGCGTAAAGACCAGCGCCCCGATGATGTACCAACTCGAGACGTAGAGCGACTCGACGCCGCGCGCGAAGAAGCCGGGCAGGAACTGCACGGCGGCAAGCCCGAGCGCGAGCATTACCAGCGCGTCCACGACGAGCGGAAACTCCGCCCATTCGAGCGGCTGGCTGATGCCGGCGAGCACCAGGATCCAGCCCGGTGCCATGATCGCGCAGTTCCAGATGCCGAAGAGCCAGAGGCCGAGCTTGCGGCTCGTCACCGGCCGCCCGGTCAGGATGGGGACGCCGTGATAGAGGAACGCCAGGAAGGCGTTGCCCAGCCAGCCGAGCAGGATGCCCTGTGTGTGGGCGTAGCGCAGGCGGCCCCAGGAGAGCCACGCCACGTCCCGCCCCAGGTCCGGAAGAATCAACTGGAGCGAGACGATGACGCCGAAGAGGACCGAGATGAGCAGCGTGGCCAGCGCCGCGAGCCCGTGCGCGTAGACGAGATCGGTCTCGACCCGAGGAGCGATGTGTCGTACGGCCAGAGGCGGACCCCTACTTGTTGATTGGGATCATGATGTGCGCGCCCGGCACGCCGGGCAGCATCAGCCACGGGGTCCCGCGCAGCTCCAGCGCGTCCTCACGCGCGCTGGCAGTAGTCACGCCGATCGACTCCGGCGTCGCGTTCGGCACCGAGAGCACCCAGAGCAGCTGGATACGATCGCGCTTGCCGTACAAACGGTACGACATCACGCCGAAGGGCGCCTCGGGAAGCTGGCCGTTCTTGGTGGCTTCGGTGACTGTGAGCTGGATCTGCTTTTCGTCCACCTTCTTCGCGCGCAGCTTCGCGGCGAAGTCGCGCCGCGGGGCGGTGATCTTGTTGTAGCACCAGGTGAAGCCGTCGGCGCCGCGCGGCATGCACTCCACCTGGTTGGTGCCCGGCCGCAACACCTGGCGCTCGCCGGTGGCCGGGTCGTACTTGTAGACCGTCGCGCCGGCGCGCAGGTCCTCGGGCAGCGGCAGCGTGGCCTGGGCGATCTCGTCAGCGGCCTCGTCGGTGATCTTCGACGTCTTGGGCGCCGGGTTGATCGGGATCATGATGTGCGAGCCCGGAGTGCCGGGCAGCATCATCCAGGGCAGTCCCTCGCCCTTGATTGCGTCGTCGCGCTGGCTCACCGCCGAGACGCCGACGGACTCGGGGGTGCTGTTGGGCGTGGACCATACCCACAGCTTCTGGATGCGGTCGCTCTTGTCGTAGCCGCGGTACGACATCATGCCCTTTGGCGGCGCGGGCAGCGTGCCCGCCTTGACGGCGGCGGCCACGGCCTGGCTGACCTGCTCATCGGTCTTCTTCTCGGCGCGCAGCTTCGCCTCGAGGTCGCGCCGCGGCGCCAGCGCCTTGTTGTAGCAGCGCTCGAAGCCGTCGGCCGCCCGGGGCTGGCACTCGAGGAAGTTGGTGCCCTCCCGCAGGACCTTGCGGGCCCCGGTCGTCGGGTCGTAGGTGACCACCGTGGCGCCGGCGCGCAGATCCTCAGGGAGGATTGAGACGGCCTCGGCGATCTGCGCCTCGGCGGTGGGCTGTTGCGCGGCGGCCACCCACGGGCTGGCAAGCGCCAGGACCGCGAGGACGCCGATCGACTTCTTCATGCTGCCTCCTTCACCTTTCTCCGTTCCTCTTCCTCGCCCTTCGGCGGACGAGATGCAGTTCTTCGTGCCCTTCCGCTTTCGCCCAGGCTTCGGCGGACCGCCGCAGCTTCAGCGGAGGCGGTCGTGTCTCACTGCCTGTTATAGCTAAGCCCGGCGGCCTGCGCCTGCTCGATGGCCGCCACCATTGCGGGGACGATGGTGACGCCGGGCACGAGGTTCGCACGCAGTTCCTTGTCGATCTCCGCGGCGGTGCCCTTGCCTCGGGCCTCGAGCTCCAGCGTCCACAGCCCGAGGGCGTTGTTGCAGAGGATGAACTTCGTGCCCATCTTCTGCAGGCTGGGGATACTGGACCCGACGATGGCATCGCCGAGCGCCGCGATCGAAGTGGGGATCTGTGCCCGCTGCGCGAGCAGGTGCCCGTCGGCCTTGGTCGGGCTGACGAACACATTCCGCGTGTAGGGCTTGCCGCTCGCGTCCTTGAGGCCGAGGATCTCGCCCAATCCGTACTTCGCCCACATCGCGTCGTTGAAGCCCATCGCGATGCTCGACGCGGGTCCGACTCCGTAGAAGGAGCTGGCCACGCCCGCCTGGCCTGCCGGGTAGGCCGTCAGGTAATTGAGGATGTGGACGAGACCGAAGCCGTTCAGGTGCTGCGGACAGTCGAAGAAGCATCGGCTCTTGCCCGGTACTTCATTGAGCCAGGCCGCGCCCGTACCGGCCTGCTCGCCCGATGCCCGCAGGGTGACTGCCGACCACCCGGCAGCCGCGGCCGCCAACATCCCTCCGACGAATCCGCGACGATCGCCACGATGTCTATCCGACATGGGGGTCCTCCTGGGAAAGTAGAGAGTAGAAGAGAAGAGCCAAGAGAGAAAAGCGAGAAGCGAGAAGCGCGAGGCGAGGACGGCGAACACCAGGGTTTTTCGTTTCTCTCTTTCCTCTTCGATTTTGTGTCTTGTTAGCCGACGAACAGGTAACTGAACCCGTACTCCTGCGCGTGGGTCACGCCGACCACGCCGGCAGACACGATTCGGGCGCTCGAGATCAGGTTCGCCTCCATCTCCTTGAACATGGCGTCGGCGTCACCCTTTTCGCCCGCGAGGCGGCGCGACAAACCGCGGCTCGCGGTGCCGCACACCATGAACTGCACCCCGCGCTTGGCCAGCGTCGACAGCTGCACCCGGTCGCCGGAGTCGTACGGATTGCCGACCGGTAACGATCCCGCCTGCGAGGCGAGCTCCGCCCCGTGCTTCGTCCAGAATGTGTTGTTGTAACCGTAGGCCGTTGCCGCGTGCCGGAGCACGACGATGACGGCCAGGTCGGACTCCGGGACGTTGTAGCCGCTCTGGTGTCCGGTGTACAGGTTGCCGACGAACCGGATGCCGTCGGGCATGCCCTCGGCTGTGGTGACGTCCAGGATGACGCGGTGCGAGCCCGTCATCTTACCCATCCACTCGTCTTGCGAATGCCGGGTGGGCGTGAAATGCGCAGGTGCCTGCGCGCTCGGCCGGGCCCCCACAGCCACCGCCGTCGCGGCTGCACCGAGGCCCGCCACCAGCTGGCGGCGACCCTTCACGTCCTGCTTCATCTAGCGTTCCTCCACTGGGAGAGGCGCGGCCACCGGGCCACCGCCATCCCGGATTATACGTGCTGCGGATGGGTCTTGCCCCGACACCGCCCAGCCGGACCCCCGCCCACAAGCTCGGCTGTGATAGACCCGCGGCCCTCAAGACGGCCCTCGGGTGGCGAAGCGTCCAGGCTGATGCCACCCTACTGGAGATGTGGCGATCTTGTGAGCTGGTGATCTCGTGATCGAGCTTGCGATCGGTTGATCTGTTGATTTGTCTGGTGATCTATCTGG